>DATDCZ010000213.1:0-6244 GCA_036524055.1 Anaerolineales bacterium | reverse complement strand
CAGACCGCCCGCGTGATGCACGTTGGGATTGAGTCCGAGGCGGGGCACCATCCAGACTACTGGACAGTGGATACCCCACTGAAGCTCACTTTCAGGATATTCAACTATCGACCTGATCTGCCCCTGTACTTCAATTTCCACCTCTACAACCAAGAAGGTGTCTGCATATTCAACACGGCATCGGAGCGGCGAACTCAGGGGTACGGCCTAGTGGAAGCCGTATGCCGAATTCCGGGTCGCCTTCTGAACGACAATACATATACGGTGACCTTCATGGCTAACTACCGCGGCACGACCGGCATCATGATGGAGGACGCGCTCGTCTTTGACATCCACGACGTTGGGCGGGAAGGGCTCGATGACTATGGCAAATGGATTGGCGCTACGCGCCCGAAGCTTGACTGGGCCGTTCGAGCGGTCGGAGGCGCGCTCCCTGAGCGGTCAGTCTTACCGCATGATTGAGGTAGGATGCGTTGATGCCCGCCCGCGGAGCAGAAGCCACCGCGAGCGGCCCCTTTGCGTGAGGAACGTCTGTCGCCAATCTCGAACGTTCGACCTCAGACGGGGCGGGGCACACATCGCGACGTAAGTAGGTTGCTGCCGAGAGTATATCGGCCTGGATTGCCTCCCCAAGACGTGCAGCCATGTGGGGCATGTAGCCCAAACAGACGGCAAGCTCTCATTAAGCACTCGTGAGTACTCTTACCCCCAAACTCAAGGCGTTTCTAAAAGGACTTCCTATTCCAGTCGTGCGGACCTGGATTCGGTCGTATTTTGCCTGGCGAAGACGCGCAACTGAACGCATCAAATACGAGCGTTGGAAGACTTCCGGCAGGCCTGTCCCGCCACCTCCCCTGCTCAAACAAGAGACGGTGCGGTCGGCCGCCAGAAGCCGAGGCGTCAATGTGCTGGTGGAGACGGGAACCTTCGAAGGCGAGATGGTGGAATCTGTGGCAGGCGATTTTGAGAGTATCTACACCATCGAACTAGATCCGGTGCTGGGCGACTTGGCGATCAAACGTTTTAAGGGACGATCTCACATCCATGTCCTGAAAGGAAACAGCGGGGAACTTCTGCCTTTCGTGCTGAAGTCTCTCAAGAGACCAGCCGTGTTCTGGCTGGATGCCCACTTCTCTGGCGGCGCGACCGCGCGGGGCACCGAGATCACGCCCGTTATGACCGAACTGGCGGCAATCGGTGCGCAGGGTTCTCACCCCGATCACGTGATCTTGATAGACGACGCACGGGAGTTCTCGGGCGCGGCCTATCCCAGCCTGGCCAGACTCCGGCACTGGGCCAAGGTGAATGGTTACGATACACTTGAGGTAATTGATGACATCATTCGCATTTACAATGCGAAACCGCACCGCCGGGCATAATGCCTGGCGGTGCGCCAGCAGGCGAATATGTTACTGAGCATAGTCTTCAGCAAGAATCGGGCCCTGCAATTGGACGCCTGTTTGGCATCGCTCTACAGGCATGGATTTGACGCGTCAACCATGAGCATCACCGTGCTCTACAAGGTGACTTCGCCGCGATTCCAGAGGCAGTACGAAGAACTCGCGAGGGCTTACGAAGGCAAGGCCCGCTTCGTTCCGGAGCTGTCATTTCGTCAGCAAGTGATTGGGCTACTAGGCTCCGAAATCGCCCCGCGGTTTGAGAAGAAACCCGAATCGGCGGCCTCACGTTTCCTGGGAAAAGTCTCAAGACGGCCGGCACAATACAGCCCCGGAGACTGCGTCGTGTTCCTTGTGGACGACACCATCTTCGTCCGAGCTGTCACTTTCGGGGAGGCCCAAACTGCTCTTTCACATAATCAGGATGCACTTGGGTTCTCCCTGCGACTGGGGACCAACACTTCCCATACTTACGTGTTGGAGCGCCGCCAATCCCTCCCCAGATTCCGAGACGCCGGTGGTGGCCTGCTCAAGTACGAGTGGGTTGGAGCGGATGCTGATTTCGGGTATCCATTCGAACTTTCGAGTTCCGTGTATCGATTGAGAACAATTCTCAATCTTGTCACGGGAATTTCCTTCGGAAACCCCAATGCGCTGGAGAGCGAAATGTCACTCCGGGCGCGAAAGTACGCCGGGCGACAGCCTGCGATGCTTTGCCTAGAGAAATCAGTGGCATTCAGCACCCCCCTGAACCGCGTGCAGGACGTCTTCAATAACCGCACGGGTTCAGAAAGCGGCTTTTCTGTTGAGGCGCTGGCAGACAGATTTGATGCCGACCAGCGGATCGACGTGGCTGCACTTGACGGATTCGTGCCGACGTCGTGCCATCAGGAGGTGGCGCTAACCTTTGCAGGAGGGCACAAGTCGAATGCCGCCGTCTGACAGGCACCTCCGGATTCTGTTCGTTGCCCAGGCAATCAGCATCCACACAGCCCGGTGGATCAGTCAGTTAACGGACCAGGGCTGGGACCTGCATGTCTTCGACATGCTGGGGAGCTTTCCTCACGCAGAGCTTCAAGGCGTAACCGAGTACTCCCTGCTGCTACCTCGCAAGATACCTATCTTGGCGAAGGAGCCTTCCTACGGGCACGACTTCTTCCTCACGCGCGGTTGGGATCCTTTCCCGATCTCCCTGGCGGGATTCTTCATCCGCCGACTCTTCCGGAGGAGAGCTCAGCGCCTTGCCGCTCTCATACAGAAGCTGAAGCCGGACGTAATCCATGCCATCGAGCTGCAGACGCAGGGCTATGAACTGTTGCCGGTGATGGACATTGTGGGGGATCTTGGAGCACCATGCATCCTCAGCACCTGGGGAAGCGACCTGTTCTACTTTCAGCATTTCCCTGCGCACCTGGAGAAAATCCAGAGGCTGCTTTCGACATGCGACTACTTGATTCCGGATTGTCACAGGGACGAAGCGCTGGCTCGCGACCTCGGGTTTCGCGGTCAGATTCCGCTCGTACTGCCGGGCTCAGGAGGCTACCCGGTCGAGAAGATGCGCCGCTTGATGGCGCCCGGCCCGGTGCATACGAGGCGGCTGATCATGGTGAAGGGTTATCAAGGCTGGGCGGGGCGCGCCCAGGACGCGCTCGACGCCCTGGGTCTGTGCAGCGATGTGCTGTCGGGTTACGAGATCGTGGTGTACGTTGCGTCGGATTCGGTCCGAAGGTCTGTGGCGGAAATGCGGGCTCGAACCGGCCTCAACCTCCGGATCCTGGAGCGCAGCCCCCATACTGAAATCCTGAAGCTGTTCGGCAGGGCGCGATTGGCGATCGCGGTGAACATCACGGACGGGATCCCAAATGCAATGCTTGAGGCGATGACCATGGGAGCCTTTCCGATCCAATCCAACACGGAGTCGACCGCTGAATGGATCACGCACGGCAGGAACGGGCTGCTAGTCGAGCCCGGGGACCCTGCCGGAATTGCGAAGTCCATCCGACGAGCGCTCTCGGATGACGCCCTGGTCGATCAAGCGGCCGAAAGAAATCTGCATCTTGTCACTGACCGCCTAGATCTTTCGACGGTCAAACCACAAGTCATCGAGATGTATCGCAATGTGGCCGCGTCGCTAGGGCGCTCATGAAAGTTGTGCTGGTTTCCCTGGCCCGGCGTGGGGGCATGCTGCATTTCCTTGCAGAGCTTGCGAATGCACTCGCGCCAATGTGCCACGTGAGTGTCGTTGTTGGGAATACGGCGCAGCGTGGGTACTTCGATGGCACGCCAAAGATGGTCAGAGTCGACCTTGGCAAAGGGGGACTTGGGACGATCCTGGCGGTCGCCAACTTACTAACATGGTACAGGCTTTGGCGTCGCCTCTCGGCGCTCGAGCCAGATCTCGTACATGTCGTCGGTGTACACGAGCTGAATCCCGCGATCGGCATAATCACGAGATTCCTGCACGTACCTCTAATCTACACAGTTCACGATCCTGAAGCTCATCCCGGCGCGCCGAGATCAATCCGATGGGCAGACTCCATAACCGCGCGTCTTGCCACGCACCTTGTGGTGCTCACGAACACCGGCCGAAACCAGCTGATAGATCGGGGCTTTACCTCAGACAAGATCAGCGTCATCATTCACCCGGTGTATACGTTGTTCCGTCGGTGGGCATCGCCGCGCGCCAAGACGGGGCGACATATCGTCTTCTTTGGGCGCCTTGAGGCTTACAAGGGAATCGATGAGCTGCTTGAGGCCTACAGCTCGATTCGCGGCGACATGCCAGGTTGGACGCTTACCCTGGTTGGAAGTGGCTTGCCTTCCGCGTCTCTTTCCGCGAGCCGAGGCCCGAACATTAGGGTCATCAATCGCTACGTATCTGATAGGCTCGCTGCCCGACTCATGTCGACGGCGGGCATCGTGGTTCTGCCCTATACCTCGGGCACCCAGTCAGGAATCGCCTCCCTTGCCCAGGCGTTTGACCGTCCGGTGATCGCTTCGCGCGTAGGGGGCATGCATGAGATGGTGATTGATGGGCGGACGGGAATACTGGTGCCCCCCGGCGATGTCGCTGCCCTAGCCGAGGCCATGAGGAAACTAAGTGCTGACCCGAAGCGCCTGGCACGAATGCGGCGATTGGTTGCCAGGCAGCGCAGAGCCGATGCGAGCCCCAGAAACGTTGCGAAGGCGCACATGCACGTATACGCGCGAATTCTTGAAGCTGAAGGCGGCGCGACGTGAGCAATGGGGAGGCGGGCACTGTATCAGTCATCATTGGTGCCTACAATGCAGCTCGGTGGATCGGTAAAGCGCTTGATTCTGTACTCGGTCAGACATACCCAGTACTCGAAGTGCTCGTTGTCGATGACGGCTCTACGGATGCCACGCCGACGATCATTCAGGCGTATGGGGGCAAAGTCCGCTACCTTGCAGCCGCGCACGGAGGATGGCCCCACCGCAATCGGGGGATCCTTGATTCGAGAGGTGACTTCGTAGCGTTCATCGATGCGGACGATTACTGGCAACCGCGCAAGATCGAGAAGCAGATGCGTCTATTACGGGCGGAGAGAACCCAGTGGGTCATTTGCGATACACAGTGGCTCGACGATGCAACGGGGACATTAGGGGCGCCCATCGGCGCCGCCGTACGGGGGGGCGACATACTGCGGGCTCTTTTCCTGCACAACTTCATCGTGGCATCTACACCACTAATTTGTCGGCGTGCACTTGATTCTGTGGGGCTGTTCAACGAGACAACAGATGCCTTACCCTGCGAGGACTGGGATCTATGGCTCCGGCTTGCGGCGAAATACCCGGTATCATGCGTTTCGGAGGCGGAGGCTGTCCTGCGCTTGCATGAGGATAGCCTCCTTTCATCCACCTCGATTGCCTTGGCCGTCCGAAGTCAGGTACAGATAATCGCGCGAGCGGCAGAGCGCGAGGCACCGCGCGTTGGGGCTCTCAGGAGACAGGCACTCTATAATGTATACCACGCCGCGGGAATCAGACTCTTCCGGCGGCGGCACCTGCGCGAGGCACGAACATTCTTACTCCGGGCATGGTTGCAGCAACCCTTCCGATTGGAGGATATGGCCCTCTGTGCGCTCAGTTTGGCAGGACGGAATGCTCCGGATTGGGTCGCGAGACTCAGAGGCAAAGACACCCAGCATGCATAGCCCCCGCTCGCGGCACCACCGAGGGCGTGCCGCCAAGAGATTAGTCGGCCGACCGTGAATATTCCGGAGAACGCGTCGGTTAAGCCGCCCGTGCCAGAACAGCTGTCAATCCTCTTCGTCGGAACACAGATGGCACTGGGCGGAGCGCAGCGCCTGCTGATCGATCAAGCGCGCTGGTTCCGCTCGCGCGGGCATCGCGTGAGCGCAGCGTTCTTCTATGATAAAGAGGGTCTTGCCGAGGCCTGGAGCGCTGAAGCAGGATTCCCGATTATTGCCCTGAGCTCCCTGGCACACGAGGAGGCCGGTATGGTGCGGGTGGGCCGCCTCATGTCTGGTCTGGGGCGATTGTGGCGACTTCTCCGTAAGGAGAAATTCGACGTCATTGAGACGTTCACATATGACAGCAACATTCTGGCCTTGCCGCTTGCCTGGCTGGCTGGAATTCCGGTGCGAATTGCCACGCACCACGGCATCATAGAGGGATTCCCCAGGATGATAGAGCGGTTGCATGGCTGGCTGGTGAACGCAGGGTTGGCGAGCATACTGGTCAACGTATCACGAAAAGTGCTTGAACAAGCCGCGGCGGCTGGCATTCGCCGCGAGCACATGACCGTAATCCAGAATGGCATCGCTCTGGATCAAAGGGCGGCTACGGACAATGGAAACATCCGA
>DATDCZ010000212.1:0-23447 GCA_036524055.1 Anaerolineales bacterium | reverse complement strand
ACGAGCTGAAGCAGATCGAGGCGCAGAATCCCTCCTGGGTCACGCCGGATTCTCCCACGCAGCGTGCGGGTGCCGCGCCCGCTGACCGATTCGTTAAGGTGCGCCACCCCGCACCGATCCTTTCGCTTGCAAATGCCTTTGGCGCGGCGGATGCGCGCGCATGGTTTGAGCGCGTCCGGAAGCTGGATGCGCGCGTGGGCTCCGCCAAATTCGTGGTGGAGCCCAAGATCGACGGGCTTTCGGTCGTCCTGCACTATCGCGACGGCATCTTTGTGCAGGGTGCAACCCGGGGGGATGGCGAAGTGGGGGAGGACATCACCGCCAACCTTCGCACACTGAAGTCGATACCGCTGCGTATCCCTGTCTCATCCTCAGAGAAGCTTGCTGTGCCCCCGGTCCTAGTCGTACGGGGAGAGGCTTTCATCCCGGTGAAAGAGTTCGAGGCGCTGAATCGCAAGCTGGAAGAGGCGGGTGAGAAGACCTACCTGAATCCTCGCAACACCGCCGCCGGATCCCTGCGGCAGTTGGATCCTACACTCACGGCTTCACGGCCGCTGACTCTCCTGGTCTACCAGATCGTCTATTCCGAAGGCGGCGTAGTGCCGACGTCCCAGTGGGAGTTGCTGGCCTACTTGCGCAAACTCGGCTTCCCGGTCACGCACGATACGGAAAGGTTCGCCGATCTCGAAAAGGCCATCGCTTACGCCGAATCCTGGGAAATGCGGCGCGACACGCTGACCTACGAGGCGGACGGTGTGGTCATCAAGATCGACGACCTTAACCTGGCAGCCGAGCTGGGTTTTGTCGGGAAGGATCCGCGTGGAGCCATCGCCTTCAAGTTCCCCGCCCGCGAGGTAACCACGAAATTGCTGGATATCCGCGTCAGCGTGGGGCGCACGGGCGTGCTGATCCCCAATGCGGTGCTGGAGCCGGTAGAGATCGGCGGGGTGGTGGTGGAGCGCGCCACGCTGCACAATTTCGACTACATTGCCGAAAAGGACATCCGCATAGGCGACCGCGTCCTGCTGAAGCGGGCTGGCGAGGTCATCCCGTATGTCATCGGGCCTGTGACCGATGCGCGCAAGGGTTCTGAACGCAAGTACGTGCCACCAAAGAAATGCCCCGAGTGCGGTGAACCGGTGGAGCATTTCGAAGGTGAGGTGGCGTGGTACTGCGTCAACGTCGCCTGCCCGGCGCAACTGCTGCGCAACATTGAGCATTTTGCCTCGCGCGGCTCGATGGACATTACCGGATTGGGCTACAAGATCGTCGAGAAGCTGATCGCGTCCGGGGCCGTAAAGGACGTGGCAGACCTCTATACACTGACGCGGGCCAAGGTCCTGGACGCACTGACCAAGAAGGACCGCAAGGCCAGCGGCGAGCCGCCGGGCAAGATTGCGGAAAACCTACTCGCCGCGATCCAGGAATCTCGAAAACAACCCCTCAGCCGGCTCATCACCGCCCTCGGAATTCGGGGAGTCGGTGAGGTCATGGCCGGAGACTTATCCCGGTCCTTTGCGGACCTGGATGAGCTCTCGAAGGCGAAGGCCCAGGAACTCATGCAGATCGAGGGGATCGGTCCCAACATTGCCGAAGGTGTGGTGGACTGGTTCTCAACCACAGCCAACGCGAAAGTTCTGAAGAAGCTGAAGGCGGCCGGCGTTTGGCCCAAGGGTGAGAAGGGCAAGAAGAAGTCGGCCGGGGCATTGACGGGATTGAACCTGGTCGTAACGGGCACGCTTCCGGGCATGAGTCGTGACGCCGCAAAACGCCTTATCGAGGGCCAGGGCGGGAAGGTGACGGACAGCGTTAGTAAGAAGACGGATTACCTCGTTGTCGGCGCAGATCCGGGCTCCAAGCTGGAAAAAGCCAGATCCCTGGGCGTCAAGATCATTGATGAGGCCCAGCTGAAGAAGCTCACCGGGGCCTAAGATTCCTCCTGGGGGCTGGGGAGCGTCGAGGACCCGCGCCAGGGGATTTTCGGTCGTCGCAGCCGGAGGCCGTGCATCGGCAGCTGAAAAGACGCTGAATTCAGTGCGTACAACACGGATTCCTCACAGGGGGGTCGCCTGGCGCAGGACGCGCAGAACACTCCACGCTTTGATGAATTTCATACAGATCTCTTACTTGTGCCGCACAGGCAGTGCCTATAATCAACTTGAAGTCCGGAGGCACACATGAAATGGTCATGGAAGATCGCACGAATCTGGGATATTGACATCTACATGCACGCTACCTTCCTGCTGATCGTGGGTTGGGTGGCGTACTCGTATTGGGTTGAATCGCAAAGCATCCGGGCCGTTGCTGGCGGTGTGCTGTTCATTCTTGCGCTCTTCGCCTGCGTCGTGCTGCATGAGTATGGGCATGCGCTGATGGCGCGCCGGTTTGGCGTGAAGACGCGCGATATTACGCTCTACCCGATCGGTGGCGTGGCGCGGCTCGAACGGATCCCCGAAAAGCCCATCGAAGAACTATGGGTCGCCCTGGCGGGCCCAGCCGTCAGTGTGGCCATCGCGCTCGTTCTGGCAGTCTTCCTGGCACTGACCGGCCAGCTGCAATTCTCGAATCTCCTGAGTGCCACGTCCGGAGGTATTCTGCCGCGGCTGATGGCGGTTAACCTGCTCCTGGTGGCCTTCAACCTGATACCCGCCTTTCCAATGGATGGCGGTCGCGTGCTGCGCGCCATCCTGGCGATGCGCATGGACCACCTCAGGGCCACGCAGATCGCCGCCACGGTGGGGCAGGGACTGGCTTTGCTCTTCGGCCTCGTCGGGTTGTTTCGCGATCCGATGCTGCTCTTCATTGCCTTCTTCGTCTGGATCGGTGCCGAGCAGGAGGCCAGCATGGCACGCATCAAGCACGCGCTCGGCGGCATTCCCGTCAGCCGCGCAATGCAGACCAACTTCCAGAGCCTGGCTCCAACCGACACGCTTGGGCGGGCGGTTGAGCTGATCTTGTCCGGCCCGCAACATGATTTCCCGGTGGTCGACGACGGCCGCGTGCTCGGGGTGCTGGAACGCGACGCCCTGATCAAGGCGCTGGCTGCTTCGGGCCAGGGTGAGATGGTCACTGCCACGATGAGGCGGGATGTCCCGCAGGTTGACACGCACGAAATGGTTGAGACCGCCCTCGGCCGGCTGGAGCAAAGCGGCGCCAAGACCCTGCCCGTGACCCACGGCGGCAGATTGGCAGGTCTGCTCACCAGCGAAAACATCACTGAATTCCTGATGATTCGTTCCGCCTTGCAGGCCGCGCCTCGCGCAGCCTGATCGTACAGGAAAGCGCACGCGGGTGCGCACATTCGGGATACGCATCGGAGCAAACAATGAAGCACCTCAAATACCTCATCGTGGGAGCAGGCATGACCGCGGACGCCGCAGTGCGTGGGATCCGCGAGCTGGATTCCGCGGGCAGCATCGGCCTCATCGGCAGCGAAAACGATCCGCCCTACGCGCGTCCGCCCCTGAGCAAGGCGTTGTGGAAGGGGAAGCCGCTTGCGAAGATCTGGCGGGGAACCGAGACTCTCGGCGTCGAGATGGTGCTGGGAAGAACGGCGGTGAAACTGGATCCTCAGGCCAAACTCGTCTCAGACGATCAGGGCGAGGAATATACCTACGAAAAGCTGCTCTTGGCAACCGGGGGTACGCCGCATCGACTGGCCTTTGGAGGCGGGCACGTCATCTACTATCGCACACTGAGAGATTATGAGCGGCTGCGCGCCCTGGCCGACAACGGCGAACAATTCGTGGTCATCGGCGGCGGCTTCATCGGATCTGAGATCGCCGCCGCCCTTACGATGCAGGGGCGCAAGGTTACGATGGTGATCCGCGGCCGGGGCATAGGCGGGCGGATCTTCCCCACGGATCTGGTGGACTACCTCAACGATTACTACCGCCAGAAGGGCGTGACGCTGCTGCTGCAGGATGTGCCCGAGTCAGTGAAGGAGCAGGGGACCCGACTGGTGGTGCTGACGCGGGGCGGCAAGACACTCGAAGCTGACGGCGTGGTGGCCGGGCTTGCGTTGGAACCCAATGTTGATCTGGCGAAGTCGGCCGGTCTGACCGTCGACAATGGCATTCTCGTGGACCGCCGCCTCCAAACCTCGGCGCCGGATGTGTATTCGGCGGGTGACGTGGCCAAGTTCCCGCACGCCGCACTGGGCGCCGTCGTGCGCGTCGAACATGAGGACAATGCGCTCCAAATGGGAAAGCAAGCCGGGCGCAATATGGCAGGCGCGAATGAGCCCTACACACACACGCCCTATTTCTATTCGGATCTCTTCGAATTGGGTTACGAGGCGGTGGGTGAGTTCAGCCGCCGATCCAACACGTTTGCGGATTGGATCGAGCCGTTCAAGCAGGGCGTTATCTACTACCTGCAGAACGAACGCGTGCGGGGTGTGCTGCTGTGGAATGTGTGGGAGAAGCGCGAGCAGGCCGCCGCACTCATCGCGGAGCCAGGTCCCTTTACTCCCGAGAATCTGAAGGGAAGAATCCCGGCCTGACCCGGCATCAAAGCCGGGTGCGCCTCTGCTCCATCAGGCGGCGGTCGACCTCGCGATTCGAGGGCTTCTTCAGACGACGCCCGATCCACCAGATGTTCCCTTGCGGGTCTTTGAAACCCGCCTCGCGCACGCCGGAGGGTTGATCGACCGGCGCGCTGATCAGCGTGGCACCCGCCGCCATCGCGCGCGTGTGGACTGCGTCCACATCGTCGATCCAGACATACAGCATCGCCGTGACGGGCACGCCGTCCTTGTGAGCGCGGCCGATCATCAGGGTTACATCCCCCAGTTGAACCTCAACCTGCCACACGGTGCCCTGGAAGCCGGTTGCGCGCTGGCTTACCTTGGCCCCAAACACGGTTTTGAGAAACGCCAATTCTCCCTGGATGTCCTCAACCAGGAGGCAGGGCGATACGGTGCCGGTAGCGGACACCGCACTTGACTTCATTTCTTCTCGGTGTCGGCCAACCCCGCGATCGCTCGCAACAGACCAAAGACCATGACCCCCAGCTGCAGGCCTTCGCCTGCGGTGATCGCGGTGGTGCGTTCGCTGCTCTCTGCGCGCCGATTCAGCAGCACGGCAGCGATCGCACCGGTTGCAGCCCCAATGAGTATGCCGAACAAGATGGTTCTGCCCTTGTTATCCACGGCTCATGCGCCTCCGCGTAAGCGTTTGAATCCAGTTCGTGCCAGCGCGCCCAGGCCCTTGACTGCCAGTACCGGCCGGCGGATGATCTGTGAAGCGCGCAGCGCGCCATCTGCCGCGCGGGAAGCGATCCGCTGGGCGCGGTAGGAGAATGTTGGCACCCAGCCGTTTATGCGCACTGTAACAAATACCAGGCCGCAGATCGCCGCAAGCAGGATCGCTCCGCCAAATATCACCGGGATCAGAAGCCACATGGTTGATACGGCCGCCCAACGGCCAACGTCGCCGGCTCCTCCCAGGGACGTTTGCCAGGCAATGATGGGCGCCACGAGAAGAGCCGATGCCGCGACAAGTACCGGCAAAACGATCTGCCACCAAACCTGGCGCCGATGGAGGCGGTAGGAGTCGTGATCTGGTGCGCGGCGGGGCAAGCTGGTCTTCATTGCAGGGATTCTAACCCAGAAACGCTCGAGGCTCCTTGATGCGCCCTCTCAAGGCGCGCAAGAGCAGCGCTCCTCTCGCGAAGCCGCGCTGCTCTTGCTGGACCGACCCTTTGTCGCTGTGGGCGACGATTGCCTGCTGTAAGTACTAAGAAGTACCTTGATCAGAACCGCCTGGGATCAGCGGTTGCGATTCCTCAGGAAAGTCGGGATGTCCAGGTCCTCGGTGCTGTAGCCTGCCGGAGCGGACCCCGATCGGGAGTCCGCTGCGGGCCGTACCTCGGCACCAACGCTCACATTCTCAGCGGTCCGCGCGAAGGGGCTCGAGTTGCCCAAGGGCGCCGACTGGCTTGCCGGGCGGCCCAGGTGCCCCGAGATCTTCTCCAGCGCGCGTCGCGGCACACCGCTCCGCTCAAACCCTGTGGCGATCACCGTCACGCGAACCTCGTCACCCATATCGGGCTCGATGACCGCGCCGAAGATCATGTTGACATCCGGATGTGCGGTCTCACGGATGATCGCCGCCGCCTGGTTGACCTCGAACAAAGTCAGGTTGGTGCCGCCCGTGACATTGAACAGCACGCCGCGCGCGCCGTCGATGGTGATGTCCAGCAGCTGGCTGGAGATGGCCTGCTCGGCCGCAGCCTTGGCGCGATCCTCGCCGGAACCGCGTCCAACCGCCATCAGGGCCGCGCCGCCCTCGGACATGATCGTTCGCACGTCTGCGAAGTCCAGGTTGATCAGGCCGGGGACAGTGATGAGCTCCGAAATGCCCTGGATGCCCTGCCTCAGGACATCATCCGCCATGCGGAAAGAGTCCTCAAGGCTGGAGCGCTTATCTGAGATCTGCAGCAGCCGGTCGTTCGGGATGGAGATGAGCGTATGGACGTGCTCCTTGATCTTCTGCACGCCTGCTTCCGCCGCCTGCGAACGGCGTCCGCCCTCGAAGGTGAACGGCCGCGTGACCACGCCGATGGTCAGGGCCCCGCATTCCTGCGAGACCTGCGCCACCACCGGGGCCGCACCGGTGCCTGTGCCACCGCCCATGCCGGCGGTCACAAACACCATGTCCGCGCCCTTGAGGACGTTATACAGCTCGTCTGCCGATTCCTCGGCTGCTTTGCGGCCGACTTCCGGGTCGCCGCCGGCGCCCAGACCGCGTGTTAGCTTGTCCCCCAGCCTCACCCGCACGGGTGCGCGAGAGAGGGTGAGGGCCTGAGCGTCGGTGTTGGTGGCGACGAATTCAACGCCCTGAATGCCCTCTTCGATCATGCGGTTGACGGCATTCTGACCACCGCCGCCCACACCGATCACTTTGATCCGGGCAAACGTTTCCACAGGTTGGTTCTTCTTGGTCGAGTCCATGTTGATCCTCCATGATTCTGTAAAGGGTCGGGTTGCAGTTCAGGTCCTGGAGAACCTGACGAAATTCTAGTCGGGCAGGCTCCGGGGCCTTAGCGCAAAAATGACCGCTTTTGATGCCTACTAAGGTAGCAGTCGCTTGAGCCAGTCTTTGACACCTTCCATGTTCACATTCACGGTGTTCTCTCCTTTCCCACGCCGCGTCCGGCGTGAGCCCTTGCCAGGGATCAGTATTTGCTCGTGCATGGTGAGCGCCCACTGCAGCAGTCCAACGCTGGTTGCGTAGGCCGGGGAATTCAGCCTGTCCACGAGGCCGCTCATCTTTTCGGGCTGGCCCGTGCGTACTGGCATGCCCAGGACCTGACCCGCCAGCTTGCGGATCCCGGGCAGCGCGCTCGTGCCGCCCGTCAACACCATACCGGCAGGCAGCAGGCCGTCGTAGCCGGAGCGCTTGATCTCTTGCAGGATCAGGCTGAAGATCTCCGCCGTGCGCGCTTCGATGATGTGCGCCAGGTCCTGTCGGTTGATGCGTACCGGTTGGTCCTCGCCGAACGGCTTGATGTTGAAGTACTCCTCGGCGCCCACTTCCGACCGCACGGCGTGACCCTGCTGCTTCTTTACCTCCTCGGCCTGCGGCAGGGGCAGGCGCAGCCCATGGGCTACGTCCTGCGTGATGTGATTGCCGCCGACCGCCAGCACCATCGTGTGCCAGACGTCGCCATCCACATAGATGGCCAGGTCTGTCGTGCCGCCACCCAGATCGCACACCGCAACGCCGGATTGCCGTTCCTGCTCCGTCAGGACAACTTCGGCCGAAGCCAGCGGGTTCAGCACCAGCGCCTGCACATCCACCCTGGCAGCATTCACGCATTGCCGCAGGTTCTCCACCGTGGCCGCGGCGGCCGTGATGATGTGAGTTTCCGCCTCCAGGTGGTAGCCGTGCATCCCGACCGGGGTGCGCGTGCCTTCCTGCCCATCCACGCTGAAGCCGCGCTGGATGATGTGCACCACCTCGCGGTCGTGCGGAATGGCAATGGCCCGTGCCTGGTCCAGCGCCCGAGCGACATCGGTGGCATCGATCACGCCGCCCGGAACTGCGATGACACCGCGGCTGTTGATGGATGACACATGCCCGCCTGCCAGGCTGACGAGAGCGGATGTGATCTCCAGGCCGGACGTTTGTTCCGCCTGCTCCACCGAGCGCGTGATGGCCTGCGAGGCCGCCGCCAGATCGACGATGACGCCGCGTTTGATGCCCTCCGAGGGCTCGATGCCCACGCCGATGATGCGCACCGACTTCTCGGACTCCACGCGTCCCACCAGCGTGCATACCTTCGTCGTGCCTACGTCGATGCCTACTACGATCTCGTCCATGCTACTGTGTCATCCTGTAGTAGGGTGCAGTCGGATACTGCACACTCATGAAAGCGGGTCGAATGCCTTTGGTCGACACCATTTGCACCATGGCGTCGTAGACCTGAAGCTTCAAAGGCATGTCGCGTGATTGGTCGCCAAAGTACACCTGCCAGCCGCGGCTGTCCGCCCATCCCAAGCCGTAGCGTGAGTCGTACAGGATCACAGAGCCGGCAGGGGCGTGAGGCGCAAGGGCTTTCACCGCCTCGACAAGGTCCGGTGAGACGAAAGGCATCGGCGCCAGCGGATCGAGTGCTGCAAGGCTCACAGCCTTGGGCGTATCTTGCGCCTGCACCGCGATGATGCCCTCAGCAGCGCCGCGCGGCCTGAATGCCACGCCGCTATCGTCGATCCACGTGTAGCCTTCACCCTGATGCCACTCGACGACCGGCACGCGCTCGACCAGGTCGACATATACCTGGTTCGGCAAGCTAACCTCAACGCGTGCCGCGGAGGTATCCGGGAAATTCAGTCTGAGAGTCCGCTCGATCTCGGATGGCACAAGCGTGAAGATCTGCCGACCGGTCACTCCCAGGGCGGCGTTGATCTCCTCGGTCGCGATCCGCTGATTGCCGCTAACCTGGATGGGGGCGGTGCTGAACGCCGCAGAGGTGCCCGCCATGTACAAGGCGGCGCCCAATAGGAGTGCCAGGCCGAAGGAAACAAAGCGCCACTTGGCGCCGGGCCCGGAGAAGCTGATCGTCGGGAGCTGAACCTGGATGCCCGGCATCGAAATGGCTACTTCGCTGCGGCGCCGGAGTGCGGGCCGCCCACCCTGGATCGGGATGGGCAGGCTGCGCGCGCGCGCGGTGACGGGGGTCACGATCCGTGTGGCCATCACGGCGGAATTGGTCAGGCGCTTGCTGACCTGGTCCCGCCGCCGTCGACGTACATGCTCGGCGCGTGAGCGCGCTTCGGATCGGTTCATCCGCCGCTCCGGTAGGAATGGCTGGTCCGGTCGCGGTCAGCCTTGCGCTGCACGGCAAGCTCGATCAGCCGATCGACAAGGGCTGCGTACGGCATGCCCGAGGCTTCCCACAGCTTCGGATACATGCTGATCTTGGTGAATCCCGGAATGGTATTGAGCTCGTTCAGATACAGCTGATTGGTCTCCCGGTTGAGGAAGAAATCGACGCGCGCCATGCCGGAGGCATCGACTGCCTTGAAGGCACGCACCGCCAGGTCCTGTACCTGGGCTGCGATCTCAGCCGGGATTGGGGCCGGGATCAGCAGACCGGAGGTGCCGTCGATGTACTTGGATTCATAGGAGTAGAACTCGCGGCTCGGAATCACTTCTCCCGGAACGGAAGCGCGCGGGTCGTCATTTCCGAGCACACTCACTTCGATCTCGCGGACGTTGGCCACGCCCTGCTCCACCAGCACGCGCCGGTCGTACATGGATGCCTCGATCAGGCCCTCATGCAGATCGGAGCGCGAACGGCACTTGGTGACGCCCACCGATGAACCCAGGTTGGCGGGTTTCGTGAACAACGGGTAGGGGCTGACCATCTCTGCACGCGCGATCACGCCTTCGATGTCCTTCTCCAGCTCCGAGCGCTGGACCAGCAGTGAGGCGACCGACGGAATCTCATGCAGGCGCATGATGTCCTTGAACACCGCCTTGTCCATGCCCACGGAGCTGCCCAGGACACCGGCTCCCACGTAGGCCGCGTTGGCCATCTCGAACAGCCCCTGGATCGTGCCATCCTCGCCGAAGGTTCCATGCAGCAGGGGAAAGAAGACATCGATGTCAGTCAGCTTCTCCAGAGTCTTCCCTCGCAGTGCGTGCAGACCGCTGGCAGACGGATCGGGGAGCACCAGCGCCGGCTCGAGGCCCGCGATCTTGCCGCTCTCGAACTTGCCGATCACATCTTCACCTGTGAGCCACTGCCCGGAGAGCGTGATGCCGATCTCGCTCACCGCGTACTTTGCCGGATCGAGCACCGAGAGCACGGAGCGCGCAGACATCAGCGAGACTTCGTGCTCACCGGAGCGTCCGCCGAAGATCAGTGCGAGGTGCAATCGTTTCCGTGCGCTCATCTGCTTTCAGTCATCCCGGTTCCATCCCGCGAAGGCTCAAGCCTTCTTTCCGTTCAGTTCCATGTCCTCGCCGACCAGTTCGATCTCCAACTCGAGCTCGACGCCAGTCTTCTCCTTCACCGTGCGCTGCGCGATCTCGATCAGCGTCCGGACATCGGATGCGTTGGCGCGCCCGTAGTTGACAAAGAAGTTGGCGTGGACCTGGCTGATCTCCACGTTCCCGACGCGCCGGCCTTTGAGGCCCGAGGCCTCGATCAACCTGCCAGCCTTGTCGCCGGGTGGATTCTTGAACATGGAGCCCATGGACGCCCCCGGCGGCTGCGTTGCCTTGCGCATCTCGCCGATGGCAGACATCCTGGCTGTGACCAGCTCCCGGGTGGAGGGCGCCACCTTGAGCTCTGCGCCGAGCACAATGCCGGTGATCTCATGCCGCTTGAGCACGCTGGTGCGGTAGCCATAGCCAAGGGTCTCCACTGGCCAGCGCTCGCGTCCGGCATGCGTGAGCACTTCAGCCCACTTCAGGCTGCCGGCCATATCGCCTCCGAAGGCGCCGGCATTGCCGTAAACGGCGCCACCGATGGTGCCCGGGACGGTGCCTGCCCATTCCAGGCCGGTCAATCCCTTCAATGCACAACGGTTGGCCAGATTGCTGAAGACCACGCCGGATTCGGCCCACACGCCGGGGTTCTCGCCTTCATCGATCCGCACGGCCTTGGCACGGTTGATCACCGTCACGCCGCGTATGCCCTTGTCGCTGACCAGGACGTTGGAGCCGCCGCCCAGGATGACCGGTTCGATGCCCTCCTGCCACAGCAGGTTGACGATCTCGACCAGGTCATCGGCGCTCTGCGCGCCGATCAGGATATCGGCCCGTCCGCCGATGCGCGCGGCCGTGAAGGGCGCAATCACAACGTTGGTCTTGACCTCTTCGCCGAATTTGGCGCTCAACAGGTCGAGAATGGAGTAGGCGGTCATGGTCAATGCTGAAATGGACATGTTCGCGGGCCTCACCGGAGCGCGCTAAGGCTGCGACTCCTCGCTCAACACGGCGATGAGCTTGCGCACCACCGTCTCCATGTCGAGCGGTTCTATGGATTCAACCCGGCCCGCGGCGATGGCGCGCCGGCCTGAACGCCGTTTGCTGCCCCACGGCTCATCTGCGATCAGGAGCACGTCCAGGGCGAATGGGTCGCCGGCTGAACTGGCCCCTGCCGGCTCCGGTTCCAGGCGCACGCGTCGAATGGGTTCAGTCATGGCTCACCTCTCTTCCCAAACCTGCGAGAACGTCGGCAGTGATCTGGTCGGCGTCGCCGGCCGAGAGCACCAGCACCACATCGTTCGGTTGAAGTTGCTCCAACAGGTACGTCGTGGTTGCATCCAGCGTCTTGATGAAGTGCGCTGAATCCCTTCCCATGCTGCGGACGATCTGCTCCGCGGAATAGTCCTGCTCGGCTTCACGCGACCTGTAGATTTCCGTGACGATCACCTGGTCGGCATCCTCGAAGGCCTGCACGAACTGATCGAAGAGCGCCCGCGTGCGCGAATAGGTGTGAGGCTGCCATACCGCCCACACGCGCCGTCCCGGATAGCGGCTGCGCGCGGCTGCCAGCGTGGCGCGGATCTCGGTGGGGTGGTGGGCATAGTCGTCGATTACGACGACGCTGCGCCTCTCGCCCTTGATCTCGAACCGCCGCCCCGTCCCGTTGAACCTTGCCAGGGCCACGGCTGCCTCCTGGATCGAGAGGCCCAGCACCGCACATACCGATAGGGCCGCCAGCGCGTCGCGCACGTTGTGCTCGCCGGGGACCTGTAGACCCACTTTCACCATCTTGACGCTGCCCACGTTGGTCGCCACCTCGAAATCAAAGCCGCCGCCCGCATTCGGCTGCAGGTTGCGCCCCTGCATCCACTGCGGCGCGGTGATGGTGGCTTCCTGCCCAAGGCTGTAGGCCATGACCTTGCGCCCGAGCCTGCGGGCTTTCATCATCAACGACGAGGCCCCAGGATCGTCCAGGCAGCCTATGAGCGTGCCGTCATGGGGCAGCAGCGACACGAACGACTCGAACGCCTCGACCATATCCTCGAGCGTGGGGTAGATATCCGGGTGATCGTGCTCCAGGCTTGTGATGACCTCGATGCGCGGTTTGAGCCCCAGGAACATACGGTCGTATTCATCGGCTTCCACGACAAATGTCCGTCCACTGCCAGCCCGGGCGTTGACGCCGTAGTTGGTCAGCACGCCACCCACGATGAAACTTGGCTGCTGGCCCAGCTCCGAGAGGACGAAGGCGAGCATGGCTGTAGTCGTCGTTTTGCCGTGGGTTCCGGCCACGGCGATGCCGGTCTTGTCTTCCATGAACTTGCCCAGGAAATCCGCCCGCCGATAGACCGGGAGGCCGGCAGCCTTGGCCGCCTGCACCTCAACGTTGCCATCCGCGATGGCGGACGAGCGCACGACCCAATCGGCGCCGCGCACATTCTGCGCCGCATGGCCGATGTGGACCTCCACACCGGCTGCCTGCAAGTCGGCTGCAAATGGACTCATGGTCATATCAGAACCGGTCACGATGTAGCCGCTTTCCTTGAGCACGCGGGCAATGGCAGAGAGGCCGCTGCCCCCGATCCCGATAAAGTGGACGTGCTTCTTCGAAATGGCATGGTCGGGCATCATATGAAGACCACGATCACGAATATGAAACACAGGATGACTGCAAAATAGATGGCCGGCTCGCCGAAAAGGTGCGGCGGCAAATAGGCCATCAGGTTCTGCACCGCCGCCTCGGTCTCGGGCGACGGCGGCAGCACGATGTTGGGAAAGGCCGCGTACTGCGTCTGCACCAGGTAGAACAGGACGGTTCCCGATATAAGGTAACCATTGATGCCGCCAACGATGGCTCCGAAAAGCGAGTCCTGCAGGCGCTCGCGCGTTGCCTTCGATTGCAGGTGAGGGATGATGGCCACAGTTTGATAACCAAAGAAGACCAGGGCGATCAGGACGAGTGCCAGCACCCAGAACAGCGACGTGCTCTCAGCCGGAAGTTGCGACACCACCGGGACATACTTGCGCAGCACGTGGTTCAACGTGAGGGCCACGATCACGCTGAAGGCCACGAGCATCTCCTTGGCCCAGCCGCGCAGCATGCCGATGATGCCGAACAGGATCACGTACATCCAGAAGATGTACACCAGGCTCATCATGGACGCTGACCTCCCAACTCCAGCAGCTGATTTGCCAGCTGCCGAGCCGCATCCGGTTTCGCCAACGATCTCATCGCCTTCTGCATCGACTTGCGCCGCGTAGTGCCGCCCAGCAAACCTTCCACTGCCGGTAGCAGTTCCTCGCGCAAGTTCTCGTCCCGAACGACCACGGCGGCCTTGTGAGATGCGACGTACTCCGCATTCACGCGCTGATAGCGCCAGGCATGCGGGTATGGCACCAGCACGGCCGGCAGTCCAAAGAAGGGAAGCTCCCCGAGCGTTGAGGCGCCGGCCCGCATCACTGCCAGGTCCGCTGCCGCCAGCGCGGCGCCCATTTGCTCATGCAGATACGGGAAGGGCCTGTAGCGCAGCTTCTGCGACTTTGTGAGGCCGCCTGTCATGCGCCGGACGGTCTCCCATTCTCCCTGGCCAGTTATGTGAACGACCTGTGCCAGCTTAAGTAGAGCCGGAAGATTGGCAATGACCGCCTCGTTGATCGAGCGCGCGCCTTTGCTGCCGCCTGCCACAAGCAGAACGGGACCACTCGGGCTCAGCTTCAGAGCCGCGCGTCCGGCCTTGCGCGTCCACTTCTGCATGTCCTGACGCACGGGGTATCCGGTAACGACGACCTTCTTGCCAAAGTACTTCTGCGACTCAGGGGACGTGACCGCGATGCGATCTGTGAATCGCGCCAGGAATTTCAGTGCCAGCCCGGGCTCAATGTCCGGGACGTACAGCAGCGCCGGTGTGCCGCGTGCCGCGACTGCCATGGGTGCGGCCAGGTAGCCGCCGGTGAAGAAGACCACATCCGGGCGGAATGTGCGCAGGTGCCGCCGTGAAGCGCCGACGCCGCGCGCCAAGGTGATCAGGTTGCCCGGCAGAGCGCGCAGACCAACGCCGTGCAGCCCGGCTGCCGGGATGGTGCCGTATCGGATGCCAGCGCGTTTCACGAACTCCGCTTCCATGCCGGTCTCGCTGCCAACCCAGAGGGTCTCCACGCCCGCATGCTCAGCGTTCAATGCCTGCAGCGTGGCCAGGGCGGGGTACGCGCCGCCGCCGGTCCCGCCTGCGCAGATCAGCAGTCGCACGGGGTCGTCTCCATTCATCTTCCGGTTGCATCTGGCCGCTCTGGCGTGAGATGCCCAGAAGAATCCCTACTGCTGCCAGGCAGGACACGAGGTTCGATCCGCCTGCGCTGACGAAAGGCAAGGCGTTGCCTGCAAACGGCAGCAGTCCAACCATCACCATCATGTTGATCACAGCCTCCAGCCCGATCCAGAGCACCAGGCCGGTGGCCATAAGCGTGCCGAGCATGTCCGGCGCGCGGCGGGCGATGACCAGCCCGCGCCACAGGATGATCGCGTACAGACCGACGAGGAAGATCGCTCCCATGAGACCCAGCTCTTCCACCACCACGGCGAAGATGCTGTCGGTGGGGGGCACGGGCAGCCCCGTCAGCTTCGACTGCGCCTGGCCGATGCCCACGCCGAAGACGCCGCCGCTGACGATGGCCTCGAATGAACGCTGCACGTGATATGAAGCCTGGGTGGGATCACGCAGCCCGGCCACGAACTCCGCCACGCGCACGCTGCCGGTCGGATTGATCTGCACCACGATGTATCCCGCCGCGAAGGCCACGACCAGCAGCAAGCCGATCTGCTGCAGGGCCCCGCCTGCCAGGAAGAACAACAATCCGCCGAGCAGCAGCAGCGTCACCGCGGCGCTCAAGTCGGGCTGCTGGTATACGAGGCCGCCGACGACTCCCAGGATCACGCCCAGTGGCACGAGTCCGAGGGAGACATCGTGCAGCACCTGGCGTTTGGCGTACAACCATACCGAGAGGTAGACGATCGTCACCAGCTTGGCGAGCTCCGAGGGTTGATACGAACCCTGGTAGAGCGAGCGCTTGGCTCCGAGCCGGATCTCATTGATGAACAGCACCGCGATGAGCAGCACGATCGTGATGGCCATGACCGGCACGATCAGCTTGCGCCAGTTGTGATAGTCGAACAGCGTCAGCAGGGCGGCTGCCGCGATGCCCACTGCCAGCCACTGCAGCTGGCGCACGAACATGTACGTGGCATCGCCGTACTCCTGCAGCGAATAATCCCACGAGGCCGAGTACAGCATCATGATGCCGAACACCACTATGGTGATGACCGCGACCAGCAGCGGCATATCCATGTGCCGCCTGCGAGCGCTCGCAACGTTCGCAATCCGGTCGCCTACGACAGCGCCTGCACCCATGCCTGGTACCTTTCTCCGCGCTCCTCGAAGTCTTTGAACTCATCGAAACTCGTGCCGCCAGGCGAGAGCAGCACTACATCGCCGGTCGCGGCGGCCTGATACGCCAGGTCGACTGCCTGATGCAGATGCGCCGCCTGCGCCACGCTGTATGGTCGGCCTGCCGCAGCGCGACCTTTGGCGCCGGCTGCGTGGAGGGCGAGCTCGATCTTTCCGGCGGCCTCGCCGAACAGCACCACGTGGTCCACACGCTGACATACAAGGTGGGCCAGGTCCGCCCAGGGCAGGTCCTTGTCGCGGCCTCCGAGCATCAGCACGATCGGCTCTTCGAATGACTCAATGGCAGCGATCACGCGCTCCGGGGTCGTGGCGATCGAATCGTCGAACCAGCGCACGCCGTTGAGCTCGCGCACGAGCTCCAGGCGGTGAGGCATGCCCCGGAAGGCCTCAGCCGCGTGAAGCATTGCATCCAGCGGAAGGCCGGCCGCGTGCCCGATGGCGAAGGCGGCCAGCACGTTCAGCACGTTGTGGTCCCCGCGCAGGGAAATCTTGTCGCGTCGCAGCAGGGGTATGTCCACGCCGCGATCCAGCAGATACAGGATCCCGTCGTCGTAGTACGTCCCGTCGCCCGGTCCGGCGAAATGACTCATGCCGAATGTGTGCAGCTGGCCTTTGACGCTGTCCTTCAGGGCCCAGGCGCCCGGATCATCACGGCCCAGGACCGCCTTGTCCTCCGCCTTCTGGAACTCCAGGATCCTGCGCTTGGCAGCAACGTAGGCGTCCATGCTCTTATGGCGGTCGAGGTGATTGGGTGTGATGTTCAGCACCGCCGCCACGTTCGGCGAGATCGTCATCTGTTCCAACTGGAAGGACGAGATCTCGAGGATGGCCAGGTCATCAGCCTGCATCTGGTCGACGTGATTGAGCAGCGGGTCGCCGATATTGCCGCCGACGAATGCCTGCCGGACCTTCCCGGTTTGATTGGCCGCAGGGTCGAAGGCCGCGTGCGCCATCTCGCCAACCAGGGCGGTCGTTGTGGTCTTGCCCGCCGAACCCGTGATGCCCACGGTGGGGCAGGGGACGACCTCCATGAAGATCTGCGTGTCGTTTGAGAGCGGGATGCCCCGGCGTACAGCCTCTTCCAGGATGGGGATGTTCGTCGGCACGCCACCCGAAATGCAAACCACGTCGGTCTGGTCCAGCAGCTCGAGCGGATGCCCGCCGAGCGCCCAGGTGATGTTCAATCCCTGGAGGGCGAGGCGCGTCTCACTCAGGGCGCTCTCGGGGCGCGAGTCGCTCAGCGTTACGCTGGCGCCCTGCTGCGTCAGCCAACGCGCCAGGGCGGCGCCCTGACGGGCCGCTCCCAGGATCAACACGCGCTTGCCGCTCCAATGGCTCATCATCTACACCAGCGCCAGTCCCACACCGATCATGACGGCCAGCAGGCCGATCAGCCAGAATCTCTGCACAACCTGCGTCTCGCTCCAGCCCAGCAGCTCAAAATGCAGGTGCAGCGGCGCCATCTTGAAGAAGCGCTTGCCCTTTGTGTACTTGAAGTACAGGATCTGGATCACGACGCTGACGATCTCGCTGAGCGGAATAATGGCGACGATCGGCAGCACGATCCACTGGCTGGTCATGAGGGCCACCACCGCGAGCGTCGAGCCGAGCGCCATGGAGCCCATGTCGCCCATGATCAGCGCTGCAGGGTGCACGTTGAACCATAGGAAGCCAAACAGCGCGCCCACCAGCGTGAAGCAGAAGCGCGCCAGGTACACCTGGTGCTGGCCGAGGGCGATCATGCCGTAGCCGGCGAACGCGGTCGCGGCGATCAGACCCGCCAATCCATCCAGTCCGTCGGTGAAGTTCACGGCATTCGACATGCTCACGATAATGAAGGCCGCGATCGGCACATACCAGAGTCCCAGCTCGAAGAAGCCCGTGATGCCCGGAACGAACATGTCCGGTGTGCCCAGCATGAACTTCAACACCCAGGCCGCGCCCAGAGCCAGGACCACCTGCACGATGAACTTGGTGCGTGCGGTCATGCCTTCGCCGCGTCGCGGCCCGCGAATGCCCTGCCAATCATCCACGGCCCCCAGCAGTCCAAAGGCCACCATCACCATCAACGGCACAAGCACCGACCGGCCGAGTCCACCCTGGGCCACGCCGATGAGCGCCACGGCATTCAGCAGCACGGTCAGCAACAGCACCGGCAGGATGAACATCACGCCGCCCATGGTGGGGGTGCCCATCTTCACGGCGTGATGCGTGGGCTCCTCTACGCGGATGATCTTGCCCACCCGGTAGTGACGCAGGATGCGCAGCAGCGGACCGCCCCAGATGACGGTCATCACGAACGCCAGAGCTGCCAGGCTCAGAGCCAGCGGCGTCTCTTTCATGAACCCTGCTCCAGGGCCGCCACGATGCGGTCCATGCGCAGACCGTGCGAACCCTTCAGAAGGGCCACATCGGTCTCCGAGAGGTTCTTCTGGAGCCATTCAATGACCCCATCGCTCTCGTTGAATTCATAGATCTTCGCGGACGGCGTGCCCGCCCGCTGGGCAGCCTGCGCGTAGGTGTGCGCTCGCGGGCCAAGTGTCACCAACACGTCCGCCACCTGTGCCGCGCGCATGCCGATCATCTCGTGCGACTCACGCTCGTATGGGCCCAGCTCAAGCATGTCGCCCAGCACAGCGATCTTCCTCTTTGCAGTCAATTCGCTCAGCAGGTTGAGCGCCGCCAGCATGGATTCCGGCGAAGCGTTGTAGGTGTCGTCCAGCAGCAGCGCGCCCGTCCGAGAACGGACCGCCACCAGCCGCAGCTGCGTTTGCCCGTGGCTCAGCCCGGCGACGATCTCCTGCCAGCTCAAGCCCTCGACCAGCCCTACGGCCGTGGCGCGCAGTGCGGTCTCCACGGAATGGCGCCCGATCATCGGGATGCGCACATGCATGCTTTCGCCCCGGTAATGCATGCGGAAGCGCACGCCGTCCAGGCCCAGGCCCTCAACGTCATCCGCCCACAGCTCAGCTTCCCTGGACAGGCCGTAGTAAAGCACGCGCGCGCTGGTCTTGCGATGCATATCGCGCACCAGCGGATCATCAAAGTTCAGGATGGCCGTCCCCTCGGGCGCGGCCGGCAGGCTCTCCACCAGTTCGGCTTTGCCGCGCGCGATGGCTTCCTGCGAACCCGCACGCTCGGCGTGGACAGTCCCCACGTTGGTCACCACGCCGATCTGCGGCAGGGCGATCTCGCACAGGAACTTGATCTCGCCGGGCACATAGAAGCCCATCTCCAGCACGGCACATTCGTGCTCGCTGTTGAGGCGCAGCATGGTCAGCGGCAGGCCGATCTCATTGTTGAGATTCCCCGGGCTGCGCAGTGTGCGGAAGCGCTCCGCCAGCACCTGGGCGACCACTTCCTTGGTGGTGGACTTGCCCACGCTGCCGGTGATGCCGATCACCCGCAGAGTGAGCTTCCGGCGCCAGAAACGCGCGATCTGCTGCAACGCCGCAAGCGAATCTTCAACTCGCAGGCACAGCGGAGGGGTCAACTGTCCCGCGTCCGGTGGGGCGGCGCCGGGGCGGAGGTCCACGGTTTTGAAGGTTCCAACTGCGTCGCGCTGGATCAACGCGAACGAAGCGCCGCGCCCAAAGGCATCCTCCAGGAAATCGTGTCCGTCGACGCGCTCACCTCGCAGTGCCACGAACAGGGACCCCGGCTGCACCTGGCGCGAATCGATAGCTGCCTCTGCGATCACCGCAGGTGCCGGCGGCCGGGTGCTGGTCATGGCTTCGATCGCGTCTGCAAGCGTGAGCATCATGGTTTGGCCGCGATCTCTTTTCGGACGCTGTCTGGTGCGATGTTGAGCGCCAGGATGGCCTTCTGCGCAACCAACGAGAATGTCGGCGCAGCGGTCTCCGAGCCCCAGATGGAGGTCGAGGGCCGCTCAAGCCACACGTAGATCATGAATCGAGGATCGTCCACCGGCCCCCAGCCAATAAAGGACGCGTTGGTGGCTCCAGTCTCATAGCCGTAGGGTCCGGGGATTTCGGCCGTACCCGTCTTGCCGGCCACGCGGTATCCGGGCACCAGGGCGCTGGAGGATTCCTGCTCGAGCGATACCGCCAGCATCTCATTCAGGGTCCGGGCCGTCTCCGGGGAGATGGGCGAGCCGGCGTATTGGATGGGGACGCTGTACTGCCTTCCATCGCGCACCATGGCCGAGAGCACGTGAGGCACCACCATGCGCCCGCCGTTCGGCACAGCGGAAGCCGCCGTCAGCATCTGCATCGGCGTGACCGAGACGCCCTGTCCGAAGGCGTTCGTGCCCAGGTCCACCGGATACCAGTCGCTGTCGCCGGGCACCTTCAAGCGTCCCGCCGCCTCGCCAGCAAGGTCCACGCCGGTGAGGTGACCGAAGCCGAAGCGATTCATGTAGCCATAGAACGTGTCTGCCCCCATGCGTTCGGCCACCCAGGCCATGCACACATTGAGTGAGTGCTGCAGGCAGCCGACCATGTCCTGCGGCCCCCAGGCTTCATCGTTCCAGTTGCGGATGATGGCGCCGCCCACCTGGATCGCGCCGGTGTCCATGAACGGCGTGGAGGGCACGACCGTGCCGCTATCCAGCGCCGCGGCCATGGTGAGCACTTTCATCACTGAGCCGGGCTCATAGGGCATGCTCACAGCCCGGTCGAATTCGCTGGCGTTGTGATAGATGCTTCCGTAGCTGCCGAAGTCATTCGGATCCATGCGAGGGGAGGAGGCCAGCGCCAGGATGCCGCCGTTGCGCGGATCCATGACCACGATGGTCCCCTGGTCCGCGCCGTAGTCGGAGAGCGCTTCGCCCAGGATCTCTTCGACATCCGCCTGCAAGCCGCGGTCTATGGTCAGCACCAATGTGGTGCCGGTGGGCATGTTGGGCAGCTCGATGGCGCGATTGGGATCGGTCGGCACCCAGACCTGCACGGCGTTGCCGGCCAGCAGGCTGTTGTACTTCTCCTCGATTCCAAAATACCCCCGGCCTTCGTAGCTGACAAACCCGAGCAGGTTCGAGCCGAGCTCACCTTCGGGGTAATCGCGCTGCGGGTGCGCGTTCAGTGCTATGCCCTGCAGCCGGCTTCCCTGACCCGGCGCGGCCATCTGGCGGGCGCTGTCCATCACCTGCTTGAGCTGCTCGGCTGCCGACGTGTCGACAAAATCCGCCAGCACGAGATACCGCACGCCCTCGGGCGGATTCTCCATCTCGTTGTAGAGGTTCTCGGAGTTCTTGCCGGTCACCATGCCGACCGCAGCCGCGATGGCCTGCTTGTCCCGGGCATTCGCCAAGTCCACGCCGATCTCGTAGACCGTCTTGCTGCCCGCGAGCAAACGCCCATTGCGGTCGTAGATCGCGCCGCGCTCCGGGTGGAAGGTCTCGAGCTTGCGGCCGTACAGCGCCGACTGCGCCCGGAAGACCTGCGCCTCCGGACTGTTCTGGATGCGCACCATCTGCACGATGACCAGCGCGCCAAAGATGCCCAACAGGGCCACGATCAAGAGCGAACGCCAGTTGTATTCGCTTCTCATCGGGCTTCCGTCCGGTTCTCCGCCGAGGCCTCGAGCGTCCTGCCGAGCCAGGCGAAGAGCGATTCGGTGTATTCGGGTGCAACGCTGGCCGCACTGGGGCGCAAGCCGCCGGCGGTCGCCAGGATCACTGGCTGTGGCTCGACGAAACCGGGCACCGGCAGGTACTGCAGGTCAGCCGGCTTGACCGGCTCATAGCCGAGGTCGCGGGCGCGCTTTTCCATGGAAGAACTGGAAGTGGCCTGGGCCAGCTGCGACTGCAGGTCGGCGTTGACCAGCTCCATCGCCACGATGTCGTCGCGCATGTTCTGTATCTGCCTCCCGGCGATGGCGGCCTGCGAGGTGATATCGAGATACAGTGCGGCGACCATGCCCACGCCGATCACGCCCAGCAGAATGGCGCCGATCCACTGGCGCTGCGCGCGCCACGGCGCCATGGCATATGCATGCAGGAAGTGCTCGATGGATCGGCTCGCCTGTGGCAGGTTCATCTGGCTGCGATGAGGTCAGATCTTCTCGGCAACTCTCAGCTTGGCGCTGCGTGCCCGAGGGTTGGTGCTTCTCTCGAGCTCGCCGGCAACGATCGGCTTGCGATTGACTTCCTTAAGGCTTGCCCTTCTCTCGGTCTCGTATTCCTTTATATAGGGCTGGTTGAATTGATCCTTACCCTGCTCCCGGAGGAACTGCTTGACGATGCGGTCTTCCAGCGAATGAAAGCTGAGGATGGCCATCCGTCCGCCGGGTTTTAGCGCTTCCAGGGCGCGGGGCAGGGTGCGTTCCAGGCGGCCCAGTTCGTCGTTGACCGCGATGCGCAGTGCCTGAAAGGTACGCGTGGCCGGATGCAGGCGCTGGCGCTCGTGGTAGGCGCGCTTCACCACGTCGGCAAGCTGGGTGGTGGTGGTGATCGGCCGTGCCTGGAGGATGAGCTTGGCGATCTTGCGGGCGCGCGGCTCTTCACCGAGCTTGAACAGCATGTCTGCCAGCTCCGTCTCCTCTGCGGTGTTGATCAGTTCCGCGGCTGTCATTCCGTGACTCGCATCGAAGCGCATGTCCAGCGGCGCCTCTGCCTGGAATGAAAAACCGCGTTCCTGAGTGTCCAGCTGCATCGACGACACTCCCAGGTCCAGAACGATCCCGTCCACAGCCTGCCATCCGCGCTCGCGCATCGCGTCCAGCATGTTTTCGTGGGAGGCCTGTTTCAGCGTGACCCGCTCGCCGAAACCGGCCAATGCCCCGCGTGCCAGCTCGAGTGCCGCCGCGTCAACGTCCATGCCAAGCAGCAGCCCATCCGGCGCGCTCGCCTCCAAAATTCCGCGCGCATGGCCTCCCGCGCCCACGGTCCCGTCGATGTAGCGCCCGGAAGGGCGCGGCTGCAGCGCGTGTATAATCTCTTCGTAAAGTACGGGTTCGTGACGCCTCGCGGCCATGTTGTGTGCATCATGGAAGGCGCTCAGCTGGCCGCCTTGCCGCCGAGGTTGAGGGCCGCGAACCGCTGGTTGTTGGCCTGCGTGTCCTGCATCTGCCTCATCTGGTCGTTCCAGGCCGAAGTGCTCCAGACCTCGAAGTAATCGCCCTGGCCCGCCACGATCGCATCGCCATTCAACCCGGCGAACTCGCGCAGCTGCTGCGGGACAAGCATGCGCCCGGCCTTGTCCATGTCGATGGGGTAGGCGTTGGAGAGGATCACCCGCCGCAGCAGACGGGCATTCGGATCGGCCATGTTCATTGCGCTCAGGTCAGCCATGGTCTGCGCAAAGGAAGTGGAGGTCATCACCACCAGGCACTGATCCAGCCCCTGGGTGATGTAGGCGCCGCCATCCAGCAGTTCTCGGAAGCGCGCCGGTATCGTCAGGCGGCCCTTCTCGTCGAGTGTGTGCTGGAATTGGCCTAAGAACATTTGTGCTATCCCGAACCTTAATGGCAGAACGCCGGGTGTTCCGGCGTTCCTCCACTTCGCTCCACTTTCCCCCACATTCTACACGAATGGCCGTGGGAATACAAGAGTTGTGAGCGCCAATTTCCGAGATTGCAG
>DATDCZ010000211.1:0-1717 GCA_036524055.1 Anaerolineales bacterium | reverse complement strand
CGTTCTCACTTGACCCGCCTTTATACTTGTCCTACAATTCACAAGCATGCACCGTGGAGGGGTCAAGGGTTGCGTCGCCCCCGCCTGCATCGCGGTTTCGTCCTTCCGCTCCCAGCTTACGCACCCCGGAGACTGAAATGGCAGATTTCCTGGTCCGCGGTTCGCTCGCCAAGCTCGATCCAGACGTGTACGAACTCACTCAGCTTGAAGCCGAACGGCAGGCCCGCAAGTTGATACTGATTCCATCCGAGAGCACTGCCCCGCTCGCTGTGCGCGATGCGATGGGCTCCGCTTTCCAAAATATCTATGCCGAGGGCTACCCCGACGAGGACACGCGCACTATGTCCGAGGCCGAGATCCTCGACTACGCCGCGCGCCTCACCAACTTCCGCCGCAACAGCGACCCGCGCTACTACAAGGGCACCGAGTACGCGGATGTGGTCGAGGCCCTGGCGCGCCGCCGCGCGGCAGAGGCGTTCGCCGCCAACGGCGTTAAGCCCGATCAGCTGTTCGTGAATGTGCAGGGCCTCTCGGGCGCGCCGGCCAACAACGCGGTGTATCACGCCCTGGTCGAGCCGGGCAGCGTCGTCATGGGCCTAAACCTGCTGCACGGCGGCCACCTCTCTCACGGCTCATCCGTCAATCGCAGCGGCCAGTACTACAAGATCGTCCATTACAGCGTCGACGCCAACGAGCGCCTGGATTACGAGAACATCCGGCAGCTTGCCCTCGAGAACAAGCCCAAGATGATCATCGCGGGCTACTCCTCCTACTCGTGGATCCCCGATTGGAAGAAGTTCCGCGCCATCGCAGACGAGGTCGGCGCCTACTTCCTGGCCGATATCTCGCACATCGGTGGGCTCGTGGCCGCGGGCGTCGTGCCTTCGCCCATCGGCATCGCTCACGTCACCATGTCCACCACGCACAAGTCGCTGGATGGCCCGCGCGGCGCGGTTCTCTTCACGACCTTCCCCGACATCGCCAGGAAGCTCGATAAGGCCGTGTTCCCGGGCGAGCAGGGCGGCCCCCACGTGCATATCTTCGCGGCCCTTGCGCTGACCTTCAAGCTCGCCCGCACTCCGCAGTTCAAGAAGCTGCAGGCCCAGACGATCAAGAACGCCCAGGCCATGGCCGATCAGTTCAAGAAGCGCGGCCTGCGCGTGCCCTTCGGCGGCACGGACTCCCACCTGCTCAATGTGGACGTCACGAGCATCAAGGGCCCGGACGGCACCGCACTGAGCGGCGATCAGGCCGCGCGCATCCTGGATACGGTCGGCATCGTGGTCAACCGCAACACCATCCCCGGCGACAAGAACTCCGCCGATCCCAGCGGCATCCGCCTCGGTACGCCCTGGATCACGCAGCGCGGCTTCGATGTGACCCGGTCCCGCCAGCTCGCGGACATCATGGCGGATGTGCTGCTGGCCTGCGCACCGCATGCGGTGGATACACCTCACAAGGGCCGCCAGCGGCGCGCCAAGCTCGATTTCAACGTGTTGAACGATGCCAGGCTGCGCGTTCGCGAGCTGGCAGCCGCGGCGGGCATCGACTTCAAGCCCACGAAGCACGGTTACCCGCACTTCTATTACATAGACGACAAGGTCCCCGGCGGCGTGCTCGAGATCAGCGGCAGCCGCGCCCGGCAGGTGCTCAACTACGCGCTGTCGAGCGATATTACGGCGCTCAAGCCGGGCAAGTCACAACCCACCCAGCTCGC
>DATDCZ010000210.1:0-6566 GCA_036524055.1 Anaerolineales bacterium | reverse complement strand
AAATGGGCGCCAGCGCTCGCCTTTACTTGGAGAGCAATTTCAGCCGCGAACAATTGGCGCGCAAGCTCCTCGACGTGCTTGAATCCACCCTGACCTCCGGGAGTTCACATGCAGCAGGTAGTTGATCTCGCCTCCAAATTCGCGCAGTTTTCCGATCACTGGCATCCCCGCATCGTTGCTGAGCTCAACGACAGCTATGTCAAGCTTGCCAAACTGCAGGGCGAGTTTGTTTGGCATCAGCACGCTGAGGAAGATGAGCTGTTCTTCGTTGTCAAAGGCTCTCTCCTGATCAAATTGCGCGATCGCGACCTCGCGATCGGCGAAGGTCAATTCGTCGTGATTCCCAGGGGCGTGGAGCATCTGCCTGTCGCAGCCGGCGAGGTGCAGGTGTTATTGATTGAGCCAAAGACCACCCTCAACACCGGCAATGTACACAACGAGCGGACGGTCAAGGCAGATTGGATCTAGTTCGCACCCGCGAGTACCTCCGATTCTTTCGACTATAATTCTCTGCGGCGTCCTCCCGTCTTGATGACCCTGGAGCCGCCCGAATCTCAACACAGCTGGCGGGGTGTTAGCCGAGGCCCGGGAAATTACGGCGGCCGCCTGCCGAATTCTTGCTTGTCCTGATTGGAGTCCAACGTTGCCTGCCCAGAAGTCCAGTGTGCCTTTGTCCACGCCGCTGCGCCCTGCCCCGCGTGCCTTGATCGTGGGCGCCTCCAGCGGAATGGGTGCCGCCTTGGCGCGGCGCCTTGCCCGTGAGGGATATGTCCTCGCCTTGGTTGCCCGCCGTAAGAAGCTGTTGAGCTCTCTTTCGGCTGAGATCAACAAGATTTCCGGCAGTCAGCGGGCGCTGGCCTACGTGCATGACGTCCACAACTACGATGAGGTGCCTGATTTGCTGCGCAGGATTGTCGCCGACTTGGGTGGCCTCGATCTTGTCGTCTACGCATCCGGCGTGAACTTCCCTCCCGGGCTGCAGTCCTACAATTTCGAGGGCGACCGCCAGATGTTGGAGGTCAATCTCGTGGGTGCATTCGCCTGGCTCAATCCGGTCGCCGAAATGTTCCAGGCAGCTGGAAGCGGTCATATTGTCGGCATCTCCTCCGTCGCTGGCGATCGCGGGCGGGTGGGAAATCCGGGGTACAACGCCTCCAAGGCCGGCTTCACTTCCTACCTGGAATCGCTTCGCAACCGGCTGACGCGTCGCGGCGTCCGCGTGCTCACCGTCAAGGCCGGCTTCGTCAAGACCGATATGCTTAAAGCCGCCCAAAAGGTGATGTTTCCCATCACCGCGGAGAAGGCTGCGGATGATATCTACCGCGCCATCCGCCGTAGGAAACAGCAGATCTATACCCCCTGGTTTTGGACCTGGGCCATGCTGGTCGTCCGGAACATCCCCTCTTTCATCTTCCGGCGCATGTCGTTCTGACTCATCTGCCCCTCACGGCCAAGTTCATAAGGATCTTCTCGTGACCACTCTAGCACTTGCATCCCGCTTTGCGAATCTGGAGAACTTCGGACACTCGTTGCGCCTCCCGTCCTACGTTCTTCGACCTGTCAACGCTGATGAGATTTCCGAAGCCTTTCATCGCGCAAAACAACTCGGTCTGACGGTCACCGCGCGTGGCGGTGGCCGCAGCTACAACGATGCCTCCCTGAATGGGGGAGGCATGGTCATCGACATGTCCGCGATGAATCGGATTCTCAAGTGGGATCCCGCCAGCGGGGAGATCGTCGTTGAGCCCGGTGTGACCATACAGCAGCTGTGGCAGCGCGTTGAGCCGGAGGGCTGGTGGCCGCCGGTCGTCAGCGGCACCATGCTCACTACCCTGGGCGGATGCCTGGCTGCAAACGTGCATGGCAAGAACAACTTCCGCGTCGGGCCCATCGGCGAGCACGTCCTTGAGTTCACGGCCCTGCTGCCCACCGGCGCGAAGATCATCTGCTCCCCCAGGCGCAACGCCGACCTATTCTATTCCATGATTGGCGGCCTGGGCATGCTGGGCATCTTCATCTCCATCAAGCTCCGGATGAAGCGCGTCTACTCCGGGCTGCTGGAGGTCTCTGCCCGTCCGTCACGCGACCTGCATGAGCACCTGGCTGACATGCTCGAGAATGCACCCGCTTCCGACTACATCGTCGGATGGCTGGATGCGACCGCCCGCGGCCGATCGCTCGGTCGCGGCCAGATCCATGCTGCCCGCTATCTGGACCAGGGCGAGGACCCCGATCCTCGCCGCACCATGGCACTGAAGAATCAGATACTGCCGCCCCGCATTATGGGGGTGTTCCCCAAGTCCCTGGTGCACTACTTCATGGGCCCGTTCATGAATAATCTTGGCACCTCGCTTGTCAATATGGGCAAATACCTCACCAGCCTGTCGCATCACAAGTTCCGGCAGTCTCACGCCGCCTTTCACTTCCTGTTGGACTACATTCCCAATTGGGAGCTTGCCTACGGCAGCGGCGGTCTGATTGAGTACCAGTCCTTCCTGCCGAAGGAAACTGCCGAAGATGCCTGGACCGAGATGCTCAGGCTGTCGCACAAGACGGGCCTGCCCTCGTACCTTGGAGTGACCAAGCGCCACCGCCCCGACAGGTTCCTCCTGACGCATGCGGTGGATGGCTTCTCCAATGCCATGGACTTCAAGGTCACTGCCGGCAATCGTCGCAAGCTGCACCAGATGCTCCAGGAGTTTGACCGGATCGTCGTCTCCGCCGGAGGCCGGTTTTATTTTGCCAAGAACAGTGAGACGCTTCCTGACACAGCCGCCCGCTTCCTGGGTGCCCGCACCATCGCCGAGTTCAAGCGCCTGAAGCGTCGCTGTGATCCGGACGGCCTCCTTGAATCGAATCTTTACCGTCGCCTCTTCTCCTGAAAACTGATCCCGGCTTCCTCATTTGCCTGTTCGCCAGGCTAAGCCTTATCCATGATGCGGTGTGACGTAGTCGACCTCGGACTGATCGAGTATGACGAGGCCTGGAAACTCCAGGAGACCTACGCGGCTGAAATCGCCCAGCGCCTGCGCCCGCCAACACTTCTCCTCCTCGAACACCCTCACATCTATACTTTTGGCCGCCGCGGTCATGCCGAGAATCTGCTCTGGAACGATCAAGAGATCAGGGATCGCGGCGTCTCTGTGCGCTGGGTGGATCGCGGCGGCGATGTGACCTATCACGGCCCCGGGCAGCTCGTCGGCTATCCCCTGATCCCGCTCGGAAAGGTAACCACGGTCCCGCCGGCCAGTGCCGCCGCGGATGAGGCCTCCTATCGCCTCCCGCAGGCCGATTATGTGGGCTACGTGCGTCGGCTCGAGCGCCTCCTCACGATTGCCCTCGCACAGCTGGGGATCGCTGCCGCCCAGATCCCCGGCCTCACCGGCGTCTGGGTCCAGGCAGATGTCTACTCCCGTTGCCCTCGCTGCCGCCCTGAGGACCGCCTCAAACCGGCGAAGATTGCCGCCATTGGCGTCAAGGTGGATTCCAATGGCGTCTCGCGACACGGCTTTGCCCTTAATGTGAATCCGGATATGAGCTTCTGGGATGGGATCGTTGCCTGCGGCCTGGCGGATCACCCGCTCGTTAGTGTTGCGGATCTGCTGCGCGAGCCGCCTTCGATGGCCCACGTAAAACGCACGGTTGCCGCCGCGTTCGGAGAGGTCTTCGGTTTCAGCCTTGACTTTGTCGGCACGGCCTGAGCGCCTCTTGCTGCGCGTGGGCCCGCTTGCTGCGGCTTTCAATTGACTTTTCTGCATGAAAACTGTACACTAGACTGCAGTGCAAATCGTTCCTTCAGGAGGAGAATCATGCCAGCCAGTTTTCAGTTCGTGATGCGCTCGGGCCCGACTCCAGGCGTCACCTTTGCGTTGGAGGGCGATCAATTGATCATTGGCCGCGACGCGTCGAACGCCGTCGCCATTAATGATGCAGAGGTCTCCCGCAAACACGCCCGGTTGACCTTTCAGGGTGGGAAGTACGTCATCGAGGATCTGGGCTCCACGAACGGCACTTTCGTCAACGGCCAGCGCGTCTCGAATTCGACTGTCCTCAAGCCCGGAGATATCGTCTCCTTGGGTGAGCAGATTGTTCTCATGTACGAAGGACTGGCGGTTGATTCCGGCGCAACCATGATCGGCCGCAAAGCCGCTCGCCCCGCGGTTGCCACCGTCTCGGCCCCCGCTCCCATGCCTGCAACCCCCATGGCTGCACCCGTGGCTGCCGCCCCTGGTCGCAGGAACCTGCCCCTCATCATTGGAGCCGGCGTCGTGGGGCTCATCTGCCTCTGCGCGGTGGTGGCTATCGCCGTGGATCAGCTGTATCTTTGGTGCACTTTCCCGTTCAACATCGTCCCGTCGATAATGGGCATGTCCTGCCCGTAATCAGCCTGCGGTGTCCCGCACTCCTGCAGAATCTGGGCCGATAGGCCCGCTGCGAACGGCGAATGGGTGGCTGCTTGTGCTGGGACTGGAGATCCTGGCGTTTGGTTGCCTTGCACTTTCGCTGCTGATCTGGATTGACGCCAATGATCTCTGGTGCGTGTTCTTCCCCTACTTCTCCGGATGTTGACGCTCCCGTCTCAACCTTTGGCCCCCGCTGCATCCAGCGGGGGTCTTGTTCTCCCGCCCAGCCGCCTGTCGGCCCTTCTTCGATGTCGTGCCCGATCTTGGTTGTGTTTTCACCGTGCTTTGACTACAATGAACGCACTCGGCTGAGCCAACCATGAATCAAGTACCCACCTCTTCCTCACCAACTTGGGGACCCACCACCAAGCTTGTCGTCGCCCTCACCATCGTCGCCATTATCGCTGGGCTCGTCATCACGTTCCGCGGCATCATTGCTCCGCTCCTCATGGCCCTCGTCCTGGCCTACCTGCTGAATCCAGTTGCCGGTTTCTTGCAGCGCACGCTCCATTTTTCGTGGCCACTGGCCGTCGCCTTGATCTATGTCTTGCTCTTCCTGGCGCTTCTCGGCATGCTCACACTCGGCGGTGTTGGTCTTGTCCAGCAGATCGAGAGCCTGGTCGGGATCGTGCGCGACAGCCTTTCCTCCTTGCCCGATTTCATTCACAGTCTCTCGGGGCAGGTCTTCGTCTTTGGACCGTTCCGGATCGACTTCAGTCGCCTTGACCTCAGTCAGCTCAGTAGCCAGATTCTGGGGATCGTGCAGCCCCTCCTCGGCAGCACTGGCACGCTGCTGACCACCTTGGCTGCCGGCGCTGCACAATTCCTGGGCTTGTCCCTGTTCGTCCTGCTGGTTTCGTACTTCGTCCTTGCTGAGAGCGGCAGCGTCCGTGGCGCACTCGTTCCCGTGAATATCCCGGGCTATGCGGAAGACATCCGCAGGTTGGGCCAGGAACTCAGCCGGATCTGGAATGCCTTTCTGCGTGGTCAGATTATCGTATTCCTGTTGGCCGGCTTGACCTATGTCGTTGTGCTTTCGATACTCGGCGTCCATTATGCGCTCGCCATAGCCCTCCTCGCCGGCCTCGCCCGCTTCGTTCCCTGGGTGGGCAATATGGTCTCATGGACGACCCTCGCGCTCGTAGCGTACTTTCAGGCCTCAAATGTCTTCGGCCTGGCCCCGCTATCCTACGCCATCCTCGCGGTGGGCGTCGCTTTGCTCGTCGATCAGATTTTCGATAACTTCGTCACTCCTCGCGTCATCGCTCAGGCGCTGCGCGTGCATCCGGCTGCCGTCCTCATCGCTGCTCTGATCTTCGCGAAGCTCCTGGGCCTCCTTGGCGTATTGGTCGCTGCGCCGATCCTGGCAACTGTGTCGCTTGTCTGGCGCTACGTCACGAGGAAAATGCTCGACTTGGACCCCTGGCCGGAGGGGGCGGGAGTCTCACCCACCCCGCCTCCGAGCCGCCTTTGGGTCCACCTGCGAAGATTGCTGCGCAGCCGGAAACCCGGCCCGTAGCATCGTCTGCTCACTTACGCGGCGGGGGACCGCACGTTCAAGAAGGAGCCTACTATGTCCAACAATCACCGCGAGCCCGAGACCGAAACCTTGGCTGAGACCGAGAATTACATCGTCTGGAAGGCTGAGGAACCGGATGGCGAGACAACCTACCACGTCGAATTGCACAACATCACTGTCCACTTCTTTCGCGAGGAGTGGGAAGAGTTCCTTGAGCTGGCACGGATCCTGAAGTGAACTCCCCCGCGTCAGCGCTCCCAAAACCCGGCAGTGCTGGCTCGATTACTGACGCCCCCGGCATTCAGGTCGGTCACGCGCAGGACGCCGACGCACTGACCGGCTGCACGGTTGTGCTCTGTCGCAAAGGTGCCATAGCCGGCGTTGACGTGCGCGGCGGCGCGCCCGGCACGCGTGAGACCGACCTCCTGGAACCCACGAATCTCGTGCAGCGCGTCCATGCCGTGCTGTTGGCTGGCGGCTCCGCTTTCGGCCTGGACGCCGCCGGCGGTGTGATGCGTTACCTCGCCGAGCGCAACATCGGTTTCAAGACCGGCGCTGCCCCGGTTCCGATTGTTCCCGCCGCCATAATCTTCGATCTCAACCTTGGCCGCAAGGATGTGCGTCCAGACGCGGCCATGGGCTAC
>DATDCZ010000209.1:0-4723 GCA_036524055.1 Anaerolineales bacterium | reverse complement strand
CCCCACTCGTCGATACGCAGTTCCGAGACCGACGCGTTCGAAACCCACAGCTTCCAGTAGCTCTCCAGCGGCAGGCCCAGTGCCAGCGCGATCAGTACTTGCAGCGAACCGCCGTGTCCCACAACAATTACCGACTTGTCTTTGTTCTCGGCCATGATGTCGTTGTAGGCAGCCTGCACCCGCTTGGCAATCTCGCCAAGTGATTCGCCCTCGGGCGGCGCGGCATTCAATCGGTCTGTTTCCCATTCTCGCAGCCTCTGGGCATCATTGATCTTCAGGCCGTCGTACGTCTTTCCCTGCCACAGTCCAAAGTGGCCTTCGGTCAATCTGCCGTCGATGCGCAATTCGGGATGCGAGGGGATCGCCGATTGTATGGCGCTCGCCGTGTCGAAAGCCCGCGAGAGGCCGCTGCTGTACATGGCCGCAGGCCGTTCACCGCTCAGGCGGCGCGCTACGGCTTGTGCCTGGATGCGCCCGATCTCATCCAGCGGCACATCCAGCTGACCCATAAACCGCACCTCGGCGTTATAGGCGGTCTGCCCGTGGCGGACAAGCACAAGTCGAGTGGTCATTTGGGATTTCCCATCATCGGATCCGAGGAGCCGTTGTCCTGCCCTGGCTCCCTTCCATCTGCTAGGTTACCACGAACCGGCTTAGGGCGTGCGGCCTCTGTCCCCGGCTTTTCCAAGCCCGTCCGGCAGGACCAGGGGCGTGCCGTACTCGGGATGCGCGATTACCCGCACCGGCATCTGGTAGATCTGCGACAACCGTTCGGCCGTCAGCACTTCCGCCGGCGTGCCGATCGCCTGCAATTGCCCCTGCACCAGCATGGCAACACGGTCGGCATACAGTCCGGCCAGGTTCAGGTCGTGAAGCACCATCAGGATGGCCAGGTTCTTGCTGGATGCCAGCTCGCGTATGAGTCGGATCAGGCTCTCACGGTGCTGCAGGTCAAGGTGCGTTGTGGGCTCGTCCAGCAGCAGCACCGGCGTGTCCTGGGCCAGGGCGCGCGCCAGCAGCACGCGCTGTTGTTCGCCGCCTGAGAGTTCGCCTACGTAACGCTCCGCCAGCGACTCCATCTGCGTGTGCTCCAGCGCATACTGCACCCGCTCGCGGTCCGGGGCGCCCGTTCGGCCCAACCACCCCACGTGCGGCGTACGCCCCAGCATCACGGTCTCATAGACAGTGAACGCGGGTGGCAGGCTGCGCGCCTGCGGCACCACTGCCAGGTAGCGCGCCCGCTCCATCGTCGAAAGCCTGGAGAGCTGGCTGCCGTCGACATGCACTTCGCCGTGCTCGATCGGCACAACGCCGCTGACGGCGCGAACCAATGTCGATTTCCCCGCGCCGTTCGGCCCGACCAGCGCCACCACCTCGCCGGAATCCACACCGAACGTGACGCGCTCGAGCACGCGCTGCTTGCCGTATGCGACCGTCAACTCATGAATGCGAAGCATGTCTCAGCGTTCAGCTTTCGCGATGCCGACTGCGGCATTGTCCGCCGCGCTCACCAATACCCCTGGTTCTTCGAGCGCCTCAGCACCCACAGGAAGAACGGCGCCCCCGCGAGAGCCGTCACGATCCCCACCGGAAGGACTTGCGGCGCGATCACTGTCCGCGCCAGCAGATCTGCCAGCAGGAGCGCGGTCCCGCCGCCGACAACCGATAGCGGCAGCAAACGGCGATAATCTGCTCCCCAGATCAACCGCACAAGATGCGGCACCATCAGTCCGATAAAGCCGATGATGCCTGAGAATGCCACGGCCGAGGCCGTGGTCAGCGAAGCCGCCAGGATCAGCCAGAACTTCACGCGCTCTGCGGGCAGGCCCATCTGCGCTGCCTGCTCCTCGCCAAACTGGAGCACATTGAGCACGTACGCCGAGGCGATCAGCGCCGCCAGACCTACCGTTACATACGGCAGCAGCGCGATCACGGGCTGCCAGCCGCTCAAGAGCGAGCCGCCCAGCAGCCAGCCCGTAGCGCGTCGGAGTTGGTCATTGGAACGCAGCATCAGGAACGACGTCAGTGAGGTGGCAAAGGAACTGACGGCCACGCCGGCCAGGATCAGCGTCGTGGTCGGCACGCTCCTGCCGATGCGCGCCAGGCTGTAGACCAGCATCACCGTGAGCGCCGCACCGATGAAAGCCGCCGCGGGGATCACGTACAGCCCGGCCAGGTCCTCCGGCCAGCGAATGCTCATCGCCACCACCGCGCCCAGTCCTGCGCCGGAAGCCACGCCGATCAAGTACGGATCAGCCAACGGATTGCGGAACAGGCCCTGGTAGCTCGCGCCGCTGCCGGCTAGCGCCGCGCCTGTCAGCAGCAGCAGCACAGCATGCGGCAGCCGGATATCCAGCAGGATGGTTGAGGTGACATCCGTTGCTGCCAGCGGAGGCTGTGTGAGGCCCAGGTTCGCAGCAAAGACCGAGAAGATGGTCCGCGGCGGAATGTTCACCGGGCCCACGGCCACGCTCAATACAAGCGCGGCCGCAAGCAGCATCAGGCTCAGGGCCAGGGCGCGCCCCAGCGTCATCTTCACGTGCTGTGCTCGCGGTTATTTGAGGGCCGGTCTGTCATCGGGTTATCAGTTGAAGCTGTCTGGGTGCAGCAACTTTGCCATCGCCTCAAGCCCGTCCACCAGGCGCGGCCCCGGACGGCTCACCAGGTTGTCGTCGAAGGTGAATACCTGCTCACGCTGCACGGCGGTGAGTGCATCCCAGCCCGCGCGCGCACGCACCTGCTCCGGAGTCACGCCGCCGTAGGTGTAATCGCCCAGCAGGATCATGTCCGGCTGTCTGTTCAGCAACTCCTCTACGCTCACTTGCACCCACTCCTGGCCGAGGTCTGCTCCGAAGTTCACGCCGCCGGCCGTTCGGATCAGCAGGTCCACGAATGTGCCCGGTCCCGAAGTGTACGGAGCGCTCGGATCGGTGGCATCCAGTTCGTAGTAAACCAGCGGTCTGGCCGCCGCCGGCGCAACCGCCGCCTGAATGGCATCCACGCGATCCTTCAGTTGGCTGGCAAGGTTCTCGCCCTCGGCTTCGTGCCCCGCCAGGCTCGCGACCGACCGGATGTTTGCATACAGCTCTTCGAAGGTCGTTGGATTCTGCACGACCTGCACGTTCAGGCCTGCATTGTTGAGGTCAGCCAACTGCTCCGGCGGAGTAAGCGGAGACGCCAGCACCAGGTCGGGTTTCGCGGCAACGATGAGTTCCATATTGAGCGCCACGAAGCCGCCGCCCATGTCGGGTAGGCTTTTCGCTTCGGCGGGGAAGTCCGAAAACGAATCCCGTCCGACCATCTGGGGCCCCGCGCCCACCGCATACAGCAACTCGGTATTGGACGGGGCCAGCGAGATGATGCGCTGGGCAGTCGCAAGCGCGGTCGGTTGATGACCGAAGCCGTCCGGCTGCGTCATCGGTACACTGACCGTTGGGCTCGTTGCAGCGGGACTGCCGCATGCGCTGAGCATCAGGATTGCTGCAAGACCTAAATAGATGTACTTCCTTGGCATTTTGTCCTCGCAGGCGGCGCAGGTCGATGGAGGCCTGGCAATAATGAAATCCCCAGCCGCAGGCTGGGGAGGGTGTGAGAGGATGTCGTCCTCCAACTCCTGGCCGCGGGAGTTTGGTGAACCGGCCAGGGCGGGCGACCTGACTTGTCGGCGGAAGGGGCTCACTGCGCCTCTTCACGCTCCGACTCACAGTTGCGGGACAGCGCCGGAATTCCACCGGCTTCGCCGCGTCTGGCCGTATTCAGTTGTTCGGGCATTGTATGTCGGGCTCAGTGAATCGTCAAGCTGCCTCACCTGCTGGGTTGGCTTGCCGGTACAGCGCCAGCGCGATTCCGAGCAGGATGCACGCCGAGATGATCATGGAGACGTTGCCTGCCGTACCCCAGATTCCCAGGCTGATAAATGGCAGCACATATGCGATGCCCAGTGCGACGCGGCCAGTGACTGGCAGCTTATGCCGCGCAAGCTCGATGAACGGCATTAGCAGCAACAGGTAGTCATAGTTCAACAAGTACGGGCTGGCGAGAAGCGTTGCCAGTATCCCGGCCGCCATCAGGCTGCCGGCAGTTGCGCTGACCGCGCGCCATCTGATGGTCAGCCATGCAGCCAACAGGAGCGCGATTACCCCTGATATCCACAGCGCCTGATTCAATCCGCCGCCAAAGAGTCGGGCCAGCGATGTTGACAGGCTTACGCACTGTTCGCATGCCGCCACTCCGCTCACAGACCTGAAGCCGCCCAGGGACTGGAGATAGGCCGTTGGCCACTGCGGGGAGGCGAGGAAGCCGGCCGCGAACAGCACCAGGGCCGTTATCAGAACGGCCAGCAAGCCTCTGCGCGCGAACGCATCCCCGCGAAGTGCGAGGTAGGCCACGATCAGCACCAGCAGAGGGCCGCCGATATGAGGCTTGAAACTGAGCAAGGTCGCCGCCAGGGCCACGAGCACGGGGGTCTCGCGGCGCAGAGCATGCACCATCAGCGCAGCGCCGAGCAGTAGCGGCATGCTGAACTGACCAACTAGCAGCCCGCCCAACATGGGCAGCCACAGCAATCCGGCCGCGGCCTCGATCCAGGACTTCAGGCCCGGTTGGTCTCGCGTCAACAGCCACGCCGCCAGGATGAACATCGCCAGGTTGAGGCCGAACCAGATGCGTGCCGCAACATCGATCGGGAATCGTGCCAGCCACACGGTGCTCAGTGCGTACCACG
>DATDCZ010000208.1:0-14807 GCA_036524055.1 Anaerolineales bacterium | reverse complement strand
GGCGGTTACGGGCGCGGTAACTGGTTGGGGCGCGGCTGTCGGAGGTAGGACAAGGGGTGCGGGCAGCGGCTGAATGCCATCCGGAATCGGTGTCGCAGCAGGCAGAATGGCGGGGTAGCGCTGGGCGATGACGTCGTGTACGCGCTGCCCATACAATTTCATGAGTGAGCCGGAGCTCGGCCCGAGTGTCATCCACGGCAGGACGGCAATGAGGAAAGCAACCAGCGACAGTGCGCCGGCACTCGCAGCAACCTTGCGTTGATGGCGATACACCCACAAGGCAAGCATCAGTGTGCCGCCCAGGATGAAGAGCACATGCGGGCGTAGCAGAGAAGTCAGCCCGAGCACACCCGCGGCCCAGGCAAGAGAATTCAGCCGTTGGCGCGGCAACTCGAGCCAATGGGTGGCCAACAGCAGATACACCGCGACACCGATGGCGGTCGGGAAATCGGTGAGCATGTGCTTGAAGGTGGCCGTGTCGATCCAGGCGGAGGCCGGGAGGCTGGTGATGCCGCGCATGATGACCAGAGCTGCCAGCACAAGACCTGCTGTCCGGCTGTGAAGCCGACGGCCGAGCAAATAGAGCAGGGCGGGAAACACGGCAAACAATGCGGCCTGGATCGACATGAGCTGCTGGTAATTCTGGCCCCCGAGCGTGTGCAAATACACCAGGAAGCTCATGTACAAGGCTCGGTCAAAGAACATGCGGTTGTAGATCCCCTGCCCAATGAGAGCGAACTGGCTGCCCAGGTCAAAAGTGACCGGGTCTGAAAATGGATAGGACTCGAAATTCGGCGGGCGCGGTTCCGTGACCCAGAAGCTGGGGGGCACGGGCACAGCCGACCACAAGGCTGCGGCGATCAGCCAGATGAGCAGGAATAGGACCAGGTCGGCAGAGAAACGAGGTGTGCCGCGCCATTGCTCGAGGCCGTAGGCAAGGGTCGCGATGACGGCGGCGATGAGTGCTTCATACGCAAGCAGTGGCATTCCAGCGCCATACCAGTACGGCTCCGCGCCGGAGAGGACGCGAAAGACAGCCGTGAGGATGGCCACGACGGCGTAGGCGGCCAGCATAATCAGGGCAATCTTTACCGCGGGGCGTCGCTGACTGAAGTAGTCACCCCACCATGTTGCGGTGTTTCGCCCTTGTGGTATGACAAACAGCAGGAGTGCGGATCCAATCGCCAGCAACCCGCAGAGGATGAGGGGATACAACCCTATGAAGTAGTAGTAGGCACTACCGGTGTACTGTGGCGGAAGCCAGGTAAGACACCAGAAGATGATGAAAAGGATGGCGAGGGGATGGCCAAGGCGCTCCACTTGACCGGAGATGGACTTTGCAAGGGATCGTTCGCGCGCGGGCCGTAGACGGAAGAGAATTGCTGTGCCTGCAGCGGCGAGTGCAAGGGCTGTGGTGGCGAGAGTGAGGAGCAGCCTGAGACTGGAGAGGCCGCCGCTCCGGGCAATCAGGATCATTGCGGCCGCGGCAGCGAAGAGGCCCAGGGAATTCACAATGAGGTAGGGCTTCAGTGCGACGGATTGCCGGGCGCGGGGCATGACGCTCGACATTCTATCACCGGCGGGAATCGCCTTTGCTCAGCATGCGCATGACGCCGGGCCTCTTGACTCCAGAACATTTGTTCTATATAATATAAGCAAGCATAGCATATCTGCTGGGTGAGAACGATCACCGTCCAACCCACACCCCTGCCACCCAGGAGGCACATACACGTGAAAAGAATCCCGCTAGCCTGCGGCCTTGAACATGTTCATGCTGCCTTCACGCCTGCGCCACGCCCTCGAGAAAAGACGACCGTGGATGCTGCGCGGCATCTTTTCCAGGAACAAGCAGCTGGTGCAGACCGTCAAACAGATGGCGGTCTCCCAGCGGCGCGGCGAGCAAGAAGTCTACAACGACATCATTGAGACCGGCGTGAAGGCGCTCACCGACAAGCACAAGTACGAGGAGATCTGGGACCTGCTCTCGGAGCGCGAGCAGCAGGTAACCGCGCTCACGTGCCTGGGCTTCAAGAGTTACGAGATCGCGGTGGCATTGGGCATCTCCTACGAAACGGTGCGATCCCATTCCAAGCATATCTATGCCAAGTTCGGGCTGAGCAAAAAGGAATTGCGTCACGCCCTGCGGAGCTGGAACTTCGACGCATGGTGGGAGGACCACCATGGCTAGGGGCCGCCTCCCTTTTTCATGCCGCATGTGCCTCACTCGGAAATCACTCCGGAATTCACTCGAGAATCCCCTTTCGGGGGTTTTTTGATCGATGTATCCTGCCAGGCATGCAAACACTACCAGAACTTGCATCCAATTCACTGCAGCTTGTCAGCCAGCCCGCGCGGCTGCGGTTGATCGAAACCGCCGGCAGGCAGAGTGAAGGCATCACCGAGCTGTTTGCGACGCTGGCCCTGCGCGGCTCCTTCTATGCCATTGCCGGCGGAGAATGGCTGCCAACCTATGCGCTGGTGCAGTCCATCCGCCGGAGAACACCCGAGGTGCACCGCGTTCTGGAACGGGTGCGGCTGGCGAGGCCGTTCACGTGCTACCAGGTGCTGGACCTGCTGGAGGACATCCGGCCGGAACGCGATCCGGTGCTGGTGCTGGACTTCCTGCATCATTTCTACAACCCGGATATCCAACCCTTCGTTCGCCGGCGTGTGCTGGAGCAGTGCTGCACACACCTGCAGCGCCTGGCACTGATGCGGCCATTGATCGTGTTCATCGAGCGCCTGCCAACAGAGGAGTACAGGCAATATTTCCCGCTGGTGGCGGCCATGGCCGACGAGGTGCTGCAGCTGGACACGCTGCCGGCAGCGGCAGATGTGCAGCTCTCATTCTTCGGTGGAGGGTAGGCAGGGAACGTAGAAAGAGGGAACAGGGAGGGGCAAGGAGCAACATGGGCAGAAACTTTCCGTCTGCAACGCAACTGGTACATGAGGTCATCGGCGAACTGAAGCCGCTCTCCGAGATGCTGCCGCCGCACGACCGCTGGATCCTCAATAGATTCTATGAGTATGCATTGAATAACCGGGCCGCCATTGCCAATGCCGCCAGCCTGATGCCGATGGAGGCCACGCTGCTGATCATCCTGCTGGAGGAACGCAAGCAGACCAACCGCGCCATTCACGAACTCCAGGCAGAGGTGGAGAAACTCCAACAGGAACACAAACGCCTGAAGGGCCCCGACGGACAACTGCAGGATCCGGACGAGAGCATATGGCAGGCAGAGGATGCATCTGAGCCAAAGGATGATGGGCCATGAACAGCTGCAGCGGCTGGTTGTTCGATGTATATGCCCATCCTGCAGACGGGGTGGTCTTCTGGCTGCTGGGGGAGGATGAGAAGCCGCATCGTTTCTTTGATCGGGATTTCGAAGTGCCGTTCTATGCCGGCGGAGAGGTACAGCGTCTGCGCCAGCTCTGGCGCTTTCTAAGATCCAGGAACGTAAAGGTACAGTACACAAAGCGTGAAGACCTGTTCGCGGGACCCCTGGATGTAGTGGAGGCGCGCGTGCCACACCCTGCTGCGTATCCGGCATTGTTCCGGGAGGTCGAACGGCAGTTCCACGACCTGGTCTTTTACGATGCGGATATCCCCCTGCCGTTGCGCTTTGCGGCCGTCCGCAAGGTGTTCATGATGGGGCGCTGCAACGTAAGCGCGCAGGAGGACGGGCAGCTGGTGAGCATCAGCACCTCGGACTCGCCGGAGGAACCGGACCCCAGGCTGCCGCGCTTCAGGAAACTGAACCTGAGACCCGACGTCGACCCGACGAGCGCCATACCCAGGCGCCTGCTGATCAAATATGAGGGCTTCTACATACGCGCCCCGCTGGATCGGCCGCGCGAACTGCTCTCGCTGCTGCGCGACATCCTGGAGGTATATGACCCGGATGTGATCCAGACACATTTCGGCGATACGTGGCTGTTCGCACACCTGGAGGAGGCCTCCAAGCGGACAGGCATCCCCATCAACCCGAACCGGGATGCATCCATGCCTGTGCTGCGGCGCAAGGAAGTAAGCTTCTTTAACTACGGCCGCGCGCATTACCGCGGTCCGCAGATCCACCTGCGCGGCCGCTGGCACATCGACAGCCGCAACGGCATGACCTACGCCGACTACGGTTTGATCGGGGCCATCGAGGAGACGCGCATGACCGGCCTGCCAGTGCAGGAGGCGGCCAGGCGTTCGCCCGGCGCGGGCATATCCGCGCTGCAAACCCTCACGGCCATGCACCGGGGTGTGTTGATCCCGTACCAGCATCAAAAGGGCGAGGTGCCCAAGAATTATGCCCAGATGGTGAAATCGGATCGCGGCGGACTGATCATGCAGCCGCCCGTGGGGGTCTTCCCGGATGTGGCCATCCTGGATTTCAGCTCCATGATGGCCTCCATCATGATCGAATTCAACGTTTCGCCGGAAACAGCCGCCGCGGAGGAGCCTCAGGCCCTGGAACTACCCGAATTGGGTGTGAAGATCGGGACGCGCCCGGGGCTGATGCCTACCGCGCTGCGCCCGCTGCGCGACAAACGGCTGAAATTGAAACGCTTGCTGAAGACGCTCGACCCCGCGAATCCACAACACCGCTCCATGCGTCGGAGGTACAAGGCCGTGGTGGATGCCCTCAAGTGGCTGACGGTGGTTGCCTACGGGCGGCTGGGGTTTGCCAACTCCACCTTCGGGCGGATCAATTCGCATGAGGTGGTTTCGTACCTGTCGAGGAAGGTCGTTACGCAGGCAAAGTTGACGGCGGAGGAGCGGAACTTCCGCGTGCTGCACCTGTATGTGGATAGCCTGTTCGTCTCTCGCCCCGGCGCCTCGACAGAGGATTTCCAGGCACTGGCTCAGGCGATCGAACAGGCGACCCATCTGCCCATAGAACTCCAAAAGGTCTATCCGTGGTTTGCCTTCCTGGGCACGCGCGAGAACTCGAACATTTCAGTGGCCAATCGTTTCTTCGGCCTATCGCCGGATGGCGATCACAAGATCCGCGGCATCGCCCTGCGGCGCAGTGACACGCCGCGATTCATCTCCAACCTGCAGGTCGAGATGCTGAATATACTGGCGCGCGAATCCAACCCGGCCAAACTGGTCGATCTATTCCCTGAGATCCTGGCGTTGATACAGGAGAAGCTGGCCGACCTGAAGGCGGGACGGATACCGCTGGATCGACTTGTGGTGGCACAGACTCTAAGCAAGGAACTGAACGAGTACAGCTATTTTTCGCACGCGGCAACGGCCGCCAAACAACTGGAAGCAACGGGCAAGACGCTGAAAATGGGCCAGCGCGTGCGTTACCTGCACATTGCCGCAGGGCCGGGCGCGCGCGCCTGGGATCTCGCCGACGATCTCGATCCCCGCGGTGTGGATATCCCTCGCTATCGGGAACTCCTGCTGCGCGCGGTGCACGAAGTGATGCAGCCGCTGGGTGTGAGCGAGGCTGTGCTGCGGTCCTGGCTCTTCAGCCGGGCCGGGTACGTCGCGCCACCCGGAGTCGTCCACTCAGCCAGCGACCTAGGGCAACTCAAATATCCCCTCTTTGCCCCAGCCCGTCAGGCACACACACAATTGGCCAACTGATATTGCATCCTCGGAAAGCACTCATCGCCGCATTGAAACGCAAGCGCCCACACGCGTGACCGTCAGCCACAACCTGAGCCCAAGACAGTCATCGCCGCGCGGCAGGCTCGCAATAAGTCAGAAGGCCCGCTGCATGCGGGCCTTCTGACTACAACCGGGCGCTTCCCCCAGTTCCCCAGGCCGGCCGCCCGTCCCCCATCAAGGACCCGGAACAACGTGCAACGTGCCTTGGAAGCACATGGTGCCATAGGCGTTCACTGGCAGCGTCTCAATTGGGCATACTTTCTCCACTGTATACTCGCCAGTCAGCGAGCTGCCATTCAGCCACCCATCCGTGACGCTGCCCGTGATCACGCCGGTGCCCGCGTCATTGTCTTGCACCGCCCGGATATCGGCAGTGAAGGAGTGTCTGCTGCCACTGATGTGATAGCGGGCGTCGATGCTCGATATGCTGCCCTCGGCGCTCATTCCCATGATCTCACCGGCGAATGTGCCTGGCCCCACTGCGCCACCAACCACACCCACCATGTTGGGCGCCACGGTGACCCATTTGGTGAAAGTAACATCGAACGCGTGTCCCCTGGCGGAGCCCGCATCCGCAAAGCCCAATAGCGTCGGCGCCAGGGCCAAAATCGCCACCAACACGAGCCCAAGAAGAATGCCCCAGCCCCTGAAGCCGCGGCCTCTCGACACGATGCCCTGATTCTCGCCATTCTTCGGGTTAGTCATTTAATCCCTTCCTTTCCTGGATTGTCAACAGATCCTGAGTCTGCCCACTGAGGGGGTCTTGCCTTTGCCACGGACCTGGGAAACTGTCCGCATTAGACCTGACGCACGGTGCAGTCATAAGGCCATTATGGATATAATGAGAGATACAAAATACAAATTGGCGCAAAAGGGGCATTGGACTGCCCCGGAACAACCGAAATGGCTGAGACGGACACCCTTGGCTCGTGGGTCCGACGACAGCGCCGGGCGCTCGATCTGACGCAGGAGGAACTCGCGCGCCGGATCGGTTGCGCCCGAATCACAATCCGCAAGATCGAAGCGGAGCAGCTGCGACCCTCCAAGCAGATGGCGCAATTGCTAGCCGATCACCTCGCGGTCCCCGCCGCCGAGCATGAGAGCTTTCTACGTTTTGCGCGAGGCGGAGCACCGATCACCCAGGCCCCGCTCCGAGCTCCACGGCACAACCTACCCCTCCAGATCACCAGCTTCATCGGGCGCGAAAACGAAGTTGACCAGGTGCGCAGCCTCATTCGCAAGTCGCGCCTCGTCACCCTGACGGGTTCCGGCGGTACAGGCAAGACACGGCTTGCCCTGCAAGCGGTCGGTGCGCTTCTGAATGACTTCCCGGACGGGATCTGGCTCATTGAACTGGCACCGCTCTCCGATCCGACCCTCGTCCCCGGCACGATCGCGTCGGCACTGGGTGTGCGTGACGAACAGGGCCGCTCCTTGATGGCCACGATGGCGGACTGGCTCCGCAATCGAACCCTGCTCCTGATACTGGACAACTGCGAGCACCTGCTAAATGCATGCGCCGCGTTTGCGGACGCCGCGCTGCACACCGCGCCCGATATGCGCATCCTGGCAACAAGCCGGGAAGCGCTGCGCATCTCCGGCGAGACAGCGTTTCGCGTGCCTTCGCTTACGTGTCCTGAGCCTTCGCAAGCCCGCCACCTCACGGTTGAGGCGCTAAGAGAGTATCCGGCCGTGCATCTGTTTATCGAGAGGGCCGCGCAGGCACTCCCCACGTTCGGAATCACACTCGCAAATGCGCCTGCCATCGCTGAGATCTGCTATCGACTGGACGGGATACCGTTGGCGATCGAGCTGGCGGCAGCCCGAGTACGATCCCAGCCCGTTGGGCAGATCGCGGAGCGCCTGGATGATCGCTTTCGCCTGCTCGGCGACGCAAGTCGGACTGCACTTCCCCGGCACCAAACCCTGGTTTCGCTAATCGACTGGAGCCACAATCTCCTATCAGAGCCGGAGCGCGTATTGCTGCGCCGTTTGTCCGTATTCGCCAACGGCTGGACGGTGGAGGCGGCGGAGCAGGTCTGCGCGGGGGACGGGCTTGAGCCCGCGGACATTCTGGGTCTGCTGGTACACCTGGCGGAGAAGTCCCTCATAGCTCTGGACGAGCGATGGGAGGCGCCACGCTATCGGATGCTAGAAACCATCCGGGAGTATGCGCGCATCAGACTACAGGAGGCAAAGGAGGCCGATGAAGTAGCCACCCGGCACTTGGCCTTCTTCCTCGGGCTGGCGGAGCGTACGCGATCGATGCTGGAAAGCGCCCAGAGGGCGGTCTGGCTGCCGCGCCTTGAGATTGAACATGACAACCTGCTGGTGGCACTGGAGTGGGCCTGCAACCACGACGCTGAAGCGGCGCGCTGGTTGGCCGGGACGCTCGAACGATTCTGGTTCTACGGCGATCACCTCCATGAGGCACGCACCTGGTTTACGCGGGTCTTGGAAGGAAGCAGCAGGGCACCAGTTACCAGGGGATTGGCGCTCAGTGTGACGGGACTGGGTTGCGTATTATTCAACCTGGAACTCATGGACGAGGCGCGAGCAATGATGGAACGCGGCGTGGAACAGTGGACGCAGCTCGGGGATTCGGCTCACCTCAGCTGGTCGCTCGGATGGCTCGCCTATTTGCTGCTGCAATGCGGCGAAGTCGCCCGCGCCGATTCGATCTACACGGAACACGAGCGTTTCTTTCGCGAAAACAGCTACGCCCTGGTGCGCGTCTGGGTGCTAAGCAGCTGGGGCATGGCCAAGAGCGCCACACTGCAGGACTATCCTGGGGGAAAGGCGCTCCTGGATGAAGCCCTGGCGCTGGCGTATACGCTGCAGGATCCCTTCTGTTTTGAGATGTGCTATTCAAGCCTCGGCGACTGGGCAATGCTTCAGGGCAAGCACGCGGTGGCCCGCGCCTATTTTCTCAAAGCGCTGGAGGCGCGGCGGCAGTTGGGGACGCGTTGGATCATCGCCGCCGGACTATGGCAGGTTGCCAGCATGATGCGCATTGAAGGTGACTACGTGCAGGCGGAACCTCTGTACGCCGAGGCGTTGACGATGGCGCGCAGCTTCGGCGACCAGCGCAGTGAGGCCCACTTGTCGCAGGAGCTTGGTTCGGTCGCGATTCATCTTAGCGATGCCGAACGCGCCAGGACACTGCTGGCAAGCAGTCTCCTTACCTTTCGCAAGTGGGCCGACTCTCTCGGGATCGCCCGTTCCCTGCTGGGATTTGTGGACCTGCGATTCCATGAAGGGGAAGCCGGCACCGCGGCGCGGCTGCTGGGCTTCATCCGCCAATGGCTGAACTCCAACAAGATCCAACTGGTGCACTTCGACCGGTCCAACTACGAGCGCATGGTTGCCGCAGCGCAAGCGGAACTCAGCGACGCGTTGTCCGTCGATCTGCAGGAGGCGGGCGCCAAGATGACACTCGAGGAAACGATTGAATTGGCGCTGGAGCAGACACTTTCCCACCCCGCCCCCATTCACCCCGATGTTGCGTCCTGACTTTCAGCCAACCAACCGCGACCCGTGTTTCTGCCCCCACCACCCAGGGCGATTGAGCGCCGATCTCCCAAGCCGAGCGGACGGCTGCCCTGGGCGGGCTGCGTTACGCCTCGCGGAAGCATTGCTTTCTCGGGAGATCTTGGTCGAAAATCACTCGCCGGCTATTGCCATCACACGGGCTTCCGAACTGGGCGCCATTCGATAAATTTCCCGGGCGAGCAGTTCGAGGAATTCATTTCACACCAAATCAATAGAGGGCCGGTCGAACCTCCGCCAGGGACTCAAAAGAGGGCCTGGCAAAGTAGTAGCCCTGAAAGATGTCGATGCCTGCCTGCCTTAGCCAGTGGTACTCCTCGCATTTCTCGACGCCCTCGGCAACCGGTGTGATCGCCAACTGATGACAGATGCTGCGGATGCCCCGCACAATGACCTGCTTGACGCGATGCAGGTGAATATCCGCGATCAAATCACGGTCCAGCTTCACATAGTTGGGACGGTATTCTGCCAGCCGGCGCAAGCTGGAAAAGCCTTTGCCGAAGTCGTCGATGGCGGTCTGGAGACCGATCGCGCCAAACGTGTCGAAAACCCCCTCCACTGTGCCGCGATGCCGCAAAGCCTCCGCCTCCGTCACCTCGAAAACCAGGCGTTCCGCTGAAAAGCCCAGCTGCCGTGAGGCCTCCACTGTGGCCCACAGATACTCAGTGCTGCGCTGCCGGGAATTTGGGAAGAAGTTGAGGTTCAGCGAAGTGCGCAGATTCAGACGGGCAGCCATCGCCAGCGCCTTCAGACGGCACGTCTGATCGAAGCTGTATAGGTCCTCCGGCAGGATGCGGGAAAAGACCTCCGAGGAAGGTTCTCCGTGGGGGCCTCTCACCAGGGCTTCGAACGAGATCACCGTCTGAGTGGCCGCGTTTACGATCGGCTGAAAAGCAAAACTGAACTCAACGTCCACCGTGCACTGCGGGGCGGGACTGGCGCTGGATCTCCGAACGGCGTGCGGGTTCAATGTGGTCAGCATTTGATTTCGCCTTGTTCCCCGTGCGAAGTTCCCGCACGATTTCCACCCGAGATATCCGGCATTTTGCACAGATCGACCGCACCACGTAACCCCAAGAGCGCAGCCTCCCATGCCACGGGCGAAGCTTATCCCGGGCACCGCCGGAGTCCCACCGGAGAAAGAGGATGCGGCCGTTGGGCTCTTTTGACCAAATGCTGCCGACGACACAGCGCGGGCGCCATCAGCAGCACGCGAGCGCTGCTCCCCGCGCGGTTGCCGAGGACAAGTAGCGTATAATTTCGAGTTAATGTCGTCCATCGCGGTGTGGATCGGCGTGCTGATCCTTGGGCTGGGGGCCATCTTCAGCCTGCTCTCGGCGATCCACACCCTGCAATCCAGCCGTCGTTGGTCAGACTATCGATTGCGGCGCCGCTACATTGTGCAAGCACGCGGCTCTGTACTGCTGTCGGTACTTTCGGGCGCATTGGCAGTCGGGCTGCTCCTAGTTGGCCGCTCGTGGCAGCGGAGTGCGACGCCGGCCGCACCTCCGCCGACGCCGACGTTCGCGACGGAGACGGCAGTACCGCCTGCCGCAGCGCCTCCCACGGAAACAACCACCGGTATCCCGGCATCGCCACCAACCGAAACCCCCGCTCCGACGGAGACGGCCACAGTTTTCGTTGCCTCCGCCACGCCAGTGATTCCGCCGACGATCGCGCTGACAGCTACTCCAGCCATGCCAATCGCGGTCCAGGCGCTCATCCAAGGCACGGGCACGCCTGCATTCGCTGCCCAGTTCGGCAGGCTGCGATTCTCGACCGAAATCAACAACTACACGCTGGTGGCTCCCGGCGAGGAGTTCCAGAATCCCATCAAGCAGATGTACTCCGTGTTTACGTACCAGCCCGTCGGGGTCAAGATCCAGTGGACGGCCCTGTGGTACCAGAATGCGGAACTCAAATACGTTGACACCACGTCGTGGCAGGATTTTCCGGCCGGCGTTGCGGTTGCGGTCTGGCGGCGCCCAGCGCCAGAATGGAAGCCGGGGCAGTACGAAGTGCAGATCTTTGTGGGGACGGAGTGGAAAGCATCCGGCCGATTCGCGTTGGAGGGAGAACCCCCCACCGTGACGCCGAGCCCGCTCCCGAGTTCCACGCCGACCGCTCTGCCAACATCGACCATCACCAACACTCCGAGCATCACGCCAACGTGGACTGCAAGCCCGCAGCCGCCGCCCACGCGCACGCCGCGTCCATCAGCAACGGCAAGTTCAACCGCCGCAGCAACGGCCACGCCGACCAACACGGAAACGCCTCAGCCGCGGCCCACATCCACGTTAACTTCCACGATCACGCCGCGGCCCAGCTCGACGCTGCCGCCTTCAAGCACACCATCGAAGGCCCCCAGCCTTACGCCGTTGCCAACCCTCACCCCGACGTCTACGCCGACGCGGCCCACTTCCACTCCAGAGGCTACAAAGACGCCGCGACCAAGCGCGACACCGGTGCCCTCAAATACGCCATCAAAGACCCCGAGCGCCACCCCATTGCCGACGTTTACGCCGACGGTCACGCCCACGCTGCCCCCAGTCGAGATCAACGTCTTCTTCACGAATACGCGCCCATCGGGCACACGCAATCCACCCTTCAATGAGCCGGTGCGGCGCATGATTCCCGGCTCGGCCAACTCCATCACGGCTGCCCTGGATGCATACTTTGCCGGTCCCACGTCGCCTGAGCAAGCTCAGGGCCTGATCGCCATACGGAATGGCTTCGTGGGATATCGCCGGGTGGACTTCACGGATGGCGTACTATCCGTGTACCTGGCGGGGAACTGTCAGCCGGGCGGCATGGGCTATGGGATCGCACAGCCGCTGATCGCCACTTTGAAACAGTTCCCAGGCGTGCTGTACGTGAAGGTATACGACGCCTACGATCACACCGGCGACGCCATCGGCCCGGCGGATTCGTGGCCTGTTTGTCTCGACGTCATCTTCACCAGCACGTATACACCCTCGCCCACCTCAACAGCGACCCATGTACCATCGAAGACGCCCACACCCACAGCCTCCCCTGTGCCGACACGTACACCGGTTCCCACGTCGTCGTTCACGCCGGCGCCCAGCAGCACACCGCAGCCTACTCTGACGCCCACGCCCGTGCCGAGCCGGACGCCTACGCTTGCGCCAACTTCTACGCCACCTCCAACGAAGACGCCCATTCCGACCGCCACTTCAACTCCGCGGCCAACGTCGACGCCGCCGCCCACATTCACGGCCACATTTACGCGCACTCCGAGCGTTACTCCCTCACCAACCATCACGCGGACGCCGACCAGCACGTTCACGCCCGGACCGACCAACACGCCGCGACCAACTCTGACGCTTACGCCTATCAACGCCCCAACACAAGCGGGAACGGGTGCGACAGCGCCGAGGGGAACCGTCCAGCCGACGCCGACCTTGGATGTTGCATGCTACCGAGCCGAATTCCTCGGCGATGTAACGATCGTCGATGACGCGTTGCTGCGACCCAATCAGCCGTTCCGAAAGACCTGGAGGGTACGCAATGCAGGCAACTGCCCCTGGACCGCGGCGTACCAGCTGATCTTCGTCCGCGGCGAGCACATGGGAGGACCAACAGCGCTCCAGCTCGAAGGCCCGGTGGCCGCCGGGCAGAACGCGGACCTATCGGTCGACTTGATCGCCCCAGCCAGGCCAGGACAGTATGAGGGATTCTGGCAGCTGCAATCTCCGGACGGCCAGATCTTCGGCATCGGACCGGGCGCGACCGGGAACTTGTGGGTGAAGATCCGCGTTGCCGGGGAGCCGCTGCCAACCTCAACCGGCCTGCTGCCCGTGGCGTCTCCGACAGCCGCACGGCCGACAGGATGGGCAGAAGCTACATTGACGGCGTTTGCTGCTTCGGCGACGGCCGAGGCGGCTCCCACCACCACCGCTACGCCGATCGCGGACGTTACTTCCGAGCCACTTATGGACTTTGCCGACCTGGCCTGCGCTGCACAGTGGCAGGCGAATGATGGAGTCCTGGGGTGCCCAGGGCAGCCGGATGATCCGCGCGGCTCAGTGACGGTCTTGTCCGAGGCCGCACTGGAAGATGGCCCGACGGTTACTCAGCCTGCCTTGCTCACCATTCCGTCCACATCCGCAGATGGTTACATCCTTGGGCTGTACCCGCAATACAAAGTGGCGGCCGGCGATCACCTGCGCGCCGGAGTGGGTTGCGAATACAATGCGCTCCAGTGCTCCGTGCTGTTTCGCGTGAGCTATCTGGATGAGGCCGGCGCAGCCCGCGACCTGTGGACGCTGGGCGAATTCTATGACGGTCATCACTTTGACCTGGACCTGGATCTGAGCGACCTGGCAGGTCAGCAAGTGCGCATCGTGCTCAGCGTCGGAAATCTGGGTAATGCCGCAGGCGACAGGGCCCTGTGGATCGCGCCGCGCATCGTCAACACATCGGCACCAACCGCAACCCTGCCAACAGACACCCCGGCACCAATACTTGCGGTGACGTCCACGCCCACGATAGTGCCGACGCCGACCACGGCGGTGCCTTCACCAACGCCCACGGTTCCCGCGGCGACGCCAACTGCGCCGATACCCAGCTTCTTCAACTCGATCATCGAGTTCTTCCGACAGCTCTTTGCACCGAAATGAGAAGAACAAAGGCGACCAGGTTCACATATGAACCTGGTCGCTTGTTGTCTTCAGTCCGGCAGCCGGGTGATCGACCTGGCTATACGTCAAGGTTGCGCACAAAGCGCGCGTGCGTCTGGATGAAGCGCTTGCGTGGATCCACAGCATCGCCCATTAACATGTCAAAGGTGCGGTCGGCCTCTGCCGCATCATCCACCGTGACCTGCAGGAGCGTCCGGTTGGAAGGGTTCATCGTGGTTTCCCACAGCTGCTCAGGGTTCATTTCGCCCAGGCCCTTGTAGCGGGAGATACTGACCTTTTCCGAGCCCCCCAGTTCCTTGATCAGTTTGTCCTTTTCCTTGTCGGCGTAGGCGTACTTGATCTGATTCTTGTACGCCAGCCGAAAGAGAGGCGGCTGCGCAATGTAAAGGTGCCCGCCCTCGATCAGCAGCGGCATGTAGCGGAAGAAGAAGGTCAACAGCAGTGTCCGGATGTGGCTGCCGTCGACGTCGGCATCCGTCATGATGATGATGCGGCCATAGCGCAGCCCCTCAAGATCGAAGTTGTCGCCGATGCCGGTGCCGAGGGCGGAGATCAGCGCCTTGATTTCGTTGCTGGAAAGGATCTTGTCGAGACGGGTACGTTCGGTGTTCATGATCTTACCGCGCAACGGCAGGATCGCCTGGAAGTGGCGGTCACGTCCCTGCTTGGCAGAGCCACCTGCCGAGTCACCTTCTACGATATAGAGTTCGGTCTTGGACGAGTCGCGTTCGGAACAATCCGCCAGTTTACCGGGCAAGGTCAACGATTCCAGCGCCGACTTGCGGATGACGAGATCACGCGCCTTGCGAGCAGCATCGCGCGCCCGGGCGGAAGTCAAGCACTTGGCGATGATCGACTTCGCCGCCTGCGGATTTTCTTCGAGGAACGTGCCGAAGGCATCACCCACCACCTGAGTGACATAGGTCTGCGCTTCGGGGTTCATCAACTTAACCTTGGTCTGCGACTCGAACTGCGGACTCGGG
>DATDCZ010000207.1:0-14890 GCA_036524055.1 Anaerolineales bacterium | reverse complement strand
TGCTGGACTCAGTCGCCGTGAGCGTGCGCAGCGTGTGATTCCATAACGTGTAGGCAAAGGCCGTATTGACCGCGGCCAGCCACAGGATGAAGAGCCAGTTGCGCGGGCTGATGGACGGGATGCCCTCCAGCAGCAGGCCGGCCGCGAGCAGCGCGGTGGCGCCCGCGCCCATGCTTACCACCGTCACCTGCAACGGCGGGTGCTGCAGCGAGCGGTTGATGTCCCGGCCGACGATCACGCCCAGCACGTTGGCCGTCACGCACAGAGCCGCAGCCAGCAGCCCGATCCACTGCGCCCGCGGGATGGCCGCCGGATAGAAGTACACCAGTGCGCCGACCAGCGCCAGCCAGATGCCCCCCCATTGCAGCAGGCTGGGCTTCTCGGCCAGCCAACCGGCGCTGATGAGCGCCACGCCCAGCGTTGTGAAGTTGAGCAACAGGTTCACTGTCACCGCGGGGAGGTGATCCAGGGCCACGAACATGGCGCCCTGCGCGATCGCATACTGGAGCAGACCTACGATGATCAGGCGCCGCCACATAGGCCGCGGCAGTGAGGCGGCGCGCTGCCGGCGCGTGCTCAGGAGAAAGGCCAGCAGCAGGATGAGGAACGCCAGAAAATAGCGCACGCCGGCAAAGACGACGGGCGGTATCTCGACCAGGCCAAATTTGATCAGCACCCAGGACGTGGACCAAAGGAATGCGATCAGCAGCCCCTGAAGGATGGCTGTGGTGCGATGACCTGAGGCCGGTGCCGAATTCATGGAAGCTCCGCGCGGCAACAAATCGCCGCACCATTGGCAGCGAGTGCGGCGATTTTCGTCAAGGACATGTTGGGTGATCCGGCGAGGCTCTAGCGTTCCTTGAAGCGCACCAGTATCAGGTTCTTCTTGCAGTCATTGTACGTGACGATCGGGATGTCGTCCGCCTGCTTGACTCCCTGCTGGTTGTACAGTTGGAGCAACAGCAGCTTGCTGGAGGCCACCGGCGTCTTGCCCAGGTCGAACTCGAAGCCTGCCTGGCCGTAATCCAGCGCGGTGCCGCTGACCGTGAGCTTGTCCACGACCTGGCCATTGATCGAGCCGGTCAGGCGCAGTGTCATGTAGAGCACCGGAGCGCTCTTGTCATCCACCACGCTGCCGCCGATGCCGAACCAGCCGCAGCCCAGCTCCGGATGGATGATGGTGCTCTCGATGGCCGTCACGGTCGCGCCGTAAGGCGCGCGCGGCGTGGAAGTGGGCGGCGGGGTCTTGCTGGGCGGCACCAGCGAAAGGGGCGTCTGTGATGGCTGCAGTGTGATCGTGGGCGCCAGGGTGGGCGTATCCGTGGTGACGACGGTCGTCGGCGTCCATGTGGCTTCCATTTGAAGCGGCGTGATGGTGGCGGTCGGGAAGGCGTACGGAGTGGGGATGATGGGCTTCAGCGGGTTGAGCGGCGAGTTGGGCTGGATGAAGATGTAGACCATGTAGCTGCCCAGGGCCAGCGTGGCCAGCAGTACCAGCGTCGTGAAACAATCAAGAATGTGCAGGCGCGGTCCGCGCTGTTCGCCAGGCTCTTCTTCGAAGTCAAAACGCTCGTGCATCCACCAGCTCCCGGTTCCGACTGTGTTCGCCCTTCGGCGCCAGTCCGGCCTTGCCCTGCCTGAATCCTAAGGTGTCAGGCGCAGGCAGAGTATTGCATTTTGATGGCTGCTTTAGGGGGCAAAATTGACCGTTGCTGCCGCCCGTTGCTGTGCGACCCAGTCCTTCAGGGCCAGTTCCTGCAGCGCCAGGTAGGCATCCGGCGAGAGTTCCCGGTCCGGCTGCCGATCCAGCAGCTTGATGATGTGGTACCCCACGCTGGTTTGGATGATCTCGCTTATCTCACCCACTTGCATGCTGAAAGCGGCCTCCTCGATAGCCGGCTCCAGCAAGTAGCCGCGCGGGAACCAGCTCAATTCACCGCGGGTTTTGGGGTCGACAGCCGTGGCCATCCTGTCGAAGTCCACGCCACCCCTGATCTGGTTCGAGATGGAGATGGCGTCGCCTTCATTATATAGAAGGACCTGCTGCACGTGCACCTGCTCGGCAGTGTGCGGCACGGCGTTGATGATCTTGTCCCGCATGTAGGCGGCCTCGGCGGCCCGCTTGAGTGCGATGGGGAAGGTTTCTTCCGTGTAACCGTGCGAAGCTTGCCACTCCCTGAGCTTTGCCTCGCCGCCCACTTCCCGGGCCAGGGCATCGATGCGGGCTTGCAAGGCCTCGGGCGTCAACTCGTAGCCGGCGGCGCGTGCAGCCTGGGCCAGCAGCATCTGGGCAACCATGTCCTCCAGCACCGCAGTGCCGGCATCTTCCTCGGTCACTGGCTTGCCAAGCGCCGCATGCGCCTTGATGTACTCGGTTACCTGCGCGTCCCATTCGGCCAGCGGGATGCCCTCGCCGTTGACCGTCGCGGCCATCGGCAGCGGCGTGGCGGTGGGCGGAGCCGGCGTTTCACTGGGAAGCGGCGTTGCGGTCGGTGTGGCCGGCGTGCACGCTGAAAGCACAATTGTGATGACGAGGAGCGCAGCTGCGAAGCAATCTCCCCTTCTTGGTCCATATTGAGGTCTGGAAGGCATCCGAGGCATTATACCCAAGTGGGATGGGTGACCCTTTGCTTATTGCGGCTTGGTGCTCCCCGGCGCATAATATGCATGGACGCGGGTGCCGCCATCCGCGGGGAGGGCCGTGTGACCGCCGCAGACAACCAGAAGACCGCTCGCCGCATCGTGCTCGAGGTGTTCAATGCCGGCAAAGCCGAGCTGTTCGATAGCCTGTTCGCCGCCGATTACGTGGATCATGCATTGCCGCCCGACGTTCCATCCACGCCTGAGGGAATGCGCAGCATGCTGACCGTCTTGAGAGGCGCATTCCCGGACCTGGCGTACACGATCGACGACCAGATGGGCGAAGGGGAGAAGGTGGCACTGCGCGTTACCGGCCGCGGCACGCTGCAGGGTGAGTTCATGGGCATGCAGCCCACGGGGAAGACGGCTATCTGGCAGGAGATGCACTGGTTCCGATTCAACCCCGAGGGTGAACTGGCTGAGCACTGGGACATAACGGATTCGCTCGGCATGCTCTCGCAGTTGAGCGCGCAGTAGCGCAGTTCAAGAATCTCCCCGAAAACCGGCCCCGATCGCAGCCTCGCCAGGCGGCACGGCGGCCTCACTTTAGAGGTTGGAGGACTCAAGATGGAAAAAGCCGCACCCTGGAGCAATGCCGGGGCCTACGAGTTGTATGTGGGCCGCTGGAGCCGCAAGGTTGCGGCTCAGTTCCTGGATTGGCTCAATGTTCCGCCCGGGGGCCGCTGGCTGGACGTCGGCTGCGGCACGGGAGCGCTCAGCCAGGCGATCCTCGATCGTTCTTCGCCGAAACAGGTCACCGGGATTGATCTCTCGGAGGCCTACGTCCAGTACGCGCAGGAGCATGTGCGCGATGAGCGCGTTGAGTTCCGCACCGGCGATGCGCGCGCCCTGCCCCTGGCGGCAGCTTCAGCCGACGTGGCAGTCTCAGGGCTGGCGGTGAACTTTGTTCCGCAGCCCGGAGAGGCCGCCTCTGAGATGGCCCGCGTGGTCCGGCCCGGCGGTATAGTGGCGGCGTATGTGTGGGATTACTCGGAGGGCATGCGGTTCATGCGCTATTTCTGGGATGCGGCCATTGCCCTGGATCACGCGGCAGCAGAACTTGACGAGGGCCCGCTTTTTCCGGTGTGCCGGCGCGACGGTCTGCTGGATTTGTTTGGGGCCGCCGGTCTCCAGCGCGTTGAAGCACGCGCCATTGAGATTCCCACACACTTTCGCAGCTTCGAGGACTACTGGGAGCCGTTCCTTGGCGCACAGGGACCGGCGCCGCGCTACGTGGCTTCCCTCAATGAGGATCGCCAGGCCGCGCTGCGGGAGCGCCTGCGTTCGATGCTGCCTACCGCGCCTGACGGATCCATCGCGTTAACCGCCCGCGCCTGGGCCGCGCGCGGCGAACGTTGATTTCGCAGACTGCATGCATCTGTCCTGCAGTCTCTTGCAGCCACTCGGTGAGCCGCGCCACCGAACGGCCATATGGTCTCGTTTTCCCAGGTCATTGCTCGGAAGCGCCGAGACGCGGGTGGTAACATTCGGGCCCTGGGAATGAACCGGAATGATTCACCCGTGCGCCGTCAACAGATAGGCATACCCGACAGGCTCGCGACCTGGTTCAGACGAGTGGGTCCGGGTCCGATGCCGCGCGATACGCGGCTGCTGTTCGTGACACGCGGCGTACGCCTGTTTTCCTACGGATTCCTCTCGGTCGTGCTGGTGCTGTACCTGGCAAAGGTCGGGCTCAGCGGGCCGCAGATCGGCACCCTGCTGAGCCTGACGCTGTTTGGCGACACGCTCATATCGCTGTGGCTGACGACCTCAGCCGACCGCCTGGGTCGCAAGTGGACTCTGCTCATCGGCGCAGCGCTGATGCTTTTCGCTGGCGCCCTGTTCGCTAGCACGAGCAGTTTCGTGCTGCTCGTCGTGGCCGCAACCCTGGGTGTGCTCAGCCCCAGCGGCAACGAAGTCGGCCCCTTTCTCTCTGTGGAAGAAGCAGCTATTGCCGAGACCGTGCCATCGGAACGGCGCATCGACGTGTTCGCCTGGTACAACCTGGTGGGGAATTTCGCCACCGCAATTGGCGCCCTCGCCGGCGGGGGCCTGACACAGGTCCTGCAATCTACCGGTGTAGCGCAGCTTTCGAGCTATCGCTTCGTCCTGTTGGCCTACGCCGGTATGGGACTGCTGCTGGGCCTGATCTTCACGCGGCTCTCGCCGGCGGTGGAGGTTCGAACAGGAGCATCCGGGGTAGTGGCCGGAGCCAGGACTCTCGGCTTGCACAAATCGCGTCGCGTGGTGTTTGCGCTAGCGGGCTGGTTCATGCTGGACGCCTTCGGGGGCGGGTTCATCGTGCAGAGCATCGTGGCCTACTGGTTCCACGTGCGCTTCGGCGCCTCTCCGGCTGTGCTGGGCGCCATCTTCTTCGGCGCCAACCTGATGGCGGCCCTCTCCGCGCTGGTTGCCGCGCGGGTCGCAGCCCGCATCGGCCTGTTGAACACAATGGTGTTCACACACCTGCCGTCGAACTTGCTGCTGGTGCTGGTGCCGTTCATGCCAACGCTGCCGCTGGCGGTCGGCGTGCTGCTGCTGCGCTTCAGCATGTCGCAGATGGACGTGCCCCCGCGGCAGGCCTACATCATGGCATTGGTCAGTCCGGATGAGCGCTCGGCGGCTTCCGGCGTTGCCCGCGCCGCCCGCACAGCCGGCGCGGCGTTATCCCCGCTGGTTGCCGGGCCGCTGCTCGGAATGCCTGCCGCCCTCGGGCTGATCTTCGTGATCGGCGGAGGGTTGAAGGTAATCCACGATATTGGGCTGTATTTCAGATTTCGGTCGGTGCGCCTGCTGGAAGAAGCGCGGAAGTAACGCCGGCAGGATGGCCTTACGGTTTCGGGATCTCCGGCAGCGGCATCTTCATCAGCCAGGCATCAAAGAAGCTCGCGAGATCCTGCCCGCTGATTTCTGTGGCCACAGCCATGAACTCGTCCGTACCCGCGTTGCCGTACCGATAGCGATCCAGGAAGGTGCGCAGGATCTTGAAGAAGTTCTCGTCGCCCACCTGCAGCCGCAATGCATGGAACACCAGTGCCCCGCCGTCGTAGCTCTCGCGGTCGTAGAGCTGCTCCGGCAGCGGCTCGGCGATGGGCGTGTCGAAAGTGTTTAGCGAGGCATTTTCTCTTGCCAGGGACGTCAAGAAGCTCAGCTCCGCGCCGCGCTTCTCCCACATCCACTCCGCGTAGGTGGCCATGCCTTCCTTTAACCACATGTCCTTCCAATTCTCAAGGCTCACCTCATCGCCGAACCACTGGTGAGCCAGTTCATGCACCAGGGCCCACTCGCTCAGCATGCGGTCCGTCGGGCAGTGCACGGATAGCGACTGAGCCTCCATGGCGCCGAACGCCCGGCAGCCCTGGTTCTCCTTGCTGGCGACAACGATGCCATACTCGTCGAACGGATAGGGCCCATACATGGCGCTCAGGAACGAAATCATCTCGGGCAGCTTGCTGACATTCGCCTTCCATTCGGGGGAGATATCCGCAGGCAGGTAGTTGCGGATCAGCACGCCGTCCGGCCCTTGCTCGGTCTCGATCGTGTAGAGGTCGATATCGATGGTGGCCAGGTAGCTTGCCATCGGCTGGCGCATCTCCCAGACGTAGGTCCGGCGATCACCGTTGTCCTTGGTTTCGCGCAGGCTTCCGTTGGCGGCCACGACCCATGGATTCGGCACGCTGATCTCAAAGCGATAGGTCGCCTTGTCGCGCGGATGATCGTTGGCCGGGAACCAGCTGGCAGCTCCATTCGGCTCGCTCATGACATTGATCGCCCCGCTCGGGGTGTGGAACCAGCCCACCACGTCGAAGCTTTCTGGCGAAGCGCCCTGAGCCGTGCTTGGGCTGCCGTGATAGGCCACGCGCGCCTCAAATGCTGCGCCCTCCGCGAGGGCTTGCGCGGGCATAACGGTCAGTTCGTGCTCCACGGAGGTGAATCGCGCCGCCTCGCCGTTGACCTGCACGTGGTCCACGCTCAGCCCCTGGAGGTCCAGGTTGAAGCTCTGAAGCGCTTGGGTCGCGTTGGCTTCGATGGTGGTGCTGCCGCTGACCGCGTTCGAGCCAGGGTCGACACTCAGCGCAATGGTGTAGTGCGTGACGTCGTAACCGGCGTTACCAAGCAAGGGGTAATACGGATCGCCCATGCCCGCTTGCGGGTCTATGGGCGTGGGCGTCGGGGGCGGAAGGGTGGGGGCGATCGTTGCCGGCGCGGCCTTCGTAAGATTGCAGCCCGCGAGGATGAATGCCGTCAATCCCAATCGAGCAAGAATGGGGAGGGCGCGGTGCCACTCGTGTGCCATTGCGGTCAACATGGGACGTACACCTGTCGTCTTCGGCCAGTCTACCATGCAGGATATTCCTCCTCATCCCTCGCAAGAGGGCTTTTCGCAGGCTGTTGGTACAATCCCAGTCTCAAGGCTTGCACCTTGCGGGGCAACAACTGGTGACGCTGCATTGATGCGACTTCGAAGATGGCTTCCGGCCCTGACTGCCGTGGCGGCCGCGCTGGCGGTGACGCTGGATCGTCTCGCCTGGGCCGGCATCGCGCAGTGGAGGGAGGATCCTGCCACCAACATATGGCTGGGCTACACGCGCGGTCCGCTCCAGGTGCCTGTCGGGCTGGTCACTTCGGTGTCGCTGCCGAATCCGAACGGCCTCGTGCTGGTTTCGGAGTTCCTGAGCCGGCTGCCGAACCTGTGGTGGGTAAGCGCGGTGCTCACCTTGCTGCAAGCCGCGACGCTGGCGTGGATGTGCCGCCTCGCATTCGATGATCGGCGCCTTTTCCTGGTGGCCGTCGGCCCGCTGCTCTCGTCCATCATCCTGCGCAGCGCCTCCATCGACCTTCACCTGCACTGGATCCTCATCCCGGTCAACTCCCTCTTCTACGCCGGTCTGTTCATATACATGAAGCAGCGCACGCCGTGGATGCTGCCGCTGTTCACAGCACTGGCGCTGCTGGCTGCCTCCATCTACGTGGCGGGCGCAGTGAACTCGCTGGTGTATGCCATCCTGGCGCTGACCGTGTTCATCATCACGCCGGGGCGCCTGCCCTGGAAGTCATGGTTTGGCCCCGTCCTGGTCAGCCTGGGCATCGTTATCCTATCCGTCTGGCTTACGTGGGTGCCCTACCTTAGGGAGATGCGCCTGGCCGGCCTGCAGCAGGCCGCCAGTTATTCCGGCTTGGATTTGGCTGAGCGGCTCCAAGCTGCCGTCGAAGCGCTCCTCAAGCTTCCGCTCTGGACCCTGGCTCAATACGTCACCTATGGCGGACAGGCAGTGGAGCCTCCGTATCAGATCAGCGGGGAAATGCAGTCCGCGGGGAGCCTGGCGGCGTACCAGTGGGGCATCCGCCTACTATTGTGGCAGGCCACGCTGTGCTATCTGTCGGTCATTGGCGCGGTAGTCCTGATCATCCGGCAGAGCCGGCCGCTTCGTGAGGTCATCTCGCCGGGTACAGGTTCTGTCCGCCCGGCGCTGGCATTCTTCGCCGCTTTTGTGGTGCTGGCATCCACACTTTCTCCTTTGCTGGGTGCCGCGCCGTGGGTGTGGGGGCTGCGCCTGGATGAGGCACTTCAGTTGGTCCCGTTCCTCCTAGTGCTGTGGTTTGCACTCCCGCCTGCGCTGCAGCTGCCGCCACCCCTGCAAAAGGCGATCACTGTGCTCACAATTGCGACCTCCTTCGCCTTTACAGCCCTTGGTTTCGTCACCGGCCTGGCCATCGTGCGGGATAACTTCACCTATTCCGGGCCGCCGGCGCGGGTGAATGTGCCGATCGCTTACAAGCTTCAAGCAGTGAGCTTCATTGCGCAGGACTGGATGTCACGCTCGTCGAGCACCGTGATCCCGGTCGACTACGCTTTGCAGGGCCGCTACTGGAAATGGGTGCCGGAGTTCGGTCTCAAATACCTTCAGTGGTATCCCGCTCCGTATACGCTGGGGAGGGAGTTCGACTACTCGCTGCTTCGCGAATATGGGCTGAGCAATGCGCAGGAAGGCGTCCAGCTGCGGACGTTCGGCTCCGGCCGCTATTTGCTCACCCACGCCTCGTATCCTCCGCCGGTGGTCGAAGGTCATCCCACGCACGAGGCGTATTTCGGGCGCCTGCGCGTGACGATAGTGGAAGACAGGTAGGGCGAAGGCCAAGCTTTAGACCCGTGGCTCCCCTGCGCCGAAGGCGCCCATCACTTTCCATGCCCGGAACCCCACTCAATGTACTCGATCACATTGTTATCCGGGTCGCTGATGTAGATCCACTTCTCCTCACCGGGGATCTCCAGCGGTCCCTTCACGACCTTGATGCCCTTCGCCCGAATCGTGTCCACCACTTTCGATAGGTCATCCGTGCCCAGGGCAAGATGCGGGCAGTACGGCGGTTCGATCTTTGGGGCCACGAACTGTGCGTCCAGCGTTTGGATCAGCTCAAGGTTTCCGCCCTCCAACTCAAGCAGGGCATAGGCTTCCTGCTGATCCTGATTGACGCTGCGGAATAGCAAGCGCAGTCCCAGCATTTCCGTGTAGAAGCCGATCGCCGCATCCAGGTCCGACACTTGGAACGCCGTGTGATCGTTCCTGTTCATCCGCAATCTCCTGCAGAATCCTGTTTCACATCACTGTCTCTGACAATGGGGGGTGAATCTGGATGCCGCGGCATGGCATCCGCGTATTTGCGTGGATCACCCGCCCACGCCCTGGCGGTGCGCACACCGGCAACCCGCTTTGGGTCTTTCAGTATCCCGAAAGCGAGCTGTTGATCGTGCTGAACGTATTGCCGATGGACGGCCCAAGGATCATCAGGATGGTAATGCCGGCGATAGGCGCAACAATAGCGCCAACCCCGCCCAGCACGATGCCGATGATCGCCTGCTTCTGCCCGGCAGTCTTGTCCCGGCTGATCTGCGTCAGCGCGATGACGCCGGTGATAACGGCTGCCAGCCCGATCGCCGAGCCGAATATGCTCATCAGGCAGCCCGGGATGAAAGTGAGTATCCCCAGAACAAGGCTGATCGTCGAAAGGGAATTCTTTTGTTGTACGACGGTCGCAGTTGTCATTTTGGCCTCCCTGTCCATCTAGTGTAACCCCGTCCCATCCGGCCTGGTGCGCCCAGCGGCCTCCCCGGCGCGCTTCGCTAGAGAGCCAGCGCGGCCACGCCGCGCGTCAGGAGCGCCGCCATCGAGTTCCGGTAATGCGCAGCAGCGGTAGTTGTCATGTGCTGCCCTGCACAGCGCAACTCCCAGCACGCCCAATTGATGCGGCCCTTGACTGCCGGCGTCGACACATCCCCTGATAGAATTATCCAAGCATGTCCAAGATCAGGCTGACGAGGTGGCTAACCGACATCCAGTTGCCGTCCTGGACGCCGCTCGCCCTAGTCCTTACTGTGTGCCTCTACGCGTTTGGAATCCTGCTGGCGCGTTTGGGCTATTTTCAGGATGATTGGCACCATATATTTGAAGCATACTGGTACGGTTCGTCCGGGCTGCGCAGCTTCCTGCTTGGAGATCGAGGGCCATTTGCCTATTTGATTTACGTTCCCTTCTTTAAGCTCCTCGGCTTCGTGCCGGCGCACTGGCATTGGTCACTGCTCGTCTTGCGGTTCTGCACAGCCGCCTTCTTTTGGCTTGGGTTTCGCCAGATCTGGCCGGGGAAAGAAGTGCTGACCGGATGGTTGGTGTTGATCTTCGCCATCTATCCCGCGTTCCACTTACAGCCCCTGGCGGTCGCGTACACGCTTCATTGGAGCATGTACCTGGCGTTTGCGGCCTCCGTGTTCCTCATGTTGCTGGCTGCGCGTCATCCTCGGGCATACATGCCGTTGACCGCCTCGGCGATGCTGCTGGAGGTGTTGCATCTCCTTGTCATCGAGTACTTCTCCGGTTTGGTGCTCTCCAGGATGGTGCTGCTCTGGCTCAGCTTCGCCGGCCTACCAGCCCGGCAGCGGTGGAAGAACTCGCTGCGGCACAGCCTGCCGTATCTGGCAATCTTCTTGCTGTATCTGGTCTATCGGAGCTCGTTTGTCAGCCTGATCGGCGTGGACCGCTTCCCTCTTGAGGCCACGTTGTTGGGTTCAGGAGGAGTGACGCTGCGGGCCGCAGCCCAGATCCTGGAAACAGTCCTGCAGGATGTGGTCTATGTGCTGATATCGTCCTGGTATTCGGCCATCGATCCCGCCACGATTGAGTTGTCGCGGGTGTCGACCCTCGGGATTTACGCCAGCATGTTGGTTCTTGCCGGTTTGGCTTTCTTATTGTTCTCGCGTCTGCAATCCCAGGTGAAAGACTCAAATACATCGTCTACCGGCAAAGGTATTGCTGCCGGGGGCTTCCTTTGCGTGATATTCGGGATGCTTCCAGTCTGGGGCGCGGGCCTCTCCATCTTTCAGAAGAATCTGCTCTGGAGTGACCGGCTGGCTCTGCCCGCAATGCTGGGAGCCAGCATGGTTGTGGTCGGCTTGGTGAGTCTTCTTGTGGACCGGGCGAGTTACCGCAATCTGATCCTTAGCGCCCTGCTGGCGCTGGGGATTGGTCAGGCAGGGTTCACCGCCCGCAGTTATCAGAGTTCCTGGGATAAGCAGGAGCACTTGTATTGGCAGCTGCACTGGCGTGCGCCAGCCCTGCGATCGGGAACTCTGGTGGTGGCGGATCAGGAGGTTCTGTACTTCATGGGTGTGGGGCCTGCGTCATTCGCCCTCAACATGCTGTACCCCCAGCGAGCGCAATGGCCCAAGGCGAGCTACTGGTTCAACGCGGGCATGGAGGGCATCGACTGGGAGCGGTTCAGCGCAGGCGTTCCGGCCGAATTCGGCAAGCACACGGCCACCTTCACCGCAACGCGTGACGGTGTCCTCGCGATCACATTCCTACCTGAACGGGATCAATGCCTTTGGGTGCTGCGCCCGGAGTATGAGAGCCTGCGAGACCTGAGTGACATGGCAAAGACGTGGCTGGGTGTATCAAACCTGGCACGTATTGAATCTGCACCTCTCAGTGTCCCGCCGCCGGAGATCTTTGGCGCAGAGCCCGCCCATGACTGGTGCTACTACTTTGAGAAGGCGGACCTGGCAAGACAGCTCGAGCAGTGGAGCAAGATCCTTGGACTGTGGGCAGAGGCGCAGGCAGGTAATCTGCGGGCAGGATCGGGCATTGAACTCCTGCCGTTCGTCGAGGCTCAGGCCCGGACCGGTGACTGGAGGTCGGCCGGGAGCCTCACCATGCAAGCGGTGACGCTGCCGGGCAGGGCGACCCCCGTTTTCTGCGATCTTTGGAGAGACCTCGTGGCAACAACGCCTGCAACGCCTGACCGGGACGAGGTTAACGCAACCACACGAGATCGACTACAGTGCCAATAGATCCGCTGTGAACGTTTCTCCGTCGGCGGCTCGTTAAAGCAAAACCGCGGCCACGGCGCGTGCCAGGAGCGCGGCCAACAGCGCGATCGCGATCGTGATGCCGCTGATCGAAAGCATGCCTTTTGTGCCCAGCTCACGCCGCAGCACCATCAGCGTGGCGGTGCAGGGTATGTAGAACACGACGAACACCGTGAAGGTGAACAGCTGCACCGGCGTCATGGCCGCGCCGAAGTTCAGCGTGCCCAGCGCCTGCCCGAGCATCACCAGAGAGAGTTCCTTGCGCAGCACGCCGAAGATCAGCGGCAGCCCCGTGGCAGAAGGCAGCCCCAGCATCCAGGTGATCGGGCGGACGAGCAGGTTGAAGAAACCGTCCAGGCGGAAGTAGCTGAGCAGCGCCAGGGCCGCGCTGCCCCCGATGAGCGCCGGCCACGCCTCCACCACGAACTCGCGGATCCGAAACCAGGCCTTGTTGAACACCGCCCGCGCCGTGGGCGCGCGGTAGGGCGGCATCTCGAGGATCAGCCCTGGCGAATCATCGTGCTGCAGGCGGCTGAGGATGCGCCCGGTGACTGCGATCACGAACAGGTTGAAGATGTATAGCAGCAGCGCCGGCGCGGGGCCGAGGTAGAAGGCCACGAGTCCAAAGACCACCGCCAGGCGCGCCGAGCAGGGTACCAGCGTGGCCAGGGCCGCGGCCCGATAGCGGTCGCCGGGCTCCTCCAATGTGCGCGTCGACATCACCGCCGGCACGTTGCAGCCGTACCCCAGAATGAACGGCACGATCGCCTTGCCGTGCAGGCCGATGCGATGCATCAACGCGTCCATCAGGAAGGCCACACGCGGCAGGTAGCCGGTGTCTTCCATTAATCCCATTCCGAGAAGAAAAGGCAGCAGGTACGGAAGCACGATGGCTGTACCCGCAGTGATGCCCTGCAAGGTGCCGTTGACCAGCGTACCGAACAGGCTGTTCAACCCCAGCGGCTGGATGAGCGCGGTGGATGCCCGCTGCAGCACCAGCAGCAACGGCGGCTCGATCAATCTTCCCAGCCCGTAGACCAGCGTGAAGAACAGCAGCAGGATCGTTATCAGCGCCGCGTATCCCCATACCGGGTGCAGAAACACGTCATCCAGCCGGTCGCGCCAACTGGTCTTTCGCTGGCCCTGCGTGACGAATTGGCTCGCAAGTTCGGCGGCCGCCGTGTGCCGTGCCAGCGCCTCGCCGCAATCGATGTTCATGCGCGTGCCCTCGCTGCGTTTGCCTCGGGCCAGCTCGCGCGCCGCCAGGAACACGTTCTTCACACCCCTGCCCTTGCTGGCCACCAGCGGCAGCACCTGCACACCCAGCTTTGAAGCCAGGCCCGGTCCGTCGATCTGCAGACCCAGGCGCGCGGCCTCGTCGATCATGTTCACCGCCAGCAGCAGCGGCTTGCGGATCGGCAGCAGCTCCAGTGTCAGCTCGAGCGACTCGGCCAGCCGCGATCCGTCTGCCACGTTGATGATCGCATCCACGTCCCGCGTGTTAAGGTAATTCGCCACCTCGGCTTCGGCCGGGCTGGAGGCCTCCAGCGCGTAGGTGCCGGGCAGGTCCACCAGGTCGATCACCTCTCCCGCGACGCGCACCTTGCTTTCCATGAAGGTCACCGTGGTGCCGTGAAAGTTGCCGGTCTGCGCCTTGTAGCCGGCAACCTGGTTGAACAATGTGCTCTTGCCGCAGTTGGGGCGGCCGATCAATGCGACTCTCAAAGCTCCTCCACCCTGATCCGGGCGGCGACACGGCGTCCCAGCGCCATCTCACGTCCGCCCACCGATACCAGCAGGGGACCGCCGATCGGGGCCCTGCGCATCACCGTCATCTCGTCTCCCGGGTAGACGCCCACGCGCAGCAGCCTGCTGTTAAGGCCGCTGCCTTCGAAGCCCACAACGCGCACTTTGTGTCCGATCTCTACATCCAATAGCCGCATGTGATTCCCACTTGCAGTCGCCCGGCAGCCTCATCCAGACCGGTCGTACCTCTTCGCGCCTGCCGTGATGCTTTTCGGTCAATTAATATCGCATATGCCCATTTAGCCACAAGTGATAATCGTCACCTTGGTGTGAGGGTGGTGGGTTCGCGCCACCGCCGCCAATGCCCGGTCGGCCCGGATTGTCCACCGGGGACGGTGAATAGGACAAATATCACCTGCGTTTCCTGACGCCCGCGATGCGAATTCCGGCCCTGGCCTCCAGTATCATGGGCATAGGGCCAGCGCGCCCGGGGCGCAACGGCGAGGGAATCCTTGGCCGCCGGACCTATGGGCCACACGCTGCGGGCGGGTGCTCCGGTCGTTCCGCCAGCGCTCATCGTTAGAGTCAGTGGCTCCACGGGCACGCATAAAGGCACGCGAGGGAACCTGCCATGACCATCCGATTGGTTACCGACAGCACCTGCGATCTGCCGCAAGAGGCGGTGAAGGACCACAACATCACCGTCATCCCGTTGATCATCACCGCTGATTCAGCCGAGATGCGCGACGGCGTCGACATCACACGCGATGAGTTCTACGCGCGGCTGCCCGGCTTCCGGCACTCTCCCAAGACGGCCGCGCCCGGCCCCTCGGTCTTCCGCTGGAACTATGAACGCCTGGCCTCCGAGGGCGCCAGCGACATCCTCTCGATCCACATCTCCGAAAAGCTAAGCGCCACCATCGAGAACGCGCGCCAGGCAGCCGCCGATACCAGGGCTGCCAACGTGATCGCTTTCGACTCGCGCCAGCTCAGCCTGGGCACCGGCTACGAGGTGCTGGCCGCGGCGCAGGCCGCCGAGGCTGGGCGGTCTGTGCCGGAGATCCTCGATCTGCTGGATGGCCAGATTCGGCGCACTCACGTGTGCGCCGCGCTGGATACGCTCGAGTACATGCGTCGCGGCGG
>DATDCZ010000206.1:0-6562 GCA_036524055.1 Anaerolineales bacterium | reverse complement strand
CGGCCTGGAAGGCGGGCTGCACTGGTTGGCGTGCTGCGTCTGCGCCGCGATGGCTTTCTTGCCGAGTAGCGTCCCGGAGGCATCCGTCGCAGTCTGCAGCCCGACGAACAACTCTTCGACCGTCGCAAAGATGGATCCCATGCCGACATATCGCAGGAGGTGCCTCACTGATCTGACCTCCGGATATATGCGCCGAGGAGGCCGCGTGTCGGCCTCCTCGTTCTATCTTTTGCTCCGTATCCCGTCTGACCAGGGCCCCGCCTATGCTGGCGGGGTGGGGGGCGTCAGCGGCACAACGCTCGGCACGCTGTGCTGATGCTCCTTCTCCCTCTTCAGCTTGCGGCGTTCCTTCGGGTCGAGCTTTGGCTTCTTTCTTTTCTCTCGACCGCCTTTATCCTTTTTGCCCTTGTCGCCCATGGCGATCTCTCCTTTCCATTCTTATGCGGCGTCGCGACCCGAATCTATACCATAAAAGCGGCGTAATCACGCACTTTCACGGATAGTCTGTCAGCGAGGAACGGGCTCGCATCTTTCAGCGCCGCCAGGATGACCTGCGCCTCGGCGTGGTATTCGCGGATGCGCTCCTTTGACCAGCGAGCGGGCGGCGGCTGCAGATTGGTGATGCGGTCCGCTAGCTTGACCCGCCAGATCTCGCGCGGCTGCCGGCGGATCCGGTCCAGGCACTCAGGCATCTGATTCGGCTTGGGCAGCTTCTTATCGAGCGTCAGGGCGCTGACGCCGTGCGCCACAGCCTCCCCGAACTCGTGCTGCAGCTTGTCGTAGCGCACGAGAGTATCCTCGAGAGTATCGTGCAGCAGCGAGCATTGCAGCGCCAGGTCGGCGTCAAAGTCCTCGACCGCGGCAGCTGCCAGGATCTCCATCGCCACGAAGCTCAGGTGCATGATATAGGGCAGATGGGTGCCCGGGACGCGTTGCCAGCGGTGCGCCTCCGCCGCAAACCGGTAGGCTTTCATGTATGTGTCTTGCGACCAGCGGGATGCCATCGGAGTGGTTGGAGCGGCGGATCCAGCCCGCCGGCAAGTGTAACACCCGGGAAATGCGGGTGCGGTTCTCGGGCTACGGGCTCGTCCAACCGTGGTGACCCTGCGCATCCTGAGCGGATGATGCGGGTTTCATAGTGCAGGATTCAACCAACCTATTCGAGGAGAGGAGCTCAGAATGAGCAATGGCCTTATCGCTATTGGAATGCGCGCGTTCGGCGTGCTGCTGATCGCCCTGGCGGTGTTTCGGGCCTTCAGAGGACAGTTCAAGAGCGAAGATAACATCGGCATGACCGAGGTACTGGATAGCTCGAAGAATCCCGTCCGGTTCTGGGCCCAGTTGGCCATCCAGGCAGCGATCGGCGCGGCGCTGGTCTTCATCCCCATCCAATTGTAGCTGCCATGTTCACCTGGCCTCACATTATTGGCGTTTTACTGTTGGGTTTGGCGGCCTACCAGCTCATCCGGGGACGGTTCTCCACCAGCGATGACAACGGCCGCGGCGAAACCATCGACCGCGACAAGAATCCATTCACGTTCTGGTTCACGGTGACGCTTGAAATTGCCATCGGCTTGCTGATGCTGGTCGGTGTTATCAAGTTCTAGAGCCTCACCGTTTGCCCACGCCGCATCATAAAGAGCGTCCCCGGAGATCAAGCTGATCTTCGGGGACGCTGCAATTCTGTCTGACGATCGCGCAAGGCGAAGGGCGCCTCCGGGCATTGAACGCGATGGTGATGGGATCTACGCCAAGTTGCGTCGCGCCAAGGCCGCCTGAGTCATGGGGCGCAGATCGGCTGCAAAGGTGCAGGTGCGCCTGTAGGTCTTCTCGCTCCAAGCGCGCGCCTTCGAGTGGTAGGTTTCCATGGACGTTTCCCACGTGCTGTCGCCCCGCAGATATCGATGCATTTCATCCGCCAGCAGGGCAGCATGCGTTGTGGCGTGATCGATGCCCATTCCGCTCCATGGATCCATGACCTGATGGGCATCGCCCACCAGCACCCAGCCGGGGCCATACGGCATGCGCTGATAGCACGGGATATTGCCTGCGCCTTTGATCTCGGCTGCGACACGTGCGTCCCTGAGTCGCGGTGCCAGCAGCGGCAGGGACTCCAGGTGCGCGCGCAGCCGTTCGTGCGGTTTGCTTCTGAATGACCCGAATTCACTGATCGGCATGGAGACCGCCGCCAAGGTCAGGTTCCCATCCGTGGGAAAGACATAGGTCAACGTGTCGCCAACGAAGTGGTGCTCCGCCACGGCCACGCCATCGATCGGCCGAAGACCTTCATAGTACGTGTAGTACATGCAGCGGCGCACGTCGGAACGGGATTCGAAAGCCGGTTGCGCCACTTTCGCAATTGTTGAATAGAAGCCGTCCGCCCCAACCAACACTCGCGCCTCCGCCTGATGCCTGCCATCCAGCTCTTCCCAGCGTACGCCCGCAGCGCGACCGCCGTGCCAGATCAGATCCGTCACCCGCGCTCCCTGGCGGGCCGCCACTTTCGACTCGCGCCCGACCCGGCGGAACAGAATCCAATCCAGGGTGATGCGTCGTTCACACAGAAAGTATGCGAGCCGGGCATCCTCAGCCTCCACCGGCTGGCTGATGATGTGGCCATCGATGTAATTCCATTCGGCCCTCATTGCTGGAGCCGCCGCGCTCACTTCGTCCAGCACACTCAGCCGGTCGAAAACGCGCAGCGCCGGCGCGCGGACGAAGTGGGTCGAGAGCGTGTCGCTGGGAAAATGCGCGCGGTCCAGCAGGAGAACGCGGTGTCCCTGCTGCCCCAACAACGCGGCCACCACCGAGCCGGCCACGCGGGCACCGACGACGATCACGTCATAATCCAAGAAGGCCTCATGCCCCGAAGCACCGGGTCACTTTTCCGGCGGGTGGTGCAACTTGTCAGCCACATCGTACTTGACCACCCGCACGATGCGGGTCTTGTCACGGAACATCCACGGGACGATCTGGCGAGCATGCTCCTCGTCGATGGCATCCACGATCGCCCAGGCGGTATGGAGGCCCGAATCGCAGCCCCATTCGAAATGGTGCAGGTAGCCGGCCGCATGGATCTCCTTCACGGCCTTATCGCAATCCTCGGGATTGTGGGACGATTCGATCAAGTAACGCTGCATGCGCTCTCTCCCTCTGCAAGACCGACGAGACTCCATGGAATTATATTGGACTTTCAGTTCAGCGCGCGGCCAGCCCCGGGATGGCTGGCTGGTAGAATGCCGCCAGCCGGAGCAGAGCGACCAGCTCCATATCGTTGCCAGCGGTGCGGAGCAAATGTACCTGGGTTGCCGCTTCGCAAGAATGCCCTGAGTAGAAAGGCCGGAAGTGGCCCTCACCCTGCCTGCCATCGCACGCCTGCGTCTGCACAACCAGTGGATCACTGCGCCCATCCGCGGGGATGCGGCGGACGTGGTGGATCACCTCATGGCGGCGCAGTCGCAGGACTTTGCCGGCGCCAAGTGGTCTCTCGGCCTGCGCTTGCGGGAGGCAACCGAGGCCGACATCCAGCGCGCCTACGACGACGGCCGCATTCTGCGTACGCACGTGCTGCGTCCCACCTGGCACTTCGTCACACCTAGCGATATCCGCTGGCTGCTGGCACTGACCGGACCGCGGGTACAGCAGGCCTGCGCTGGCATGTACCGGCGCGGGCAGTTCGAGCCAGCGGACTTCAGGCGGTCCGAAGCCGTACTCGAGAAGTCATTGCGGGGCCGCCACTTCCTCACACGTAATGAGCTGCGCAAGCGCCTGGACCTCGGCGGCATCCAAGTGGCTCACGAGAACCGGCTTTCATATGTGTTGATCCACGCCGAACTGGAGGGGCTGATATGCAGCGGCCCCCGGCGCGGCAAGCAGCTGACCTACGCACTCCTGGCTGAGCGTGCGCCGGCCCTGAAGAAGTTCGACCGCGAGTCTGCCTTGGCCGAATTCGCACGACGGTTCTTCAGCACACGCGGCCCCGCCACGGTGCAGGACATGGCGCGCTGGGCAACGCTGCCGCTGGCAGAATGCCGCACCGCCGTCGAGGCAGCGCAGAGACACCTGCAGAAGCAAGCGGTGGGCAAGCAGGAGTATTGGTTCGCCGAGCGCGCGGCTCCGCCGCTGGCTTCGCCCAGCGCGCACCTGGTATCTGTCTTCGATGAATACCTCGCCAGCTACAAGGGCTATGACGGAATCGCGAGCGAAGCTTTCAGCGCGCGCCTGGTGGCCGCCGGCAATGGCCTCTTGAGCGTAATCCTGGTCGATGGGCAGATCCTCGGCACTTGGAGGCGCACTTTCACGAAGGAGGCGGCGCGCATCCAGCTGGCTCCGTTTGGCAGGCTGACAGCAGTGCAGAAGCAAGCCATCGCGGTCGCGGCCGAAAAGTACGCGGCGTTCCACGGCGTGAGGGCAGAGATCGCCTAGCGCGGGTGCGGGGCGCTGCAAGTGCGCTACAATACGACTCGCACGCATCCGACGACGCCTGACTTCGCTCGCCAAGCTCGCTGGGCTCGCTACGCTCGTGGATGCCGGGCTGATGATGCAACCGGTGACAATGAATCACGATCCCGCCCGTAAGCCACTGCTCATCATCCAGGTCCTGCTCGTCGTCGCGCTGTTCGTGGTGCTCACCTTCGCCGCCATCCGCGAGCGCGGCAGTGACTCGCCGGCCCCCGCCGACACCCTCACCCCCACAAGTACGCAAGTCCCCGCAACAGCCGTCGTCACGGTCACGCCGACGGAGACGGCTTTACCGCCCACGGAAACCGCCCCACCCACTCCAACGCCAACGCTTGTCCCTACAGATACACCCGCTCCTACGCCCACGCCCGAGCGCGAACCCATCACACTCACGGGCCGGGGAGATTCCGTCGTCTACCCGCAGAAATGGGTTGGTCCGGCCCTCGTGCGCATCAACTACTCCGGAGGCGGCCCGTTCTTCGTCTGGACGCAGGACCAGAACGGCGAGCGGGTCGACCAGCTGGCGCAGAGCGTTGGCAAGTACCGCGGCGATTCGATCATCGATTTCAGCGGCAACGAGCGCACGCTGCGCTTCGAGGTGCGCGCCGTCAGGGACTGGCAGATCGACGTGCTGCCGCTCAGCTCGGCACGCCACGAGACCCTGCCTGCAAAATTCACGGGCACTGGCGATACCGCCATCGTCCTCCTGGGCGCCCACCCCGACCTGATCACCGTCGACACATCCGGGGCCACCGGTACTTTCATCATCTACGCCTACGGCTTGGGCCGCGACCTGGTGCTCAGCACCACCGCGCCCTACGCCGGCACCGTCGCGATCAAGGGCGATACCACGGCCATCGCCGTCAAAGCCACGGGGCCGTGGACCATCGAGATCACAACCAGATAGCAAGACGCATCATCCCGGCGGAGGGATTTACTTCTTCCGATTCGGTCGAAGGGTAGCATGGCGCGCGGAGTCATCCAGAGGCTCCGGCCTCAGCGCGGGATGCGTATGCTCTGCACCCAGACCGTCAGGCTGTGAAGAATGCCCGCCAGGAGATGATCGATATAGGTGGCCGGATGCAGCTTCAACGCGTCGGCGCCAAAGTAGGCTGCCACACCCGCAACCAGCAAGAGCGCAAGAAGACACCCGCAGCCGTGCAATTGGCAGCCCAACCCTTCTCCACGATGAATGCTGCGCACATGGCGCTCGGCCTCAGCTTCAGGCGTCTCATGTTCGTCGCTGCGGTTGCCTCCGATGATATATGAGTACTCAGAGAGGCCGGTGCCTGGCAGCCCCAACGACTGACGGACGCCATAGCGATTGAAGGTCAGGTGCATCCCGCGGCCGCCAACCGTGGTGCTGATGCCGTGTTTGCTAACGTTGAGCCGAACTCCAGGCAGAATCTTGAACGTCCTTCGAAAGCGAACGGGCATGCTCTCTCTCCTTGTCCAATGCCGCCAGGGCAGCGGCATATACACGCTGGCTAAAACGAGCGAGAACGCCAGTCGTCGCGGGAGGCGGCCGATGCGGATGCCTCGGCAAGTTGGCCACCGGGACGCAATCTGGCCCTAGCTCAAGGAAAAGGATCCAGCATTGCCAAGGGATAGAATAGCCTTGCGGGGGACCTGGCGGCGGTGAGGCGTGATACCGTGTAACACGGCCGCGCGTCAGCGAGAGACGAGCATCTCCGTCCGGCCGGACCTGCAACGCCATGGATCAAAGAATCATCGCACGCTACGCCATTCGCGAGCTGCTTGGGCTCGTCTTCATGGGGGTCGCCCTGTTTTGGTCTGCCGGGGAGCTCGACTGGTGGCCTGCCTGGGCATCCATCGCAATCATGCTGGGGTGGATCATCAGCACAGCGATCGTGATCGTGCGCCGCGATCCATCCTTGTTGGCCGAACGCCTCGGCCCGCGCAAAGGGGCCAAGCGCTGGGACATGGCCATCTTGAGCGTTGTGGGCGTGAGCCAACTGGCGCGGTATGTCATCGCGGGGCTGGATCACCGCAATGGTTGGTCTGGCAGCGTGGCGCTTGCGCCGCAATTGGCCGCGTTCACCGTGTGCGTGCTGGGCTACGCGCTGGTCGTGTGGGCCAC
>DATDCZ010000205.1:0-11622 GCA_036524055.1 Anaerolineales bacterium | reverse complement strand
CCGGTTTCCGAGCTCAAGAATCGCTGGAAAGTCTGGATGCGCGAGGGCGCGGTCTTCTACGGGATCGTCGGCGGAGCGCTTGGTATCTACATGCTGTGGAACCGGCTGGCCTTTGGCACATTCACGCCGGTGAGCGGACAGATCAAGCAGTGGTGGGGATCATTCGCCCACAGCATCTACGGAACGGCGGCCTCGTCCTGGCTGACATTCTTCGCGTTGAATCCTTTCAGCGACTTCAATGCGTGGGCGCCCGCGACCACATGGCTGAGCGACTGGAGCAACAGGCTGCTATACCATGATGGAGGAGGCTTCGGAAATCCGCGTTGGCAGGGCGCGTTCATCTGGGTACTCCTGCTGGCTTCGATCGCAATATTGATCATTGCGTTGCTTCGTAGAAAGTTGGCCGTGCAAGCAGCGGTGAAGTCCGCAATGATCCCACTTTTCGTCGGCGCCTGGCTGCAGATCCTGGCGTACAACGTGCCCGGTTACGCCTCGCCGAAGGAGTGGTATTGGCTGCTGCAGCCCCTGATGCTCGTTCTAGTGGGCGCATTTCTCGTCGGCGTGATAGCCAGGCGCCTCACCCCGCGCGGGCGCATCGCTCAAATCGCCCTGTGGGGCGCGGTGGCCTGGTTCGGCATGACGGGTGCAGTCGGCTATTGGCGCGACACGTACGCGCTGAATCCGTACGGACAGCACCCTGCCGATACACCGTACTCGCCGATCATTCCGTTCCTGGAGGCCAATACACCGCCGGGGGCCTTCATCGGCATGACGGGTGGCGGTAATGTGGGATACCTGATGCAGGGACGGACGATCGTCAATATGGACGGCCTAATCAACAGCCCCGAGTACTTCGAGGCGCTGCAGGCGGGCACCGGCGCGGACTATCTGTACGACACCGGTGTGCGGTATGTATTTGCCAACCAGACACTCCTTGACTCAAATCCGTACCGGGGCCAATTCTCGGAGCGGCTGGAGCTAATCGTCGAATGGGGCGGTAAGGACCTGCTAAGGCTGCTCCCTGGCACGGCAGATTGACCCCTAAGCACCGCACAATGAGAAGCGGGCGGCTTCCCCTGCCGGCAAGGATAACTTTGGCACTGGTCCTGGTGTTAATCACCACGGCCTGGAACGTCCAACGGGTTTGCTCCAGCATTGCCTACCGGGCAGAGCTGGTGAAGTATGCTCCTGTTCCAGGTCCGATCTATATTGGCGTTTCGGGCGCGGCGGCAGCGATCCTTGGCGGCGTGATCATGTGGGCAGCATGGACGCGCAGGTCCTCGGCCCCAAAGTTGCTCCTGGCCGGTGCTCTGGGTTACACTGCCTGGGTGTGGCTGGACCGGCTGGCCTTCCAGCAGCCGCTGAGCTCGAGCTGGCCGTTCTCGCTATCGGTCACGGCCCTGCTGCTTGCCTATGTGACGGCCCTGGCGCTCGATCCTCGCAATCGATACTACTTTGGAAAAGAGGCCCATGAACGGGAAGAGCAAGACCGACCAACTGCACGAAATCCGCGCCAGATCCCGGCTGGGGGGAGGCGAGGCGCGCATCGAGGCGCAGCACAAGAAGGGGCGCCGCACCGCCCGCGAAAGAATTGATCTGCTGCTGGATCGGGGTTCCTTTCGCGAGGTGGATGCGTTCGTGGAGCATCGCACCCACGACTTCAACCTGAATGAGCAGAAGTTCCTGAGCGACTCAGTGGTGACAGGCTGGGGGACCATCGAGGGGCGGCTGGTCTACGTCTTCTCACAGGATTTCACTGTCTTCGGCGGATCGCTGGGCGAGGTGCACGCCGCAAAGATCTGCAAGATCCAGGATATGGCGCTCAAGAACGGCGCACCGCTCATCGGACTGAATGATTCCGGTGGAGCGCGCATCCAGGAGGGTGTGGTCTCGCTCGGCGGCTATGCGGACATCTTCCTGCGGAACACCCTTGCCTCGGGTGTGATCCCGCAGCTGAGCGTGATCATGGGACCGTGCGCCGGGGGCGCGGTGTATTCGCCCGCGCTCACCGATTTCATCTTCATGGTGCGCAAGTCGTCCTACATGTTCGTCACCGGCCCAGATGTCGTGAAAGCGGTGACGCATGAGGATGTCTCGTTCGAGGACCTGGGCGGCGCAAGCGTGCACGCCGAGAAATCCGGTGTGTGCCACGTTGCCGGAGAGAACGAGGCCGACACGCTCTATATGGTCCGGAAACTGCTCGGCTACCTTCCACAAAACAACATGGAAGATGCGCCCGTGCAGCAAACCGGTGACGACCCGCTGCGCATGGAGATGGCGCTCGACAGCATTGTGCCTGCTTCACCCGACAAGCCCTATGACGTCCGCGATGTAATCACGAACATAGTGGACGGCGGCCAATTCTATGAGATCCACGAGAGCTTCGCCGCCAACATTGTTGTGGGTTTTGCGCGCCTGGCGGGACACTCGGTCGGCATCGTGGCCAACCAGCCCATGGTCCTGGCCGGTGTGCTGGATATCGACGCCAGCGAGAAGGGCGCGCGATTTGTGCGGTTCTGCGATGCCTTCAACATCCCGCTGATCACCTTTGAGGACGTGCCGGGATTCATGCCGGGAACGATCCAGGAGCACCACGGCATCATTCGTGCCGGCGCCAAGCTCCTGTATGCCTTCTGCGAAGCCACGGTGCCGAAGTTGACCGTTATCACACGCAAGGCGTACGGGGGGGCTTACTGCGTGATGTCATCCAAGCATATCCGCGGCGACTTGAACCTGGCCTGGCCCACAGCCGAAATTGCCGTGATGGGACCCGATGGAGCCGTCAGTATCATTGCGCGCAAGGAGATCGAGGAAGCCGCCGATTCGGTGAAGAAGAAGGCAGAGCTCGTGGCAGAGTACCGCGAGAAGTTCGCCAATCCGTATGTCGCCGCGCAGCGCGGATTCATCGACGATGTGATCGAGCCCCATGAGACGCGCCCGCGCCTGATCAATGCCCTTGAGATGCTGCAGAACAAGCGCGATTCCAACCCGCCCAAGAAACACGGAAACATACCGCTCTAGCAACCCGCCCCGGGAGCCTGAGGAGAATCCACATGTTCAAGAAGGTGCTGGTTGCCAACCGCGGCGAAATCGCCGTCCGCATTCTGCGGGCATGTCGTGAGCTCGGCATCGAAACCGTCGCCGTGTACTCGGAGGCTGACCGGAATGCCCTGCACGTCCGCTACGCCGACGAGGCCTACCTATTGGGCCCCGCGCCCTCGCGCGAGTCTTACTTGCGGGCGGACAAGATCATCGAGATCGCCCGAAAGAGCGGCGCGGACGCCATTCACCCCGGCTATGGTTTCCTGGCAGAACGGGAATCCTTTGCCGCCGCCTGCGCAGAGGCAGGCATCATGTTCATTGGTCCAAAGCCATCTGCCATTGCCGCCATGGGTGACAAACTGGTCGCCCGCAACACAGTAATGGCAGCCGGAGTGCCCGTTGTGCCCGGCACAGAGGGGACCGGAAGCCTGACCGATGATGAGCTCCTGGCAACCGCGCCAAAGATCGGATTTCCGCTTCTGATCAAGGCATCTGCCGGCGGAGGCGGAAAGGGCATGCGCGAAGTTGCTTCACTGGAGGCCATGCCCGCCCTGCTGGCGGCGGCCCGGCGCGAGGCTGAGTCAGCATTCGGTGACGGCAACGTCTACCTGGAGAAACTTGTCGAAGGGGCCCGCCACATCGAGATCCAGATCCTGGCGGATCAATTTGGGAATGTCATCCATCTGGGCGAACGTGATTGCTCACTGCAGCGTCGCCACCAGAAACTGATCGAGGAGGCTCCCTCCCCATTCATGGATGACGCGCTGCGCCAGAAGATGGGCTCGGTGGCGGTCAAGGCAGCGAAGGCTGTGGAATACCTCAGCGCGGGAACCATCGAGTTCCTGGTCGATAAGGACAAGAACTTCTATTTCCTGGAGATGAATACGCGCCTGCAGGTGGAACACCCCGTGACCGAGGTGGTAACCGGCGTGGACATCGTTGCAGAGCAAATGCGCATCGCCCGGGGCCGCCAGCTGAGCTACAAACAGAAGGACATCCGCTGGCGCGGCCACGCCATAGAATGCCGCATCAATGCCGAGGATCCCTTCAACAATTTCCTGCCGTCAACGGGCCGCATCACACACAGCCTGCTTCCGACCGGCCCGGGTGTGCGGGTGGACACCGGCGTCTATCCAGGTTTCGAGATCACGCCCTACTATGATCCGATGATCGCGAAACTCATCGTGTGGGGGGAGACGCGCGGACAGGCCATCCTGAGGATGCGGCGCGCCCTGGAAGAGTACCGCATCGTGGGCGTGCACACGAACATTCCCTTCCATCAGATGATGATGGATTCGCACCGGTTCATGGGCGGCCAATACGATACCCGTTTTGTGGAGGAGCGCTTCGCGCTGCCGCAGTCCCCCGAGGAGCGCGAGGCATACCACCCCGAGATCGCCGCGGTCATGGCCACCCTGGTCGCACACGAGGCCTTCCAGCGATCCGCCGAATTCGTTCAGCGCAATGAACGTGATACCAGCAACTGGAAGTGGATGGGGCGCTGGGAGCGCATGCACCGCTAGGAGAACCCCCTTGAGATACATCACGACCATCGGCGAAACGAACTACACCATCGAAGTCCTGGATAAGCATCACGTCAGCCTTAACGGCGATGTGATGGAAGTGGATTTCGAGAACATCAGCGGCCAGCCCGTCTTCAGCCTGGTGATCGATGGCAAGTCCTTCGAAGCTTACGTACACGAGGCGGACGACCAGCTCCAGGTGTTATTGCTCGGGCTTCAGTACCAGGTCACGGTGGAGGATGAAAGGGAGAAACGGCTGAGGGCGGCTGCAGGCGGCACGGTGGCGGAATCGGGCGAATTCAACCTCAAGGCGCCCATGCCGGGCCTGATCGTGGCGGTGGCCGTTCAGCAGGACCAGGAGGTCGCAAAAGGCGATGTCCTGGTGGTGCTTGAATCGATGAAGATGCAGAATGAGCTCAGGTCGCCGCGGGCAGGCAAGGTTACGCGGGTCAAGGTGAAGGCCGGCGAAACAGTGGAGCAGCGGCAGACTCTCCTGACAGTGGCTTGAGGGGTAGAGTGACGACCGAGGCTGGCGAGGAGATCGAAGTCAAGTTCCACGTCCAGCGGCTCGCCCTGGTACAGCAGAGGGCAGAGGGACTGGGCGGCAGATTGATCGCGCCCAGGATGCATGAACTCAATCTGAGATTCGATACCAATGACAAGCGCCTGGAGGGCCAGGGCTGCGCGCTGAGATTGCGAAGCGACGCGAAAGCGACGCTTACCTTCAAAGGACCCAGCGAGGTCCTTGACGGCATACGCCAGCGCGTTGAGCTGGAACTCGGCGTGGACGATTTCGCCGGGGCACGACAGATCCTCATGGCGCTGGGGTACGTGGTGACGTTCACCTATGAGAAGTACAGGACGGTCTACGGGCTTGGCGAGGCCACGCTGATGCTTGACGAATTGCCCTATGGCGATTTTGTCGAGATCGAAGGTGAACCCGAGACAATCAAATCTTCGGCCGAGCGCCTGGGACTTCGATGGGAGCTGGCGATACCCGATAGTTACCTGGGCATCTTTTCCAGACTTCAGCACACAATCGAGCTCGCTCCCACCGAGCTGAGATTCGACAGTCTCGCTGGAATACCCATGGATCTTGGCCTCATCGGCATCTCGGCAGCCGACTCATGACGGCGCACCAGCGCTGCGCTCGAACAGGTGCTACTGCCCGATTGCAATATAATCACCGCAGCCTACTGCCGTTCATTTGGAAGGCATGCTGGAACTTGGCGTCCTGTTCAAGGTCGGAAGGAGCAGCCATATGACAGGCAAGCGGGTAGGTACGGTCACGCACTATTTCGATCACCTGAGTGTCGCAGTGCTGGCGCTCACCGAAGGCATTCGCCTGGGCGACACCCTGCACTTCCTGGGTCATTCCACTGATTTCAAGCAGCAGGTTGCGTCGCTACAGATCGAGCACAAAGAGGTGGAATCTGCCAAGCCCGGTGAAGACGCGGCGATGAAAGTCACTCAGCGCGTCCATCCAAACGACTCAATCTTCAAGATCGAAGGCGAATAGACTCAGGCGGAAGCACTGCCGTTTCCGTCCGGCGCATCTTCGTGCGGCCGGCTCATCGCCATTTTAGTCAGGTGTTCCAGCAAGGGACGCATCTCGTCAGGCACGGCTGTCTCCGGCAACTCGACGGTGTGCCTTCCCCAAACTTGTGACTCAATCGCCAGGTGATATTCAAAGCGGTCGGGCGCGGGAGTTGCCTTCGTCGCAGGTTCGAGGTCAAAAAAGCCTGCCTCCTCCACCAGCCTGCGGAGCCGGGACGCCTCCTCGGAGGAAAGATCCTCGGTCTGAACGGTGAGCGAGAGCTTTAGGCCGGCGAACCCGCCGCTACGCACAAATTCGATATTCATCGCGGCACCTCGCCTCTCCGGGATTTAATGCGCCGCCAGCCTGCCTGCCAAACTCCGCAGTGTGGTCAACGGTGCCAGAGTGCATCCGTTCGCTGACGGCTGCACCTGAGCCTGCGAGGCGGGTGTGATTCCCACGCTCTCCCAGGCATAATCTACGGCTTGTTGCTCGGAACTCCGGGCGCCGTAGAGTTCGCCGGCCACTCGATGCGTGAGATCGGCAGCCTCCTGGAAATTGGTGTTGCTCCTCATATGGTCGCGGGCGGCGATGTACCAGATCCTGCCGGCACGCTCCCACGCAAAGCCGCCGATCGCTACCGCGGCCAGGAAGAACGCGTGGTTGGGAATCCCCGAGTTAACGTGGACCCCGCCATTGTCCTCGAGAGTCTCGGCGTAGTCTCGCATGTGCGCGGGCTGCGGATCCTTGCCGAGAATTGGATCATCGTATGCGGCGCCGGGCTCCTTCATTGAGCGCAGGGCCACGCCACTGACCTTCGCAGTGAAGAGACCGGCACCCACAAGCCAATCGGCCTCGGCGGCCGTCTGCCCCAGCCGCCACTGCTTTACCAGCGATCCAAAGACATCTGAATAGGACTCATTCAACGCACCGGACTGGCTGCTGTAGTTGAGATTCGAGGTGTACTGTGTGACGCCGTGCGTCAGCTCGTGCGCTATGACATCCAGCGCGATGGTAAAGCGGTTGAACAGCTCGCCATCACCGTCGCCATACACCATCTGCTTGCCATCCCAGAAGGCGTTGTCGTAAAGGCGGTCGTAGTGCACCGTTGATTCGAGGCGCATTCCTGCCCCGTCAAGCGAATTGCGCTCATACGCCTGCCAGAACAGGTCATACGTCGAACCGGCGCCATCGTAAGCCTCGTTGACCGCGACATCCGTCGAAGGCGACGCGCCTTCGTCCATCACGAGGCGCCCCGGAAGCTCCGTCGCATTTTCCGCCGTGTAGACGCGTCTGACTTTTCCGGCCGCGGGCGCCAGAGAGGCCACCTTTGCCCCCGAGGCCGCGGAGGTCAACAAGGCGTCTCTGCGGCCCTTGAGCCTGGCCGTTCCGACGATCGAGGCCAGCGCACGCCGCTGGCGCTCACCGGTGCTGTTGGAGTACATGCTTCGCAGCATATACGGCGGCAGGATGCAATGCAGTGCGTTGCGCTCAACCATCGTGGACCTTTGATGAGCTGGGGGCCGTGCCACTCGCCGACCCGGGCCCCGGGTTTACGGCAACGGCAAGATGGCTTTCATCCTGCCATGAAAGCGTCCCCACCGGAGCCTTCAGGCTTAGCAACTTTTCGAGCGCCGCTTCCAATTGGGTTCTCTCGCCCGAGGTGAAGTACTCTATACGGCCCTGTCCGTTACCCTGGCGTCCCAATTCGCGTGCTTGAAGCAAACGCAGCGTCTGACGCGCTATGGCGGGCGCAGGATCGATCACCCGCACATTCGGCCCGACGATCTCCTGGATGGCCGGTATTACAAACGGAAAATGGGTGCACGCCAGCACAACTGTATCGACGTGCTGGTCAAGCATGGGCCGCAGCGCCGCCTCCAGGATGGCACGGGTCTTCGGTCCAGATAAGTCTCCGGCTTCTATCTGCTGCACAAGACCGGGACACGTATCCCGGAGGACGGTGACGCCTGCCGCAAAGCGTTCGAGAACTGACTCGAAGAGGGCGCCCTGAAACGTGGCGGGCGTAGCGAGCACTCCCACGACACGCGTCTGCGTGGATTCCGCGGCTGGCTTCACCGCGGGTTCCATCCCCACAAATGGAGTATCCGGAAAAGTCGTGCGCAGATGTGAGAGCGCCGCCGCGGAGGCAGAATTGCACGCCACAACAACGATCTTCGCACCCTTTTCCAGGAGAAATCGAGTGATTGCTTCGGAGAATCGTCGGACCTGCTCCAACGGCCGGGGCCCGTACGGTACGTGCGCCTGATCGGCCACGTACAGCATGTCTTCGCCGGGCATCTGCCGCATCAGAGCGCGGAGCACAGACAGGCCGCCGACGCCTGAGTCGAACACGCCAATGTTCCCCGGCATGTTAGGAGCAAGCACTTGCCCCAAGGCGTCGCTACGCTTCGGCAGCCTCAACGAAGCTCCTGAATAGCTTGCGCATTGGTTCCTGGTCTGTCAACCATTCGGGATGCCATTGTACCGCCAGGCCAAAAGGATGGTTCACGAGCTCGACCGCCTCAATCAATCCATCGGGTGCAGAACCGATTGCGCGAAGCCCCCTGCCTACAGAATGTATCCCCTGATGATGATGGCTGTTTACATGCACCGGCCCCTCGCCCATGATCCGATGGATCAGCGTGTCTGCCACAAGCCTTACGTCGTGCACCAGCATGGCCCGCTCGCTGCCCGGCATATCGTGCCGAATCGGGCCGCCGGGATCAACCGGAAGGTCTGCATGCAGCGTGCCACCCAGCGCCACGTTCAGGACCTGGCAACCGCGGCAGATGCCCAGGAAAGGCTTGGATGCTTCGCACGCCCTCCGGATCAGGTCCAGCTCCAGGTCGTCGCGGGCCGCGTCCACGCCGAAGAGCCGGCCGGAGTATTCCAAACCGTAGCGGCGCGGATCCACGTCTCCGCCGCCGGAGAAGAGGACGGCATCCAGGCGCCCAAAGAGGTCGCCCCGGGCTGCATCAGTGAGTAAGGAAGGAATCAGAAGTGGAATGCCGCCCGCTTGCTGCACCGCGCCGGAGTAGGCATCGTTCAGCTCGGTGACTGCCTGCCCGTGCCGATTCGTACCGCTGTCGGTCGTGATCCCAATAAGCGGGCGCATACCCCAGTATAAACAGAAAGGGCGCAGTCGCCTGCGCCCCTTGTGAGGCTACTCGAACTTCTGCTTGAGCCTGGCAGATTTGCCAGTCCGTCCGCGCATGAAATAAAGCTGGGCGCGGCGCACCTGGTTATGGCGCTCGATCACCACTTTCTCGATCCTCGGCGATCGCAGCAGGAATGTGCGCTCCACTCCGATGCCATTGGAGGCCATGCGGCGCACCGTCAGGGAAGCATCATTCCCGCCTTTGCGCAGGCGAATGACCGTGCCGCGAAATTCCTGGATGCGTTCGCGGTCGCCTTCCTTGATGCGGACATGCACGTTGACGGTATCGCCCGCCTGCATGGCGGGTATGTTCTCATTCTTTTTGGCCTCGAGGGCCTTAATCAGGTCTGCCATGAGTGTGAATTCTTTCTGTGGTTTGGTGGTTTCTACACTTGCGCGACGGGTGATTATAGCATCGCCATACGGCATGGACAAGGCCAGTTTAAGACGGAAGAACGGGCCACCTAGCTGTAGCGCCTGAGGGCCAGGACGGCGTTATGGCCGCCAAAGCCGAAGGCATTGCTGATGGCCAAATCCACCCTCGCCTGCCGCGCCTCATTGGGGATGACATCCAGGTCGCAGTTGGGATCCGGCGTCCGGTAGTGAATGGTGGGTGGCAGGATGCCATCCCTGATGGCCATGGTGCAGAAGATCGCCTCCAATGCCCCGGTCGCTCCCATCATGTGCCCGGTCATCGACTTTGTGGATGAAACCGGAATGCGTTTGGCCAGATCGCCGAAGGCGCCCTTGATCGCCTTGGTCTCAGATGCGTCATTGAGCTGCGTCGCCGTTCCGTGCGCATTGATGTAGTTCACGTCTTTTGGTTCCGCATGGGCGGAGGTAAGCGCCTGCAGTATCGCCGCACTCCCCCCTTCCCCATTTTCATGCGGCGCGGTCACGTGGAACGCGTCGGCCGTGGAGCCATACCCCGCCAGCTCGGCGTAGATGGTGGCGCCGCGCTTCCTGGCGGCGGTCTCGCGCTCCAGGACCAGCACTCCGGCACCCTCACCCATGACCAGGCCGTCACGATTCAGGTCGAACGGCGCGGGCGTCATAGAGTAGTCGTCATTCTGGCGTGACATCGCACCCACGCGGTCGAAGGCTGCCACGGATGTCGAAGTGATCGGAGCTTCAGAGCCGCCCGCCAGGGCCACGTCGATCATGTTCGAGTGCAGCATCAAGAGCGCCATGCCGATGCCGTCTGCACCCGAGGCACAGGCGGAGGCAACCGAGAAGCACGGGCCCTTGATGCCGTGATCTATTGCGATCAATCCGGAGGCGCCATTCGCCATAAGCATGGGGATCAGGAAGGGACTGACACGCCTGGGCCCCTCCTGACTGTTTGTGAGCACGGCATCCTCAAGAGATTTCAAACCGCCGATCGCGGAGGACACTACGACGCCGATGCGGGGCGCGTTGGCTTCCGTGATGTCAAGACCTGAGTCCTTAACGGCCTCGCTGGCCGCGACCGAAGCCATGAGCTCAAAGCGATCACGACGGCGCGCTTCGCGGTGCTCCAGCACATGCGTTGGATCGAACCCCTTCAGTTCCGCAGCTATGTGAACCAGCTGCTTCGAGTCGTCGAAGAGCGTGATGGGACCAACGCCCGAAATGCCTTCGGTGGCGCTCTTCCAGCTATCCTTCACGTTCAAGCCCAGCGGATTGACGGTCCCCATCCCTGTAATGACAATGCGTTCCATTATTGCTCCCAATCAGGCTTCGATTTGTATCCCGAGCCCGTCAACATCACGACAACCGGGTCGGGGAGCGTGGGCAGGAGTCTGCCCAGGGCAGCCCAAACGAGGGCCGACGTTGGCTCTACATAGAACCCCAATCGGGCCAACGAGTCACGCCCCGGAAGTATCTCGGCCTCGTCGACGGCTACAACCTGCCCCCCGGATTCCCGAACGGCATTCACGACTGCCTGAATCCGCAGGGGTGACCGCACCCGAACTCCCTCGGCAACGGTCTGCCCTTCTGTGATGAAACCCAGGCCCGGGACTCCAATATCGAGGTATGCCGCCAGCGGGGCGCATGCCGCGGCCTGAACCCCAACGAGCACCGGTACGTTATCGATCTGACCGGCGTGCCTCAGGGCCTGCATGCCACGGGAGATTCCCAGCAGTAATCCGCCCTGGCCTGCAGGCACAATAACTGCGCCCGGTGCTGCATCCAGCTGCTCAAAGGTCTCGAAGGCTGCGGTGGCATAACCGGCGAGATTGTACGGAAGATATGCGTGACTGGCATAGGCGGCCCCGGAGGCTGCCGACTGCTCCGCGGCCAGGCTGGCCTCAGACCGGGGCCCCGGAATGGGCACCAGTTCGGCCCCATAGGCCGCGATCTGTAGACGCTTCGGGCCG
>DATDCZ010000204.1:0-14853 GCA_036524055.1 Anaerolineales bacterium | reverse complement strand
CCGCTGCCGCGCATAGGTAATACGAATGAGCTTGGGAACAGAGAACACCATCATCCAGATGCAGGACGTCACCAAGGTCTACCAGACCGGCGGCGTTCCGTTTACCGCGCTTGACAAGGTCAGCCTCGATATCCGACAGGGTGAGTTCCTGGGTATCACGGGTCGGTCCGGCGCGGGCAAGACCACGCTGCTGAACATGCTTTCCGGCGTGGATGAGCTCACCTCCGGCAGCGTTCGCTTCCACTGGCAGGGCGAGGGCGCGACCTCCGACTCGATCCCGGTGCACTCGCTCGGCCAGGATGCGCTGGCGCGCTGGCGCGGTGAAAACCTGGGCATCATCTATCAATCCTTTGAGCTGATGCCGAGCCTGAGCCTGCTCGAGAACGTGATGCTGCCCGCCGATTTCTCGGGAGGCTATCGTCGCGACCCCAGCGCTGAACGCGCCCTGGAGCTGCTGGAGCTGGTGGAGATCGGCGAGCACGCGCACAAGATCCCCGCGCACATTTCGGGCGGACAGAAACAGCGCGTCGCCATCGCCCGCGCCCTGGTGAACGACCCACACGTGATCATCGCTGATGAACCGACCGGAAACCTCGACAGCGCCACGGCCGAGACCATAATTCAGATCTTCGAGAAGCTGGTGGAGCAGGGTAAGACCGTCGTCATGGTGACGCATGACGAGAGCTTCACGCCGCGCTTCACCCGCCGGCTGGTGCTGGATGATGGTGTGGTGAGCGATCCACCGGAGCACACGCTCGCCTCGGCCCCGCCCGTGAGGCACGAGACCTCCACGCCGATCCACATTCGCGAGCGAAGCGCCGCCTCCGACGACGCGAACCGCGTCATCCATCGCCCCGACGAACGCGCCATCGAGCTGCGCGGCGTCGATAAGGTGTACGAGAACGCGGCCGGGAAATTCCCGGCGCTCAGGTCGGTCAGCCTGGAGCTCAACTACGGCAAGTTCGTCTCCATCGTCGGCAAGTCCGGTTGCGGCAAATCCACGCTGCTGAACATGATCACCGGCATCGATCATCCCACTCGGGGCGACGTGGTCGTCGGCGGAGAGCACATCTACCGCATGACCGAGAGCCAGCGCGCCCTCTGGCGCGGGCAGAACCTGGGAGTGGTGTTCCAGTTCTTCCAGTTGCTGCCCACGTTGAGCCTGCTGGAAAACACCATGCTGCCGATGGATTACGTCAATCTGTATTCATTCGAAGAGCGGCCTGACCGGGCGATGGAACTGCTGCGCATGGTTGGACTGGAAGAACAGGCTCACAAGCTGCCGACCGCCGTCTCGAGCGGACAGCAGCAGGAGGCGGCCATTGCCCGCGCCCTCGCCACCGACCCGGCGATCATCGTTGCCGACGAGCCCACTGGTAACCTGGATTCCCGTTCGGCCGAAAATGTGCTGGACCTTTTCGAGAGGCTGGCGCGCGGCGGTAAGACGATCCTGATCGTCACCCACGACCCCTCCATCACGCGCCGCACCGATGAGACCATCCTGCTCTCTGATGGCAGGATCATTGATGCTGCGGCGTCGGTGCTGACCGCCCGCGGCAACGGAAGGAATGGCAAGGCGTGAATCTTGCCAGGCGATCCAATCCATTGAGACCGCGTTGGACCAAAGTCTGGTCCGACCTATGGAATGACGGGCGGCGCACGGGCTTGGTCGTGGCGTCCATTGCCGTGGGTGTCTTCGCTGTGGGGCTGATCATTACGGCCTACACAGTCCTGCGGCAGGATTTTAATCGGGGCTTCGAGGCGACAAATCCGCCCAACATCGAGATCCGCACCGATCCATTCATCGATGACCTGGTCGAGGTGGTGAGCCACGTTCCGGGTGTGCAGCAGGTCGAGGGCCGCCTCATGTTGACCATCCGCGCCCGCCGAGGGTCGGAAAGTTGGAGGGACCTGCAGCTTGTGGGCGTCCCCGATACGACGCACATCAACCTGCTCACCCCGATCGCTGGCACGCTCACGCTCGGCAAGGACGAGGCGCTGGTCACAAAGGATCTGATCCACGACACGGGTTTTGTGGTGGGCGAAACGATCGAGATCGAGCTTCCCGATGGTTCCACCCACCATGTCAAGGTCGTGGGGCTGGTTTCGGACCAGTCCACCTCCAAGCCGAGCCTCGGATCGACCAACAACCTGTACATCAACGTGACCACGATGCGGTCGCTGGGATTGGGCGCCTCTTTCAACCGTCTTTACCTCACGGTGACGGGGCCGGGGAGCGACATGGCCGCCATCGAGCAGGCAGCCGCGGCGGTGAAGGAGAAGCTGGAGGACGGTGGGCGCGAAGTCTATCGGACGGAGCTGCAGCTCTCCACGCAACATCCGATGGTCGATACGGTGCTGGCCATGCTCGGCATGCTGATGGCGCTGGGCGTGCTGGTGGCTGTCCTTGGCGGCTCGCTGATCTTCAACATGCTCACCGCCCTGCTCAAAGAACAGCGGCGCCAGATCGGTGTGATGAAGCTCGTGGGCGCCAGCAGCCGCCAGATCATGGGCATGTACTTCATGCTGATCACATCCTATGGCGTCATCGCCCTGGTTGTGGCAGTGCCGCTGAGCGCGCTGCTGGGATATGCCTTTGCATGGGGCATCGCCGCGCTGCTGGGCGCGGTGATCGGCGGTTTCCGCGTCATTCCCGTGGCGGTCGTGGCCCAGTTGCTGATGGCCATCCTGCTGCCCTTGGGCGCAGGCTTTCTTCCGGTCAACGGCGGAGCCAGGACCAGCGTGAAGCAGGCCATCAGCGAGAACCGCGCCCGCGCTGCCAGCAACCGCATGTTGAGCTTCAACAGCCGGCGGCTGATGTGGATTCCGCGGCCCATCCTGCTTTCGTTCCGCAACACCTTTCGACAGACCGGCCGCCTGCTCCTGACCATCTTTACTCTGACAATGGCCGGCGCGGTCTTCATCGCGGTGTTCAACGTGCGCGACTCGATGGACAACGTTGTGAACCAGCTGATGCAGCACTTCATGGGTGACGTGACAGTGGATTTCCGCAGGCCTTACCCGGTCGCCAAGATACAAGAGGAACTGATGCGGGTGCCCGGCGTGACCGGCGTCGAGGGCTGGGGTGGCGCCAGCGCCGAGATCCGTGATGCGAACGACAACCTGGTCACCAACCTGAACATCTCAGCGCCGCCGCAGAATACGCGCCTGCTGCAACCGGATTTCGTGGCCGGCCGTTGGCTGCTGCCTGGAGAAAATGACGCTCTGGTGGTCTCGGAGAAGATCTACAGGTACTATCCCCAGCTGCAGGTTGGAGATACCCTGATCGTGAAGCTCACCGGAGAGCGCGAACGACCCTGGAAAGTGGTGGGCATCTTCCGGCTGATGTCGATCGATGATGACCCTCTGGCCTACGCGACGTTCGACTTTATCGCCGATGCTACGCACCTGCATGGTCAGGCTGCTTCTTATCGCCTCGTTACCCAGGCTCACGACCCCGGCTCGCAAGGCGCACTCGCTGATCGGATCAACAACTACCTGATGGATCGCAACTTCGCGGTCAGCAATGTGCAGTCCGGCGCCCATCAACAGTCGCTGGCCAAACAGGGCATCGATGTGCTGATCCTGTTCCTGCTTATCATGGCTCTGCTGACAGCTTCGGTGGGCAGTATTGGTCTGGCGGGCACGATGAGTATTAATGTGCTGGAGCGTACTCGTGAGATCGGCGTCATGCGCACCATCGGCGCGGTGGATCGCGTCATCATGCAGTCGGTGATCATCGAGGGTCTGGTTATCAGCCTGATCACCTGGGTGCTGGCCATTGTGGCCTCATTCCCCATCAGCTATTCCCTTCTGGGCATCATTGGAAAGGCCATCGCCGGCACGGAGATCGCCTTGCGCTTCACCCCCCTTGGCATGCTCTACTGGCTGGGGATCGTCGTGGTGCTGTCCATTCTTGCCAGCCTCATGCCGGCCCGCAACGCCGCGCGCCTTACGATCAATGAGGTGCTCGCCTACGAGTAGTGTCTTGCCATGCTAGGTGTCGCCGCGCGATTGAGGCGGCTCGTCTTGGCGGGCATGCGATGATTCCTGCGCCGCCTGCTGGGCGGGGCGGCGAACACTACTGACGGAAGAGAAACACCCCGCATCTGCTCGGCGCCGAAGCGCGCTCCCCCACGGCCGAATCCGACGCTGAATACAGTGTTGCCATGGCAGTCCAGCGAGCCTGGTCTGCCGCACGTGCTCGTTGGAGCTTGGCCATCAGGACAGCACCTTCGGCGGATCGGTTCGCAGACACGCCCAGTGCCAACGCAATGATCGCGGCGGCGCCCAGCCATTCGGGCGCAGCCTCTTTGGTTGGCTTGGGCCGGGGCTACTCGGGCCTTTCTACAGGAGCCAGGCCCTTATCCTTCGCCCAGATGGCGATCTGCACGCGCGACTCCAGCCCAAGCTTGTTCAGAATGCGCGTGACATAGGTCTCGGCAGTCTTGACCCCCACCGTCATGGCCTGGGCGATCTCCCGATTAGACCGTCCCTGAGCGATGAGCGCGGCCGCCTGGCGTTCGCGGGCCGTCAGACCGCCGAAGCGTTCCTTCTCGAGCCGCTGCGATTCAGTGGCAGTGAGCGCCGGCTCGGGCAGCGCGTATTCGAGTATGCCGTCAATGGACATGCCCTTGCCGTCTGCCCAGGAGGCCGTAAACTCTCGCTCGCCGATGGCGGCCCGGACTCCTGCCAGCATACGTTCGAATTCCGGCTGATCGGCCGGGTCCACGGCGCTATGGACCGGTGCCCGCAGCGCGGCGGCCGCGCCAAGAAGTGTCGCCGCCCGTTTTGATTCCTTCTGCCGTGCGGCCATCAGCGCCAGCTTCTCCACGCACCACGCCATTCCACCCCTGTCACCGATGCGCCTCCGGATGCCAAGACTTTCACCCAGAAGCGTCCTCGCGCGTTCATGGTCACGCCGGGCCAGCGCCAACCAGGCCTGCGATCCCAACTCGACAGCGATGCCCCACTTATCTTCGAGCGATCGGCTGTGCTCGAGGCTTTCCTTGAGTAGCAGCTCGGCGCGATCGTACTGACCTCGCCGGATGGCCAATTCGCCCGACTCGGCAAGCGTCGCCGCGATCTGGCGTCGGTCCCCGACTTCGCGCGAGACGAGCAATGCCTCATCTAAGCGCTGCTCAGCCTGCGCGTATTCGCCGGTGCGCATCAACGAAGAGCCCAGCATCTTTAGCGTGTCTGCGATGCCCGGCAGGTCCTGCAGCTGCTGGAATATGCCCAGCGCCTCCTCGTAGAGAGGAAACGCGGCGGCGTAGTTGCCCATCTCAGATTCCGCCATTGCAGAAATCTCAAGCCCAATAGCGACCCCCAGCCGGCCGGCTTCGCCCATGGTTCTCCAAATAGCCAGACTCTGGTTTTCCAGCGTCAGCACCGAGTGGAAGTCACTCTGCAGGAATGTCAGGATGGCCAGCCGGTTCAGGGCTGTTGCTCGCGCGGCCGTGGCCCCCTGCGCTCCCGTGTGAGCCAGGGCCGCGGAAAGCCGCATACGTCCGTCCGTCGGATATCCATGCAGTTCCCAGAAGTATCCGGCGGCAGCCGCCAGGCGCAGCCCGCTTTCGGCACGCTCCTCTGCCATCTGGCTCCAGTCCAACGCCGCGCGCAAATTGCCGTGTTCGGCATCGAAGCGCCTCAGCCACTCCAATTGGCCGCCGCCGTGGAGATGTGCCTCGCCATTCTCGGCCCAATTAACGAAGTACTGCAGGTGCCGGTTCCTGGCCTCCGCTCCGTCCTCCGATGCCGAAAGTCTCTGCCGCGCGTACTCACGGATGGTCTCCAGCAGGTGGTAGCGGGCCTCTTCGCCCGCGGCATCCGCGACTACCAGCGACTTGTCCACCAGTCTCGAAAGGACCTCGAGCACTTCCTCCGCCTGCACCGTCTCGCCCGGGCACACGGCCTCCGCCGCCTGCAGCGTGCATCCACCCGCAAAGACTGAAAGTCTCTGCAAGACCCGTCGTTCTTCATCGGAGAGCAGGGTATAGCTCCAATCCAGCGCTGCCTCCAGCGTGCGTTGTCGCGCGGGAGCCGTCCGGCTGCCGCCCTTAAGCAGCTGGAAGCGGTCGTCGAGCAACCTGGCCACCTGTTGGACGGACAGGGAACGCAAACACGCCGCGGCGAGTTCGATGGCCAGCGGCAGCCCATCCAAACGCAGGCATATTTCCGTCACGGCGGCTGCGTTCTCGGGGGTCAGTTCGAATGCGGGTGCAGCTGCCTGCGCGCGGGCCATGAAGAGCTGCACTGCCTCGGATCCAATTCGCAGCGGATCCTGGTGCCTGGGGCTCACTTCCACTTCAGGGAGGGTCGGAAGAGACAGCGGCGGCACAATGCGCACGACCTCACCGGCCACGCCCAGCGGCTCGCGGCTCGTGGTGAGGATGGTCAGCAAGGGGCACGCCAGCAACAGGGTTTCAGCGGCCCGTGCGCAGGCCAGCACAAGATGTTCGCAATTATCAAGCACAAGCAGGCTCCTTCGAGCCTGCAGCTGATTCGCCAGCGTTTCCATGAGCGCATGACCGCCCTGCTCGCGCACATTTAGCGCGCTGGCGATTTCCTGCGGCACCAATGCGCCGTCAGTCAGCGGACCCAGCTCAATGAGCCAGACTCCGCCTTGGAAGTCCGGGAGCACCTCGCCGGCAAGCTCCAAGGCGAGGCGGGTCTTCCCGCATCCGCCCGTGCCGGTCAGTGTGACCAGCCGCTCCGTACCCAGAAGGTTTCGGATCTCGCCCACCTCACGCGCGCGGCCCACGAAGCTGCTCAGCAGCGCAGGCAGATTGTGCGTTCGAGGCGGTTGGTCTGGCATATCCGGCGCGTGCGAAGGTCCTCACGCGACGAGGTCAGTATAAGACCAATTCCATCTGCATTCAATCAAGCCCGGCAGGATGGGAAGCTCGATTGAGAGATAATCCCCAATCTCGACCGTCCGGCGGAAGAGAGCGAGGCCGCAAGACGTTCTGCGCAGGATGCCTCTGGCCCGACGGATACCCAAATAACGACCCGCACCAGATCATCCTGGTGCGGGTTTGGTTCGTGCCCGAGGAGGAGAACCTGTGAAGTTCCTCTCGGACACTTACCTCACTGGTTCCGACATGCGGCGACGGAGATCAGCTGCCCGCCCGGGTGAAGGCTCCCGCGCACGCGTTACCAGCGGAGCCTACGAAGGTGGCCTGGCTGCTGCGGGCGAACATCAGGCTGAGCAGACCATCGTCCACGCCGAGGGGGCGATTCGAGGACGCTGCGACCGATTGGATGGTGATTTCTCCTCGGCTCAGGCCGGTCAGCCCGCCATCGACTCCCAGGGCGGTGGGTGCCTGAGCACTGGAGCACGCAGTGACGCCGACACCCGCGGCGGCAGGGGCAGCCCCCGCAGGGACCGCGACTATTGCCAACATGAGCGCCAACTGCACGGATATGAGTACGATCGACTTGTTCAACATGGCTCTCTCCTTTTTCTAATACATCGGCCAAACGTTGAACACAGGATACGCCCCGCGCCTTGCGCACACATCGGCGGGACTACCCAAGTTGGGTGGAGGCGCCACCCATGTTGGATTTGGCGGTTTGGGGAGTTAGTAAGGGGGAACCAGCTTCTCGCGCAGGGCCAGCGCCACCGCCTCGCCGCGGGATTGGGTGCCGGTCTTCTGGAAGATCGAGGCCAGGTGATGTTCGACGGTGCGAGTTGAAAGGCTGAGTTGCTTGGCGATGGCGCTGTTGGACGAGCCGCTGACCAACGCGGAGAGCACCTCGAGCTCGCGGGCCGTGAGCCCGAGGGCATTCTCTCGGGTTGAGGGCCTGGGGCCGCGTGGAATGCCGCGCACGCCTTGGAGGCGCATCTGCTGTTTCAACTTCTCGGCGATCGGCTTTGCGCCCAAGTGTTCAAAGATGTGCAATGCTTCGAGCTGTGCGGGCCCGTCGCCGTCCATGAGCGCCATCCCCTGCTCATACGGGCAGCCGCGCTGCGCCCACTGCCCAGCGGCGGCTTTCCAGTCCCCTGCGATCTGAAGAGCATACGGCGATGCGGTCCAGGATGGAGGTGTGAAGATGTCGCCCGCTCGCCACCGCCAGAATGCAAGTTCACCCGTCAACCAAGCCAGTTTCTTGCCTTCGGCGAGCGCATAAGCTAATCGAAGCTGCCCCAGAGCCTCCGGTAGCGAGCCGCTGAGCCAGGCGCGCTCTGCTACCGCGGCATGAATGCGGCGCAAAGCCGTAAGATGTTCCAACAGCCTGGCCGCGGAGACCGCTTTCTCCAGCTCGCCCATGGCAGATTCGCGTCCCTCCCGGATACTGGTCTGCGCCAATGTAAGCTGAGCATAGGCGCGAGTGGCCAAGTCTGGCCCACGGACTTCGAGCACTTCCCGTAGCTTGCTCCGGGCCTCGGTCCAGCGACCTTCCCAAAAAGCCGCCAATCCATCAAGAGTGCGAAGCCCGTTGAAATGGTAATCGTCATCATGATTCTGCGCGTAAGCAATCCCCTGAGGCAGGACTGCCTTGGCTTCGGACAATCGGAATAGCTCCAAAAGCATCTGCACAAGATTGGTGTACGCACCGCCGACCGCGAAGGGCATATTCGCCCGCTGGGCCAGCTTTAGGCTTCGTTCCATCAATTCACGTCCGGCCTCGATGTCGTCGGGCATCGTGGCGCATGCAGTGTAGTTGCAGGCGCGGGCCAGGGTGTCCATGTCTCCGAACTGCTCGGCTAGATCAATGGCCATTGAACCAAGGCGACGAGCTTCTTCAAGATCACGCACTTCCATTCGGATCAGACATGCCGCCTTGTACGCCCGGCCTAATTCAGGCCCGTACTCAATGGCTTCCAGAATGGATATGGCCCGCATCATCGCTTGCTGCGCTTCCACCATGTTTCCACTCAAGAACAGAAGGATGGCGAGATTGGCGAGGCTATCGCCCTGGTGCGCCGGTTCATTTGCCGCCTGCCACAAGTCCACCGCTCGTTGGCACGCTTCCATGCAGTCGACAAACGCGCCTGAAAATGCCAGCTCCACAACATACTCATCCAGCAGATGTGCGTGAAGATGTGCGGGTAGCGTATCCGCAAAGCGCAGGGCCAATCGAAGAAGTGCGGCAGCCTCGCGGTGCGAGCTGGCAGCCGAGGCCTCGTGGGCGGCGGCGGGCGCGAACTCCAATACGAGTTCTCCATCTTGCGTGGCTTCGGCATGATAGGCCAGGCGCGCCAAATTCTCTCGGGTAATCGACTTGTTCCGAAGGGCCGCCAGCGCTCTACGATGGAGGGCCAGCATGGTGTGTGGTGAAATGGATTCTAGGATCGTCTGCCTGGTCAACTCATGCCGGAACATGTAGGCACTGCCTTCGGCGCGCAACAGGCCCGCCGCTAGGCAAGCCTCGATCGGAATCGGCTCCAGATCCACGAGGCTGCCCAGAAGCCAGGGTTCTATTCGCATCCCGATGACCGCCCCGGCCTCCAGCACGCCGCGCGCAGAGGGTGACAATCCCCCGGCTCGCGCCAGCACCGCATCCCGAATCGTTTCTGGGATGCCACCCTGCGTTGCAAGCACTTCAGTTACATAGAAGGGATTGCCATTGGTCAGCCGATGCAGCTCGAGCGGGTCGACCTTGGAGTTTCGAGCCAGCTCCTGGACTGCGGCGCTTGAAAGCGGTGAGACCGCGATGCGGCGGAGTGAATGTGAGGATCCAAGATCACCCACCAGCTGACGCAACGGGTGATCGGCGCCGAGCTCATCATCGCGGTAGGTGAGGATCATGAGCGTGGAGCATTGGCTGACGCGCCGGCCAAGATACTTGAGCAGGTCGAGCGTGGCTTCGTCTGCCCAGTGGATGTCCTCCACCACCACGATGGTCGGCTGGCTCTGGAGTTCGCTGAGGCTCGCGGAAAAGATGGAGTTGCGATCAGAGCGCGACTCCAGTCGCTGGAGCAGTGTCCCCCCGGTCTGCAGCGCAATGTCGTGAAGTGGTCCCAGGGGTCGGGGCGTGAAGAGGGAATCGCAGGTTCCCCGCAGAATCCGCCAGGAATTGGCTTGTGCTTGGAGGAAGTTCTCGACGAGTGAGGTCTTGCCTATCCCCGCTTCGCCGGAGATGAGCGCGACGCAGCCATGTCCTGATCGCGCCTCTCGCAGGGCATCTCTTAGGCTCTGGAGCTGGGCCTCGCGCTCAAGGAGCTGCATGCGATCTAACAATAAGGTTCAGTCTTGCCACATGTATCCGCACAACAAACCGGAGACCCGCGGATAGCGCAGTATACGGCAGATCCACCCTCGGGACAATGCGAGCGCCCCCAGCTCCGGGGATTTTGTCTCTGAGGCCCACTCAAAGTTCACCTGGGTTGCACTAGGGCGCGTGCAGTAGAGAAGCCAACAGCCATTTTGGGGGACTAGCACTCTGAAAGCATTCGCCTATAATTCAACCATTAATAGTCTGGTTTGAACAGCCATTTAGCTAGGAGGCGATTGAGATGGCACAAAAGATAACGACGTTCCTCTGGTTCGATAAGGACTGTGAGGAGGCCATGAACTACTACGTCAAAGTGTTCAATGAGGCTCCCTACAGCCGTAAGAATTCCAAGGTGAATTTCATTCAAAGATATGAGACAGGCATCGAGGCACCGGGCGCCGCCGAAATGGAAGGCAAGGTGTTGACCGGTGAGTTTGAGTTGGATGGTCAGAGGTTCCAGGCGCTGGACGGCGGGCCGATCTTCAAGTTCAACGAGTCCGTCTCGTTGGTGGTGGATTGCCGCGACCAGGCGGAAGTGGATTATTTCTGGAGCAAGCTGTCGGCGGTGAAGGAATCGGAGCAATGCGGCTGGTGCAAGGACAAGTTCGGGCTGTCTTGGCAGATCACGCCCACGCGGCTGGGGGAGCTGCTGGCGGATCCGAATCGCGAAAAGGCTCACCGGGTGGCCAACGTGATGCTGCAGATGCATAAGATCGTGATCCAGGACCTGGAAGAAGCCTACAAGGGCTAGACACGAATCTGGTGCGCGCCCGCGGTGTCGGGATGGTCCTCCGACGCTCCCTCATCTCTCCTTTCACCTCTTGACAAACTAGAACATCTGTTCTATAGTGTCCTCATGCGCCGTTCTCTTCATTCGCATCGAGGTCCATTCATGCGCGCCTCCATCCAGGCCGCGTCGAGCTGCCATGCCTTCCGCCACGCATTCGACCCTCATTCGAATTATGCGCGTGAGGCGATTCTTTGGCGTGTAGCCAATGCGCTCAACATGGCGATTCCCCGCAATGCAACTCGACCTCTCCTATTCGTAGATCGTCCCGAAGGAGTGGAATTGTTCCTAATTGCTCCGCGCGCGAGGGACAATTCCTCGTGGGCTGGGCCCATGCCCATCCCGCTCCGGCGGGTAGCCACAGGAGACTATCGCCGCCTCGCTTTTGCGAGCGAGCACCTGTCCTGAGCGTCGGCGAAGGATCGGGCGAGCAAAGTGGTTGGCTCTTTCCCAACCATCGCCGATGCCGCCTGTCCTGGCGTCTTTCCCAGGGCGCCCAAGGGGGCGCGCTACCGAACCTTAACAACTTGAAGAATTCCAGAGGCCCGACCTCCCCGCGCCAAAAGCGGTCGTCGAGTGCCTGGCGAAGGTCCTTGCCTTTAGAAAGCCCAGGCCAGAGCCATCACCGCGCACACCGCGGTGATCACCAGCGAGATCACGAACGTGACTCGCAACACGCTGGCCTCTTCGCCAATTCGGTCGATGGCGGCGGCCGCGTTCTGAAGCTTCGCCGGCGAGATGACAGATGCCAGTCCTCCGCCGATGCCGCTGGCAGCCGCCACCAGCAATCCGATCGCCCCTATCTGCGACGCGGTGCTCATGTGCAGCTTCGTCAGCATGGCAATCGCCGAGGCTTCTGAACCGCTCACGAATCCCGCCAGCAGTCCCAGGTAAGGCGCGATGAATGGATAGAACCGTCCGAAGGATGCCGCTGAGGCATCTGCCAGAACCGCCACCATGTTGCGAGAAGGATCCGCTAAAGTCCAATCCAGGCCTTTGCCGGAGTGATTGATGATGTAGGCAATTGCGAAGAAGATCGCGGATGAGAGCATCGGGCGTGGGGCACGCCGGATCCATTTTTGAAGCGCATCGCCGAGCTGCCTCGGCGTGGGCCTTAGGATTGGCAACGCCAGGAGCGTGCTCACCAATATCCAGAAGTAAGCCTGCCAGAACAATCTGACCTTCTCTGGTGCTCCGGGGATGATCTCCACCGGCATGGATAGGGTCTTGAATGTCAGGTTGTAAAACGGCAGCGACGGCACGTTGACCAGCACCGCCAGGACCGTCAGAATGATCCACGGCGAGGCCGCCACCCACAACGGCATTCGCTCTTCGACTGCAACGTCAGTCTCATTCAACGTGATTCGGTCGCGCAGTGGTTTGCGCAGGGCCAGCAGGTATAGCAGCATGACCACGATCACGCCCAGACCCGCGGCGACGCCCGTCAGCGGCACCAGTTGGATGGCATTCATGCCGATGGCGATCGCGCCGGCCGTGAGTCCGGAGAGGATCGCCGGGATCAGACCCTTCCACACCAGTTGCCACTTGCCAACCATCCAGAGCATTCCCAGGGCGATGCACGTGCTGATGATCGGCATGAAGCGCGCGAAATAGATGCCAACCTCATTCACCGGCTTGTCCACCAGGCCCGCGAATACGACGACGGGCACCCCCAGGAGCGCGTAGGTGCACAGCGCATCGTATCCCAGCGCCGGCAGCGCAATCGCCACGAAGGACGAATACCCCAGCGCCAGCATGATGGGGGGCAGGATGGACACTGGCGTGGCGCCCATGGCAGCCAGCAGCGTACCGAAGCCGACGTTCACGATCATGATCTGGATCACCTGGTCGCGCGGGGCCACCGTCTTGATCAGCACCACGATTCGGGATATCGCGCCGGTGCCGACCATGATGAAGACCTGCAACAGGGATGTGGCAACCATGACGGTGATGGGGAAGGACGCCACCACGCCCGAGAACGCAGCCTTGAAGAGGATCGAAAGCGGCGTCTGGAAGTAGAACCACGCCACCAGCACGGCCACGCCGAATCCGATCAGGCCCGCGAGGTCTGCGGCCATTCTGAGGCGCACCAGCAGGATCAGCACCAGGAGAACAGGCAGCAACGCGAGCAGTACGGCGAGGAGATTCATTGAAGGCACATCACTTGCGCAGGAAACCGCGGAGCAACAGCTGGGCGCTGCCTGAATCGGCCTGCGCCAATGCCAGGAAGGCTGGCGCCAGGCTCGCCGCGCCCGGGTAGATCAAGTAGCGCGGCGACCACTCAGGCTGGAACTTCTCTTTGAAGGTGTGCAGCCCCTTGAAGTTGTAGAACCGGTTGACATGCTCATAGATGTAGTGCAGCACGCGCTCCACCGATGGATCCTCACGATGTTCGCCCACGCCTGAGAGGGCGCTCAGACCAAGGTTGAAGCGTCTGTAGCCGTGTCCTTTCGCCCACTGGAACATGGATACGAACAGGAATTCCATGGTTCCGTTTTCGATCCCCTGGCGGTGGCGCATCAGATCGATGCTCAGCTCGTTAAGTCGATACTCCGTGACCAGGTTGGCGAATGCGCAGATCCATCCCTCGGGTGCATGCACAGCTGCGATGGGCGAGTGAGTGACGTAGTCGTCGTCGAACCAGCCGAGCGAGAAACGCTTCTCGGACCCGTGCATTGACGTCAGCCATTCGTCGCTAATAGAGCGCAGTTCGGCAAGCAGTTCTCCTGGGATCGGAGGCTCATGGACAACGAACGTGTATCCGTCCCTGTTCAGCTTGTTTACGGGTGCGCGCAGCGGCCTCCCGGCCTTGCCCTCCAGGGTGAAGCTTTCCAGGTTGACGATACCTTCATCGCCGATCCGGATGGCGTCGAAGCCGGCAGACTGGTATTGGTGCAGGGTCTCGGGCAGCGTCTGATAGAAGACCGGCAGCCAATCGTTGTGCTGACACAGTTCACCGAAAGCCTTGATGGCGGCGGGCAGGTCGTGGGGAGGGCCGACAGGATCCCCGAGCACGATGGCGGTCCGCCCCATCAACGCGTATCCAATGACCGTGCCTCCCTGTGTAAAGTAGTAGCGCTTGTCATCGAAGAGAAGATAGCGGGCAAGCGAGGAATGGCCGTACTTCTCGACGATGCTCCTGGCTCGCTCGCGTTCTGCCGCCGTCGCCGGATATCGAAAGAAAACCGGCCGCAGCAGCATGAGTCCGGCATAGCTGAACGTCACCGCGCCTACGACGTAGATCGAGTCGGCGAAGAACCGGCCGAAGCGCGTCACTGGCGTTAGGCCGGGATCGTAGAACTGGGTGAACATCACCACCGTCTGCCGAACGGCTGCCCAGAAACCGAAGTTCACGCTGTAGTGCCGGTCGAGGAGATAGAAGCCGGCCACGCCGTACGCCAGCGTGAAAAGAAATGCTCCCAGGAGAACGCGCAGGCCTTGTTGGATCGATGGCCGATCTGACCGGGCGTGGAAGCGGGCGCGCATGAGCCACAGGAACAGCATCAAGCCAAGAGCCAGCAGGGCCTCTTCGTAGTCCAGCCCCTTGATCAGATGGCTAACGACCGAGATCGCCAGCACGGCCAGGGTCATCAGCCAGGCCACGCGTTTGCGCCGCCCGAGGCCGCGCGCCAGCATTATGAGCGCAAATCCGGCGAGGGCCGCGGTCAGGTGCCCGCCGCGCTGCACTTCCAGCGGCGAATACTGCTCGAGGATTCTGAGTCTCTCTGCCAGGGATGGAGTGACCGCGGAGAGCACGTTGACGACGCCCATCAGGGTCACGAGCACGGCCGCGAGGCGCACGCCCCATGTCTCCGTAAGCGCTCGCCAGCCCGGACCGACGAGCC
>DATDCZ010000203.1:0-11329 GCA_036524055.1 Anaerolineales bacterium | reverse complement strand
CGGGAAATCACCAGCCTGGGCCGGAGGCATACATGGAGATCACGGGCAAGGAATTCAAGCATTGCCATCTTGTGAGCGTCGAAGGGCGCGTCGATAGTGCGACGGCGCCGGAATTCGGCAAGAAGCTCGATGCACTCATCGAAAATGGTGTGTACAAGATCGTGATCGACATGGGCAAGCTGGAGTACATGTCCAGCGCCGGATTTCGTGCGCTACTGGCAGCCCAACGCCAGTGCAAACGCTACAATCGGGGAGAGGTCTTGCTGGCGGCCGTCCCGGACCGAATTCGCGAAGCATTGGAGCTGGCAGGGTTCACCGAGCTTTTCCAGCTGTTCCCAGATCCGCTGGACGCCGTGGGGAGCTTCTAATCCCACTTTGTATGCTGCAGCCCACAACCTGAATGGAGGCCGCCCGTGTCTCTTGCGAGGCGGCCTTTGATTGTCAATGTCGACCAAAACATATCCGGCAAAGTTTGAGAATCTCGATGAAGTGCGGGAGCACGTTGGCGAGGTCGCGCGCGCGGCCGGCTTCGACGAGCGCCTGATCTACTCGGTACAACTGGCGGCAGACGAAGCGGCTTCGAATATCATCGAGCACGCCTACGCTGACAAGCCAAATCAGACTTTCCTGCTCCACTGCGAGTTCTCAAAAGGTCGACTGATCATGACCTTTCTGGACCGGGGCGAGTCCTTTGATTTCTCCAAGGTCGAGACGCCGGACGTCACGGCGGACCTGTCCAAACGCAAGATCGGGGGTTTGGGCATCTTCCTGATGCACAAGTTGATGGACGAAGTCATATACAGGGTGACGGACTCGGGCAACTATCTGACGCTCATCAAGCGGAAGGCGTGACATGCGTTCGAAGAAGCGCCCAGTCGAGGCTTCCGACTGGCGTGCGATCGCCAATCTGGGGGAACAACTTGGCAGTGCAACGTCGCTGAAAGCCCAAAAAGACCGGATCACAAGCCTCGCGGCCCAGATGGTGCGAGGCAATATTGACGTCTGGCTGCACGAGGAGCTGTTCCGTCTACCGGACCGGAGCGACCCACGCAGCTTTCCACGCCGGCCGCGCAGCGAGGCTATGCAGCGTGCGCTTTCGCGACGCAAGATCTTCACGCAGCATGCGGCGCGCAAGACCGGTTCGCAGAAATCCGTTGCGGCGGTGCCGATAGAAGATCACGGACTGGTACTGGGAGTGCTGCAGGTGACCCGGCCGGCCGGGCCCGCATTTGAAAAGGCGGAGCTCTCTCTGCTGCAGAACATCGCGGCCGTCGTCGCGGTGGGTTTGTATGCTGCGCTGCGCGTAGAGGTGGAGCGATTCAGGCTGGGCGAGCTCATGCTGGTGCGCCGCGTGAGCGCGGAGATCGCCACCGTGCTGCATCTGGATGAATTGGCGCGCCGGGTGTGTGAGCTCATCCAGAAGACATTCAACTATTATTACGTGGCCATCTTCACCCTCAAGCCCGGCAATCAACGGCTGAGATTCCGGTCGAGCGCAACCTCGCGGCGAGGCGGCGCGCGCGCCGAACCGCTGGCGCTGGAGGTGGAGGTTGGCCAGGGCCTGATCGGGAGCGCGGCCTCCACGGGCGACGTGATCAACGTGCCGGATGTGAAAGCCGACCCCCGTTATCGCTTCCTGGAGCATCTTCCCGCGACGCGGTCTGAAGTCGCCATTCCACTGAAGCTGGATGAGCTGGTGTTGGGTGTTCTGGACGTCCAGTCGGATCGCCCGGATGCATTCCACCCCAACGATGTCCTGGTGCTGGAGGCCCTGGCCGACAATGTGGCGCGGGCCGTCGAGGGTGCACGCCTATACAGCGACTTGCGCCGCAGGGCGGAGCAGCTCGCGTTCCTGGCGGATGTGAGCCGCAGCGTGACCTCAACACTCAACCTTTCGGAGATGATGGCGGAGACGGCGGGCCTGATCCATGAGCGCTTCGGCTATCAGCACGTGAGCCTTTTCACGGTGCATCCGACCCGGCGACGCGTCGAATATGAGGCTGGAAGCGGCAAGCGCAGTGCGGCGCTGAAAGGGTACAGCATTCCGCTGGATGATGAGCGGGGCATTATTCCGTGGGTGGCGCGGGAAGGCACCACGCTGCTTGCAAATGACACGGGGGCCGAGCCGCGCTTCCGCCCCTCACCCCTGCCGCCAAAGAACACGAAATCGGAACTTGCAGTGCCGCTGCTTTTTGGCGAGCGCGTCCTGGGCGTATTGGATATCCAATCCGATAAGCGAAATGCCTTCAGTGAGGACGACCGCCTGATGTTCGAAGCCGTAGGGGGGACGATCGCGGCGGCGATACGGAACGCGGACCTCTTCCGTTCTGAACAATGGCGGCGCCAGGTGGCCGACAGCCTGCGAGAGGTGGCGGGCCTGCTTTCAAAACATATAGGGGTCGACGAAGCGCTGCAAGCGCTGTTGACCGAACTTGAGCGAAATCTGCCGGTGGAGGTGGCGGTCATCTGGCTGATGCAAGAGGAGGGCATGTACGTAGCCGCCGCGCACGGGGCAGAAGTGAGCGCGATCGAAGAGGCGATGCGCACATCGCCCGAGATGAACGCGATCGTCGAGGACATGCTGAAGTCCGGCAAGCCCATCATCCGCAAGCCTTCCGATCCGATGTGGCCGACCGGCAAGGCCGCCAATTTCCCCGCCGATTATTCTTCGCTGGCGGTCCCGATGAAGGTCAGTGAACGTGCCATTGGAGTGATGGCACTGGCGCACCATGAGCGCGGGCGCTATGGCCATGAGGCCAGTGCTATGGTTGAAACGTATGCAAGCTACGCGGCGGTGGCCATCGAGAACAACCGCCTGTACGATGCCGCGCAAGAACAGGCCTATGCAGCGGCGGCGCTCCTGCAAGTGGCGCAGGCAGTGGCCAGCCCGGACGCATTGGACGATGTGCTGGCATCGGTAATGCGCATCATGCCGATCCTGTTGGGCGTCTCCAGCGCGGCCTTGTTCGGCTGGGATGCGGCACGCCAGTGCTACGTGCCACGAACGGAATTCGGCTTGTCCGAGGCGAAACGCGCCGAGATCTGGGATCGCGACCTGCAGGTGTCCGAGTTCCTGTTGCTGGATGCGGCGCGCGAGGCGGCGGAGGCGGCAGCGTGTGCCCTCAAGGATGAGGCGCAGCGGTGGACAGCACTGAAGGCCGATAGCGAAGCGAGCGGCGAGGTCAAGGGCGCGGCGCGCTTGTTGATAGCAATGCCCGTGACGGCCAAGAGCGACGTGCTGGGCGTGCTGCTGGTTGAAGAAGGCGGCGGCTCGGGCAAGTTCCGGGCGCGACGCCTGGAGATCATACAGGGAATTTCGCAACAAATCGCGCTGGCGATGCAAAATGATCTGCTGCAGAACGAGACGGTGGTGCGGGAGCGATTGGAAACAGAAATTCAGCTGGCGCGGCAGATCCAGAAGACATTCATACCTTCCGTGCTGCCCGAGAGGACCGGCTGGGAGCTGGCTGCGCGCTGGGAAACAGCCCGGCAGGTGGGTGGGGATTTCTTCGATGTGATCGAACTCTCGAACGGTCGGCTCGGCCTGCTTGTCGCAGACGTGGCCGATAAGGGCATGCCAGCGGCGCTGTTCATGGCGCTGACGCGGACCGTCTTTCGCGCGGCGGTCTCAGAATCAGATCTACCTGACCAGGTGCTGCGGAAGATGAACGATCTGCTGATGCCCGACACGGGACAGGGCATGTTTGTCACGGCCGTATATGCGGTCCTGGATCCTCAGGACGGCCTGCTCACATATGCCAATGCAGGTCACAATCCGCCTCTATGGTTGCGACGCGACGGCACTTATGAGAAGCTGACCAGGACCACAATTGCGCTGGGAATCCTGGATGGGCCAGCCGTCACTGCGAGGACGATCCAGGTTATGCCTGGCGAATCGGTGCTCATGTACACGGACGGCCTCACCGAAGCCTTCTCGGCAGGAGGCGATTTCTTCGGCGAGAGTGGCCTGCTGGCAGCCTTGCAAGGCGTGCAACCCGCCTCGGCGGAAAGCCTCATTGGCCTGGTGCAGGCTGCGCTAACCGAGTTCGTGGGCAATGAGGGGCTCCAGGACGACCTGACCATGCTGGCGCTGAGGCGTACCTAGGTTTTACCGGAAATTTACAGCCCGATCACGCAGGGATTACGGCGTTGCCTCAAAATGCAGTCAACGACATCAAAGGAGGCACACATGTCGAGGATTGCACGTTTAGCAGGCAACGTATTCACTGCGCTCGTGATCGCCGCGGTCGGCGTAGCGGCCATGGACCCGGGGGTCGCACTGGCCCAGGCGCCAGGTCAAACAGAGACGCCGCCGCAATGGCAGGGCTTAAGGCTTGAGCGCACATGGCTGCGCGAGCAGCGCATCTACGACCGGCTGGGCTTCATGTTCGATCACTCCCAGCAGCGCATCGATGCGGCACAGGATCTGATCGATCAGGCCAAGGCCAATGGGAAAGACGTCGCCGCCGTTCAAGCAGCGCTGGACGCATTTGCGGACGCCTTGCAGAAGGCGCGGCCCATTTACGAGAGCGGGAAGGGACTGATCGCATCCCACCAGGGTTTCGATGCGAATGGAAGGGTCACCGACCAAGAGCCGGCAACCCAGACCGTGAAGGCGCTGGGCGACAAGCTCAAGGAAGTGCGATCGATTCTCGAAGAGCCGGGACGCGCCCTGCGAGATGCCGTTCGCGATTTCCGAGAGGCGAACGGGCCGAAGTGATGCCGCCCGCCGCATCGGGCCAGGATTGGACCAAGACTCCGCAGGCACGACGGCCATCGCAGACCGTCGCGTGATGAGGGGACAACACATCCAGGGAGCGGAGACACGATCGGTGGTGTCTCCGCTCTGTTGCTTTTCCAGCTCGGGCGGGTTGTCCAAGGCCAAGTGAGGCTGTATACTCGATTCTGATCTGTCGTCATCCTGCATCACATAAGGAGCTTTGCTCATGACATCAGCTGGCAGGTGGATTGTGCACACAGATAGGGCTCCGAAGGCCATCGGGCCCTATTCACAGGCGATCAGGGCGGACACGATGGTCTTCACTGCGGGGCAGATTGGCTTGAATCCGGCAACGATGGAGATCGTGGAAGGGGGCATTGGCGCGCAGACGCGCCAGGTCCTGACCAACTTGAAGAGCGTGCTGGAGGCTTCCGATTCCGGGCTGGACCTCGTCGTCAAGACGACGGTGTTTCTGAAGGACATGAACGACTTCGCTGCCATGAATGCAGTCTACGCCGAGTTCCTCGGCCAAAATTCTCCGGCGCGATCAACGGTGGCCGCGGCCGCCCTTCCGAAAGGCGCTCTCGTCGAGATCGAGGCGGTGGCTCTCGTGAAACAGGCGAAAGGGAGCTAGGAACCGGGCAGCCCGAGATGACTGGCGAAGCCGTCCTGGTGGTCGATGATGAGCCCGCGATCTTGAAGCTGGCGCGAATGTACCTGGAGCGCGAGGGGTACAAGGTCCACGAGGCGCAGGATGGGGAGCTGGCTCTGGAACTTGTGGCGAAGCTTCGGCCGGCAGTCATGGTCCTGGATGTGATGCTTCCCAAGGTTGACGGCCTGGAGGTGTGCCGCCGGTTGCGCGCCCAGGGCGACGATACTGCCATATTGATGCTGACAGCGCGGAGCGAGGACGTCGACAAGATCCTTGGTCTGGAGCTGGGCGCAGACGATTACCTGACCAAGCCATTCAATCCAAGGGAACTTGTGGCGCGCGTCAAGGCGATCCAGCGTCGAGTTGGCCGTCAACCCGAGGCCGTCGAGAAGACGATCCGGGTCGCAGACCTAATGATCGACATGGCGCGCCGCGAGGTGCGCTCGGGTGCGGATACGCTTGAACTCAGACCAAAGGAATTCGATCTGCTGGTTGTCATGGCCGAGCAGCCCGGACGAGTCTTCACGCGCGAGCAACTGCTCCAGAAGGCCTGGGGCTTTGACTTCTACGGTCAGACGAGGACGATCGATGTGCATGTCGCCCAACTCCGCCGGAAGCTGCAAAATGGCGCAGCGAGAATTGAGACCATCACCGGAGTGGGGTACAAGCTGACCAGCTGACCAGCTGCGAGAACACATGCTTGCGTCCATACGATCGCGACTCTGGATAAGCTACGCCGCGTTAATCGCCGCGGCGTTGTTGATCGTGGCGGTGGTGCAGGTCGTGTTCCTGCTGCGGAATCCGACGACCTATCGGCAGACCTCACTGCGGGTGCTCGCCGCCCAGAACCTGCTGCAGCGGGGCCCGGCGGCCGTAGAAAAAGCCGACATCATTGCGGAGGCACTGGACGTGCGCGTGATGGTGTTTTCCGCGTCGGGGGCTCTGACGAGCGACAGCGCGGCAAATCGGCCTGAATTGAGATTGCCATCCGAGCCGAGGATTGCACGCCTGATCGACACGACAATGGACGCGAGCGGCAGACCGTGGCTGTTTTCTTCGACTCGGCTGACCGACGGGCGCCTGGTATTGGTAGCAGCACCGCGGCCAAGACTGCTGCCCCCGGCGAATCTCTTGCGCGATGAATTATGGCGGCCGATGATCCAGGGTGGGCTGGCTGCCTTGGTCCTGGCCCTGATCTTCGCGTACCTGCTGGCTGGATGGATCGCTGCGCCGATCCAACGGCTGGCGGAAGCGGCTCGAAGCGTTGCATCCGGCGGCTCGCGCAAGTCGGCGCGGGCATCCCCGGGAAAGACCGTCCTGTCTCTGGCCGGCATGCCAGAGGCCGTTCCCGAGGAAGGACCCCAGGAAGTCCGTGAGCTCACGCGATCATTCAATTCCATGGTGCAGCGGGTGGAGGCAAGCCAACGCTCGCAAAGGGAGTTTCTTGCCAACGTCTCGCACGAACTCAAGACGCCCCTGACCTCGATCCAGGGCTTCTCGCAGGCAATCCTGGACGGAACCGCAGATACGCCGGCTGCACAACGCCAGGCGGCCGAGGTGATCCATGCAGAGGCCGAACGGATGCACCGGATGGCTGTCGACCTGATGGAACTGGCGCGCCTGGACGCAGGCACGGCAGACCTGCATATGGGTCCGGTGGATGTGCGTGGCCTGCTCTCGGGAGTGGGAGACCGATTGCGGCCTATCGCCCAGGCGCAAGGCGTCGATCTGGTCTTCACGCTGCCACCGACGTTGGCTACTCTGCGCGGAGATGCTGATCGGCTGTCGCAGATATTCAACAATCTCATCGACAATGCGGTCAAGTTCACACCACGGGGCGGCCGAGTGGATGTTCGGGCGGAGCCGGAGGGCGGTGGTGTTCGCATAGCAGTCAGCGATACCGGACCGGGCATATCGGCCCGGGACCTGCCGCACATTTTTGAGCGGTTCTTCCAGGCAGATGAGGCCCGAGGGGGAGGCGGCGGGCATGGAGCAGGCCTGGGGCTGGCGATCGCCCGGGAAATGGCTGAGGCTCACGGTGGTAGAATCACCGTCCGCAGTGAATTGGGCCATGGTGCTGAGTTTGTGGTGCACCTGCCGCCGCTGGAGGGCAGCAGAGTGGAGCGCGGCGCGGCCTGAGAACCTGCCCTGCGATGCAGCCGACCGTGTCCGTCATCGTACCCTGCTATAACGAGCAAGCGACCATCGGCGCACTTCTCGCCGCCATTCACGACCAGACCTATCCACGTGAACGGCTTGAGGTGGTGATCGCGGACGGGCTCTCGGAGGATGGCACTCGCGATGCCATAGCGGCATTCCAGCAAGCGCACCCGACCCTAAGCGTCCGGCTGGTTGACAACGGCAAGCGCACAATTCCTGCGGGTCTCAATCGTGCCATTGGCGCCGCAGAAGGCGAATTCATCATCCGGCTGGATGCCCACTCCAAGCCAATCCCCGAGTACGTCCAGCGCTGTGTAGAGGCCCTGCAGGCAGGTAAGGGGACGAACGTCGGGGGGGTGTGGCAGATCGTGCCGGGTGCGAAAGGCCGAACGGCAGCCGCAATCGCGGCTGCGGCTGCACACCCTCTCGGAGCCGGAAACGCCCTGTACCGCGTTGGCGGCGCTGCCGGTGCTGTGGATACCGTGCCCTTTGGGGCCTTTCGGCGCAGCCTGATCGATGAAATTGGCGGCTTCGACGAGCAGCTGCGATCCAATGAGGACTACGAATTCAATGTGCGCATCAACAAGCACGGCGGGGTGGTCTGGATGGATCCGGCCATCAAGTCCACTTATTACGCCCGCACGACCCTTGCCGCATTGGCACGCCAGTACTGGCGATATGGCTTCTGGAAGTTTCGCATGCTCGTGAGATATCCAACCAGCCTGCGGTGGCGCCAGGCGATCCCGCCTACATTTGTTCTGGCGGTGCTCACACTGGCGGCCGCGGCGATATTCTGGACACCAGCCTTGATAGCCCTCGTGATCATTGGGTCAGTCTACGCACTGGCGCTGCTGGCGGCCAGCGTGCAACTTTCAGCGCGGGCAGGAGATCTTCTTCTTCTTCCGGCCCTAATGCTGGCCTTCGCCACCGTGCACTTCGCCTGGGGGGGCGGATTCCTGGCGAGCATTCCCAGTTGGTGGGTCCACTCGAATGGCTGAAGCAACCAGACCGCGTCTGCGACTGAGGGCCAGTGAACGCCGGCTGCTGATGATGGTGGGCGACCTCGTCGCCTCCATCGGCGCCAACCTGCTTTCCCCGTATCTCTGGAGGCAGTACCAGATCTACCACTGGATCTCGCTCGGCATTCGTCCAGGCCGCGCCGAAGCCCTGGCGAAGATCGAGGTGCCGGTCTGGTTCTACCTGCTGCCGCTGGCGTGGCTGATCCTGATGTCCGAAATGTACGATCCTCACGCCTCGGTCAGCCTGCGACGGACACTCCGAGGGACGGTGATCGCCGCCGTTCTGGGCATGATCATCTACTCGCTGGTCTTCATCCTGAATCGTGAACCCAGCGGCCTGCCACGCGTCGTTGTGGGCCTATTCGTGGGATTGGCGGCTGTCTTTACACTGGTCTGGCGCCTGCTCTTCATCCGGGTCTACACCAGCTCGGGACTTGCGCGGCGCGTCCTGGTGGTTGGGGCTGGCAAAGCCGGGATGACGCTGGCGCGCGTGTATGCGGCGGCAAACCCGAAGCCATTCAGCCTGATCGGCTTCATCGATGATGATCGACGAAAGCTGCATAAGCTTTTCGAGGGGATCGCTGTCCTTGGAACGAGCAGAGACCTGCTCACGATCATCGACCAATATCGCGTATCGGACGTCGTGGTTGCCATCACCGGGGAAGTCCAGGGAGGCACATTCCAGGTGCTCCTGGATGCTCAGGAGCGGGGGGTTGAGGTCACTCGAATGCCCACCGTGTATGAGGAGATCACGCAGCGGGTGCCGATCCATCACCTGGAATCAGACTGGATCATCCGCTCGTTCGTGGACAAGCTGCGCATCAGCGGAATGTATGAGGCCGCCAAGCGCGGCATGGATATGGTCGGTGGACTGGTAGGTTTGCTGCTACTGCTTCCGCTGGGGCCGATCATCGCCCTGGGGACACTGCTGGACAGCGGCAGCCCCATCCTCTATTCCCAAGATCGCGTTGGCAAGGGCGGCGAGTCGTTCACGATCCTGAAGTTCCGCACCATGGTGCGGGATGCGGACGCTGACGGTTCGTTCCGCCCGGCGGACGAGGACGACAAGCGGGTGACGCGTTTCGGACGGCTGTTGCGCCGCACTCACCTGGACGAACTGCCTCAGTTCTGGAACGTCTTGCGCGGCAATATGAGCATGGTTGGCCCGCGGGCAGAGCGTGCTCAGCTCGTGGCTCACTATCAGAAGGAAATCCCCTTCTATCGAGCCCGTCTGCTGGTAAAGCCCGGACTCACGGGCTGGGCACAAGTGAACTATGGCTACGTGGTCAATGTGTCTGAGACCGCAGTGAAGCTGGAATACGACCTGTACTACATCATCCACCGTTCCTTGACGATGGATATCAGCATCATCCTCCGAACGATCGGGACTGTGCTCGGCCGCAAGGGCCGGTAGTATGAAATACCTGGTGACCGGCGGAGCGGGTTTCATTGGCTCGCACATTGTCACATCGCTCCTGGAAAGGGGTCATGCGGTACGCGTGCTGGATAATTTCTCTTCGGGCAAGAAGGAGAACCTAAACCAACCGGATGCGGCGCCAAGAGGCGCGGAACTGGTGGTGCTGGAAGGGGACCTTCGAGATGCAGCGGTCGTCGAGAGCGCGGTCCGCGATGTCGACGTGATCTTCCACGAGGCGGCCTTCGTGTCGGTCCCGGCATCGATGCAGCAGCCACAAGCGTGTTTTGACGTAAACTGCGCCGGCACATCGGTGCTGCTGGAGACGGCGCGGAAGGCTGGCGTGCGCCGGGTGGTGCTGGCGAGCAGCGCAGCGGTCTATGGAGACTCCGAGTCATTGCCCTTGAGTGAGGGCGAGACGCCTCGACCGCTCTCTCCATATGCAGCCTCAAAGCTGGCGGATGAGATCTACGCCGGTATGTACACACAGGCGCTAGGGCTGGAGGTCTGCGCGCTGCGCTACTTCAACGTATTTGGGCCCAGGCAAAGGCCCGACACACAGTATGCGGCGGCTGTGCCCATCTTCATCCGCCAGCTTCTCAAGCGGGAAGCTCCGACCATCTTCGGGGACGGGGGACAGACCCGGGATCTCATATTCGTTGGCGATGTGGTCCGAGCGAACCTTATGGCTGCCGAACATCCGCGCGCCGCAGGACAGGTCTTCAATGTCTGCACGGGGCGCAAGACGCGGATACTCGACCTCATCGAGACCCTATACAAGTTGCTGCCTGGAGCTCCGGAGCCGCGTTTTGAGGAGAAGCGGGACGGCGACATATACGAATCTGTGGGCAGCCCAGAACGGGCCAAAGCCGTGATGGGCTTCGCGGCGGAAGTGTCGCTGCTGGATGGGCTGCAGCACACTGTGGCGTCGATGCGATGAGAAACCGACCGCACCTGAGGAATCGCTACGTGCTTTTCGGTGACCTGGGACTGATCATTGTCTCAGTCCTCGGAAGTTTCGCACTTCGACTGGACGTGGGACAGCTGCCCTACTACTTCCCAGCGACCGTCACGATGTGCGCCGTTGCACTCCTGGTTAAGCTTCCCACATATTACTTCTTCGGCCTGTATCGCCGGCTGTGGGTCTATGCCAGCACACATGAACTCAGGCTCATCACCGCGGCGGTCACGACGGCCTCGGTCATCACATCGGCTGTGATGCTGGGGCTCATCTCAGCGGGCCTGGTCGTCCCGGGTATGCCGCGATCGGCGCTGGGCATAGACTGGCTGCTTTCGCTGGTGCTTATCGGCGGATCCCGGTTTGCCCTGCGAGTGCTGGCAGAGCAGTCTTCGCCGCCGCGGGC
>DATDCZ010000202.1:0-26667 GCA_036524055.1 Anaerolineales bacterium | reverse complement strand
GACCGCCAACGCGCGTGTGCTGGAGAACGTCATCCGCAAGATGCTGTCGCATGAGCTGGCGGAAGTCCGCGAAATCGGCGAGCAGGTAAAAATGGTTGCCAGGGCAGAGATTCCGACTCTCGTCAAATATGCGGAGGCTGTCCCTTACATTTCGGGCACTCGTCGATCATTGCGCAATGCCGCCTCGCCGGCCCCGGTAAGCGCAGCCGTGGTCACGGGGGCCAGCTCGGCTGAGCGGGCGCCCGATTGGTGTGTGCTTGTGGACTACGACCGTGATGGCGAGGATCGCATACTGGCGGCGGCACTGTTCCGCCATGCAGGCGGAACCTATCGCGCTGCGCTTGAACGTATCCGTGATAGCACACCCGGCGAGCGCGAAAGTCTGGCAAGGATGCTCTTGGGGCAGCTGTCCGAGCACGATATCCCATTGCGAGAGCTGGAGTATTGCACCTACACCTTTGAGCTGGTGATGGACCAGGGTGCTTACGCCGAGTTCAAACGCCACCGCATGATGACGCAGACCCCGCAACGCTTGACGACGCGGCTCGGATACAGCCTTCCGAGGCTGATGGTGGATGCCGGGCGCGGGTCTGCCTATGATGCCGCTATGAGCGCGGCCTCCACGGTATTCGAGCGCCTGGCGGAATCAGACGCAGACGTTGCTCAATATGCTGTACCGAACGGATTTCACAGACGTGTCCTCGCCAGGTTCAACCTTCGCGAGGCTTTTGCGTTTTGCGAACTTCGCTCCGCGCCGAATGCACATTTCTCGATTCGCCGGATCGCCCAGCAGGTCGCCCACGAAGTGCGGCGCGTGCATCCATTGCTGGCAGCATTTATGCGCCTGCCTGCCGAGACCTCGGCCGACGTTGAAGAACGTCACTTCGCCGCGCCCGAGGCGACAGACTAGACCTCGCCGGGTCTAGTTGTCCTCTTCTGTCGACTCCCCAAATACAGCCTCGATCTCCCGCAGGATCTCGGGCGATAGTTTCTTGGCGAATTCCCCCGCTGCCAGGTTCTCCCGCACCTGCTCTACCCGGCTTGCGCCCGTGATGACTGTGCTGACATGCGGATTCGTCAGCAGCCATGCCAGTGCAAGTTGTGCGAGGCTGCAACCGACCTTATCCGCGATGGGCTTGAGCGCGCGGACCTTGGCCAGTTTCTGCGGGTCTGTCATACGCTTCTGCAGCCAATCGTAGCCCTTCAAGGTTGCTCGGCTGTCTCTGGGAATACCCCTGTCGTATTTGCCTGTAAGCAGGCCGGAGGCGAGCGGGCTCCAGGTCGTCGAGCCGTACCGGTATTCCTGGAAGAGCCGCCGGTATTCCTGCTCGAAGCGCTCACGTCTGAAGAGGTTGTATTCGGGTTGCTCGGCAACCGGCTTATGCAAGTGATGCCGTTCGGCGATCTCGATCGCCGCCACGATATCTGCTGCTGGCCACTCGGACGTCGCCCAATAGAGCGCCTGCCCTCGCTCGATCATGTCGTGCATGGCCCAGGTCGTTTCTTCGATGGGCGTTGTCGGATCCGGCCGATGGCAGAACACGAGGTCCACATACTCGAGCTGCAGACGCTTGAGTGAACCCTGGATGCCCTCCAGTAGCCGTTTTCGGTTGAGCGTGTTCTTCTCGTTGATCCCCTCGTGAATCCCCCAGTAGAATTTCGTGGAAACCAGGAAGCTGCTCCGGCGCCATCCGAGTTGTTTCAGCGCTTCCCCCAGGATCTGCTCGGCCTTGCCGCCGGCGTACACCTCCGCGCAATCAAAGAAGTTCACCCCCAGGTTGTATGCTTCGCCCAGGCAATCGATCGCGCGCTGAGTGTCCAGTTGGTTGCTGAACGTCACCCAACTTCCAAATGAAAGCTCGCTGACTTGGATGCCAGTCTTTCCGAGATGCCGGTATTCCATCGCTCGTGCGCCTTCCTCTTTGAGGTTGGATACAGTCGCGTGCGCTACATTGACACAAACTTAGCTGCCCTGCGCGGCTAGCGCGGCATTATAACGCTCGTCCGGTATAATCATTCTGTGTATCGCATCGCGATAATGGCTCTCGCCCTCGCCGTTGCATGCGCACCCGCGGAGCCAATCGGCACGGCCGTCGCACCGGCGCTGACTCCCTACGCAACCATCACCCCTTCTCTGACTGCCGATCCCGCTGACAGCTTTATCGTGGCCGCGGAGACACCTCTTCCGACGCCAACTCCGTCACAGTACACGATCCAGTCGGGCGATACCCTGAGTCAGATTGCCGAGCGTTACCGTATAACTCTGGATGCGCTCCTGCTGGCCAATCCCGGTGTGGATCCCACCGCCTTGCGCATTGGAGAAACACTGCGGATTCCTGCCAGCCCAGCGGATCGAGCTGGCGAAGCCACGCCAACGCCCGTTCCGCTGGCGGTCAAGCAGGTTGGCTGCCATGCAACCGCAGATGGCGGAGCCTGGTGCTTTGTCCTGGTGTTCAACGACACCCCCGATCTTGTCGAGGATGTCACTGCTCAAGTGACCCTTGTCCAGGCAAATGGCTCCGTCTTCACGAGCGCGCAGGCCGTACTCCCGCTGGATATCATTCCTCCGGGTGTCGCCCTGCCTCTGAGCGTGTTCTTCTCACCGCCAATCCCGCTTGACACGCAGCCACGCGTGCAGATGCTCACCGGCATTCGACTTTTGCCGGGCGATCCTCGCTACATCGCTGCCAGTGCTCGCAATACTCTCACCGAGGTCTCCTCGCAGGGTCGTAGCGTGGAGGCAAGTGGCGAGATCGCCCTCACTGATCCGTCACGAACCGCGGGTTCCCTATGGGTGGCCGCAGTCGCCTATGACGCCTCTGGCCAGGTCGTGGGTTGGCGTCGCTGGGAAAGCACCACGCCCCTGAGCCCAGGCACAACCGCACCCTTCTCGATGATGATATCAAGCGTGGCGGGGCCGATTCGTCGAGTTGAATTTGCCGTGGAAGCGCGGCCCTGATTGGCGCCCCAGGCGCTGTCCCCGGCGGCAAGTTCCTGTTTCCCGGCCTGTCTACCCCGCAAACGCACGGATTTCCGTGTTTCTGCCGCGCCCGCATTGCAAATCGCTTGCTAATCGCCCCACGGACGCCTGCCGAAATTGGCCCGCAAAACCCCTGATGTATAATCTGCCGCGCTTGGCGCCGGCACCCGGCAGTGCCGCAGGCAGATGTTCATCTTGGCACCTTCCCCTGTTTTGCCGGGTTGGCGTCGGGCGGAGAGCTAGAATGCGGGAGTGCAATGGCGTTACGCGGGAACCTGCGTGACTTTACCGTCACCCAGCTGCTGAACCTGATCAACCTTGCCCAGAAGACGGGCACCCTGATCCTCGATGGACCGACGGATCAGGCCCATATTTCATTCCGGAATGGCAAGCTTGCCTACGCGCGCATCGGGCAGGAAGACGGCAACCTGGCGTCCATCCTGCGTGAATCCAGCAAGCTAAGACCCGACCAATACCGCGCACTGTCGACGCGGGCGGGGGTGATTAGCGACAAAGAGCTCGGGCTGTTGCTGGTCAACGCTGGCTATGTCTCCCAGGAAGATATTCTCTTCGGTCTTCAGGTTCACTTTACCAGCATCATTCGCCGGCTCTTCACTTGGGTGGAGGGCCTCTTCCGCTTCGAACCCGGCATTCCGCCGCCAGATGACCGCATCAACGTCAAGCTGGACCTTGAGAATCTCATTATTGAGGGTTCACGGCAGCTCCGTGAGATGGAAGAGCTTCAGGACGAAATCCCAAGCCTGGATCTGGCGCTCAAGTTCACCGAACGGCCGATGACGAACCTGAACCTGAGCGTACAGGAATGGCGCGTAGTGCGCTTCATAGACCCGAAGAATTCCATGAAACGCATCGCCGGAGCCGCTAAGCTCAACGACATGGAGATGCGACGCATCGTCTATGGACTCATCCAGGCGGGCCTCGTCCAGTTGGTGCGACCGGCCGGCGCGGAGATTCCGCTGAACCCCCGCATGTTCCCGACGCAGGACCGTGAGGAGCAGAGAGGTCTCATCAATCGACTGATCGGACGCATTCAGAGGCTCTAGCCATGGGTTGCAGGGTCTGAGCTCTCATGCAGAATGTAAAGATGGTGGTCACCGGGCCTTTCAGTGCCGGCAAGACGCAGTTCATTCGATCCGTAAGTGAGATCGAGGTCGTCTCGACCGAGCGCAAGCTGACACATGCCGCGGAACGGGCTGTCAAGGAAACCACCACCATTGCAATGGATTTCGGCCGCATCACGGTCGACAATGACCTGGTACTTTACTTGTTCGGAACACCCGGGCAGAAACGATTCGATTTCATGTGGGAGATCCTGTCCGAAGGCATGCTCGGATTCGTTGTGATGGTCGATTCGACCCGGCCGGAGACATTTCGCGAGGCCCGCTCCATCCTCGAGACCTTCCGCGCCTATGCCCCAACGCCGTATGTGGTGGCCGCCAACAAGCAGGACGTGAAGGACGCCTGGGAGGTTCAGGACATTCGCCACGCGCTGCGCCTTGATGGCGATACGAAGATCCTGCCGTGTATCGCCACCGACAAACACCATGTCAAGACGGTGCTCCTGGAGCTCTTGTACAGCATCCTGGATCGGATGGGGACTGAGAGATGATGGCCCCCGCGATCTAACGCAATAGGCTGGCCGTGCCTTCCATCACAACCGATCAGGGAAGCCTCCACTATGAGGTGTTTGGCAAGGGACGTCCGGTCATCCTCCTTCATGGTTATCAGGGCTCGTGGGGCCTCTGGCAGGCCACGATGGAGTTCCTGGGCGCGGCATATCGAACATATGCAGTGGACTTCTGGGGTTTTGGGGAGTCAGGTGCGCGCCGCGCCAGTTACGCCATCGGCGATTTTGTCAGCCTGGTGGATCAGTTTATGGCCCAGATGGGTATCGGGAGCGCGCCGTTGGTTGGCCACAGCATGGGCGGGACGGTCTGCCTGCTTGTGGCTGCAAATCACCCCCGAAGGGTCGAAAGGGCGGTCGCGATCGGCTCGCCGGTTGTGGGTTCGTCGCTTCGCTTTTTTCCGCGGATCTTTGGCATCCAGAGCGTTGGCCGTTTCACCTACCGGAATATTTGGTTGTATCGATCGTTCTATCGCCTGTTGGCGCGGCGCTATTCTCGCGATCCGGGCTGGAGCCGGATGATGGACCGCGATGTCTCGCACACGACGCTGGAGGCGTTCTTCGCAAGCATTGGCTCATTGCGTCGCACCGATCTGAGAGGCGCGCTGAAGCACATCTCGGTTTCCGTTTTGGGTATGTACGGCGACAAGGATAATGTTGTGGACCCACGGCAGTCGGAGTTGATTGAGGCTGGCGTGCCTCGAGCTCGAATCGCACGTTTTCCCGACGCAGGTCACTTCATCATGCTCGATCAGCCGGCCGCCTTTATGCAGGAGCTGAAAGGCTTCCTGGATGAGCCGGTGGCAACATGATGCCTCGCCGGGGCGTCACTGATAGTGCCTCGCCGTCTCGGATCTGAGGACGCAGTCCCCAAAGGCTACCGCCCGCCATGTTAAAGGTCATCCTGAAAGCCCCCGCACCTATTGCACCATTCTGTGAGGCCGCGCGGGATTTACGAATTCAGAACACCCCCCTCTGGCTCTGGCAGCGCAACCTGCTGGCTCCGTATGTGGATCGCGAGCTTGAACTGCAGGACCTGAAGGATCTGCCGTCTTCCAAAGAAGCGGCATTGATCTATCGGGACAACCTCTACTTCGACCAGCCGTACCTGCAGGCGTTCATGGAAGCCGCCCGACGCCGGGGTCATGCTGTGCGTGCCGCATTCTCCGACCGCGACAAGGCCTTTGTGGAGCATGCTCTTCCACTCTCCTCTTCCTACACCCGCGCCGGCGACCTGTACCTCGCCGACTTGTGGTTCTATCCCCAGGGCGCCGACTCCGACCCTGAACCGCTTGTTATCGATCTCCAGGCCCGGGAAATGGGCTACTACCACGTGCCTACGTACATGGCCGATCAGAGTGGCGATCTGGTGTTCCAGGTGCCACTGCGAAGCTTCCTGGCGATCGACTCTTGGGTCCATGTCTTGATGGCGGACATGGTCTTTGGCTTGTTTGCGAGGGGTGCCCGGTATGAAGCCCGCCTCGCCACCGATCTGGTTTTTCGGCTCGGTATTCTGGGCCGCGCCCTGTATGAGGGCCGCCAATTGCTCGAGTGCTCGAAGCTTGTGCGCGTTGGGCGGAACTGCGTCATCAATCCGAATGCCGTCATTCACGGGCCATCCACAATCGGCGACAACGTTAGCATCGATGCCGGCGCCGTAATCGATAACTGCATCATCGGCAGTAATGTCAACATCTCACAGGGGGTGCAGCTTATGCTCTCTGTCGTTGGCGACGGCGCCTTCCTGCCGTTCCGCTCCTCTCTGTTTATGACCACACTCATGGAAAACAGCATGATCGCGCAGAATACCTGCATGCAGCTGTGTGTGGTGGGGCGCAGCACCTTTATTGGAGCCGGGTCGACTTTCACCGATTACAACCTCGTACCCAGTCCCCTCAAGGCGCGCGACCGCGCCGGTCGCCTTAATGCCTCCAATCGGCCCGTGCTCGGGACTGCCATAGGACACAATTGTCGTTTGGGATCGGGTCTGGTGGTGTATCCGTCGCGGACGATCGAATCCGATGTGGTGCTTCTTGGGCCGCGTCTTGTCGACCGTGATGTCCACCTCAAGGACAGTGATCACTACAAGCTCGCGTCCGGGTATCTGCACCCGGTCCTGTATCACCCGGCCGGGTCTGGCAAGCCCCGTTCCTGGTAGAGTCACAGCACCCCACGGTGCCTGCGGAATCGGATCGATGCACCCAAATCGGCATCACTTGGCGCCGCGACGCTCCTGCAATGGTCTCACCTATCGGAAATGTTATAGTTGTGGCAGGCGGAGGTTGGTTTTTTTCCGACCCCGTGAGTTGGGCGTTCAGCCGCTTGGCTTCTGGCTGCTAGTGCTTGCCAGCGCAGGAAAGCGCGGCCCGACGCAGGAGGTCCCATGGGGAAGTCCCGGCTGTTGATCGTTGAAGATGACGTCGACATCACCAATATGCTGGCGACGTACTTCTCCGGCATGGATTTTGATGTCGATATTGCGCATCGGGGGGCTGAGGCGCTTGAGAAGACCCGGCAGACCCTTCCGGATCTCATCGTCCTGGACATCCTGCTGCCCGACATAGACGGCTATGAGGTCTGCCGCTCCCTGCGCAAGAACACACGCACCAGCCAGATCCCGGTGATCTTCCTCACTCAAAAAGACGAGCGCGGCGACCGGCTCCAGGGCCTGGAGTTGGGTGCCGACGACTACATCACCAAGCCCTTCGATATCGAGGAGCTGAAGCTGCGCGTCACGGGCGCAATCCGCCGTGCCGAACGCGAGAGCCTTACGGATCCGCGCTCGGGTCTTCCCGCAGGTCGCTTGATAGAAGATCAACTCCGCCGGATCATCCATAATGATGACTGGGCCTTGCTTGACATCCGGGTGAATCATCTGGATGCATTCCGGGAGGTCTATGGTTTTGTTGCCGGCGACAACGTGCTCCGCTTCACCGCCCTCTTGCTCACGGATGCGGTGAATCAATTCGGATCTGGCGACGAATTCCTGGGGCATGCCGGCAACGACGACTTTGTCGTAACCACCACCGCAAAAGCAGCGGCCCAGATTCGCAAACGCATCAAGGATCGGTTTGCGGCTGAGATCCCAGCCCACTACAACTTTGTCGACCGCGCTCGCGGCTTCATTGAATCTCCAAAGGATGCCGGTGGGGATGGTCCCGCCCCGCTCATGACCTTGTCGGTCGGTGTCATTACCGGCAGTGAGCGATCATTCGCAGATATCCGCGAGCTGTCAGAGGCCGCCGCCGAGGCGCGACGGCAGGATGCCTTGACCGCGGCCTAGGGAAATGACGGTCTCATGAATGCCGGCTTGAATCTCGGGATTGGGCTCGTTGTGGCCGGACTGCTTCTTGCCGTCCTTGCCTGGGGCTTGCTTTGGCTGCTTCCTCGTATGATGCGCTCGACCGCGACTGATCCGGATACCTTTGCCGCTGCCGACCCCGGTGACGAGGGTATTTTGGTTCTTGAGCATGGCGGTCGAGTGGATTTCGCCAATGCCCGCGTCCGCGATTGGTTCGGGCTGCAAGCCGGGGAATCTCCAGACCTTGAGAAGTTGCTGCGTCGGATACGACCCTCGGATGACTTTCTGGAACTCTGTGCCGTGCCTGGTCAAAGGCGCCTCAACCTCAACGGCGTTCCGGTCGAAGTCATCTCGCACCGTGTGCCCGGCTCACGCCCGCAGATGCTCCTTTCGTTGCGAACGATCGACCTTGCTCCCTCCGTGGCGGTTGGTCAGCCCGAAGTTGCTTCGTCGGTCCTGCGTGTGATCGCCGACTTCGGCAGCGCCATAACCTCCAGCCTCGATCTTGAGTCTGTGATTCACGCCATCCTGGACAATACTCTTCGGCTCGTCCCCGCCGACCTGCACGAGCTCAAGGCTTGGGATCCGGACGCACGCACGCTCATTTCATACCGTCTGGTCGAGGCCAACGGGACGGCGCCGACGCTTGTGCGCAGCCTGCAGAGCCAGTTTGGCGCGCTGACCGAGCGTACCGTAGAGTCTCGAAGCGCGACCTTGTTGCCAGATGCGCGGGCCGTGATGGCAGTGTCCGGATCCGCCGAAACCTCGGCCGTGATTGCGTACGTGGGCATTCCCCTGTTCGCGAGCGACGAACTCATAGGTGTTCTGGAACTGGCCCAGTCAACTGCGCGGTCCTTCACGCCGGAGGAATTGGATCTCCTGAGCCTCATGGCGCCCCAGGTCTCAGCTGCGTTGCGCAATGCCGTGCTTTATGAGCAGGAGCGGCGCCGCACACTGGAGTACTCCGGTCTTGCCAGTCTGGGTCAGGCGGTGGCCGCCATTCGCGAGCCCGGGGCGCTCTTCGCCCGGCTCGTCGATGCGGTCGCGCCCCTATTCGACACTCAGATTCTGGGATTCCTGCTTCTTGACGAAACCCGGCACATCCTCGAGGGACAGGTCCCGTTCCGTGGCCTCCCACCGCATATCGTCGGTATGTATCGCGTCTCAATACCGCCTGACAGCCCGGCCGACCAGCTGATCCGCTCCCGCAAGCTGATACTGACGGCGAATGCTTCGGAGGATGAGAGCTGGCGGCAGCTGGGATTGACGGATTTTGCTGTTGCTGCGAGCCTGAAGGATTCAGCCCTCATCCCCCTGGTCGCCTCAGGCGCCATGAAAGGCTACCTGCAGCTATCTCACCGGCCCGCGGGATTGGGCGAATTCACCGAATCGGACGTGCGCCTGATGCACATCATCGCCGATCAGGTCGCTGCGATTATCGACAATGCCCTTTTGGTGCGTTCGAGTCGGGAGCATGCAGAGCAGACCGATGCGCTCGCGCGGCTTGTTGCCAGGGCCGGCGTAGCTTCCAGTGTGGATGAGGTTCTTCGTGTTGGCCTGAGGGAGTTGGCGGGCCTCTTGAGGGCCGAAAGTGGCGCGGCCTACCTCCTCGATGAAACTCGTGGCGAGCTCGCGCTTCATCGCGCCTCGGCGATCGGTTTCCCGCAGGAATGGACCTCGGCGTCGCAGGTGCTGGTAGTGGACAATCCTGTATACCGGCAGACAGTCACGGGTTCACGCCAGGCACTGACTTCTGGACGAGTTACCACTGACGCGACGCTGCCGCCCTTCTATCTTTCCATGTTCAGGAACGCCGGCTTGGAGGCCATGGCAGCCGTTCCTCTTGTTGCGCGTGGTCGTTCCTTGGGAGAGATCATTCTTGGAAGCCGAACGGCCGACGCATTTCAAGACCCGGAACTGCAATTGCTGAATGCCGCCGCGGCGGGATTGTCGGCGGCCATCGATACCGTGCAGATCGCCGCGCACACCGACGACAGCCTGCGACGCCGCGTTGATCAATTGACATCGGTGGCGCGTGTGAGCCGTGAACTGGGCGCGGCCCGGTCTTTGGATGAGCTGCTTGCTGTCATTCACGCCGAGATGCTGCGGGCTGCCCGCGCTGACTGCGGCTCGATCCTGTTGCTGGATCCCGAGCACGCCATTTCAGATCCGCGTCAACTCCAGTCCGTAGGCGATCGGCCCGGCATGGAATTCTCTGCCCTGGAACGGCGTGCCCTTGAACACCTCGAGGCGTTCTCTATCGCGGATTTGCAAGATGGGGGCGGCAACAAGGCGCCGCACGAAGGCGTGCGTTCCGCGTTGTTCGTGCCCGTCGTCGAAGACGGACGTGCGACCGGCCTCATCCAGCTGCACGCTGCCGCGACCGGCGCCTTCGATGAAAGCACATTGGAGACGGCCAAAACACTCGCGATTCAAGCCGGCATTGCGCTCGCCAATGCGCGTCGGCTGCAGGAAGAACGCCGGCAGTCGGAGCTTATGGAGCGCCGGGCCTCCACGCTGCAGAAGTTCTCCGCCGCGGCACGTGCGTTGAATGCCGATATGCCGTTGGAAGAAGCCCTTGGGGTGGTCGCGAAGGGCATTCAAGAGTCGACCCCGTTTCGAGTTGTGCTCATCAGCGTCCATGAACCGGAGTCAGGCATGCTCCGGCGCGTTGCCGGGGTGGGCATCGACGCCGAGACCCTGGCTCAGCTTCAGGGACGTAAGCAGCCGCTTTCCAGCCTCCAGGAGCTCACTCGGCCCGAATTCAAGGTCAGCCATTCCTACCTTGTGCCGGCCGATCAGACGCCGGTTCTTCCGGCAGACATCCACTACGTTTATGCCAGCCAATATTCCGAGGTCCAGGCGCGGCAGAATGCCTGGGATCCGGACGACTTTCTGCTGGTCCCCTTGGAAGATGTCCAGGGGAATCCACTCGGTCTCATAAGTCTTGATGATCCCGCCAACGGCCTCCGGCCCGACCTGGTCACGATCGAATCGGTCGAACTGTTTGCGGCTCAGGCCGTCAGGGTCATCACGAATGTCAGCCGTTTCGGCGAGTTGAACAGTCGCATCGAGTCCTTGTCGTCAGGAATGAGCCGGCAGCAGCAGCTTCTCAGCGTCACGCAGAATGATCTGCCGGTACTGCTGCGCAAGGACTTGGAGCAGACCATTGCGCTGCATTCGTTGGAGCGTCGGGCACAGCGCGTTCGCGCTGGCCTGACCATCACAGAGTCTGTCAGCCGTCAACTGGATGCCTCTTCAGCCCTGCTGGCGCTCGGCCGGGAAACGCTCACCCAGTTTGGGATGGCGATTGCCCTGGTCGCGGAAAGTACACCGGAAGGTTCACGCCTTCTGCACATACTGGGGAATGTCCCATCCACTGTGAATATCGAGGCGTTGTTCGGCCAGCGCAATCCGCTCAGGTCTTCAATGCTTACCGGCGCACCCATCCTGGTCCCCAACCTCGAGGAGAACGAGGAATGGCGGGAATCGCCGCTCTTGGGCCAATTGCGGGCCAAGGGCGTGATCAGCCTGCCCGTGCTCATTGAGAATCGGCCGGTGGCTGCGATGATGGCGATCAGCCTCGATCCCCTGCCACCGCTCTCCGAGGAAGATCGGCAGGTCTATCTTCAAATATCCCGCCAGGCATCCGTCGTCCTGCAGAACATTTCCCTCCTGAACGAGACGCGCACTCGCCTGCACGAAGTCAATATTCTTCTGGAGTTCAGTCGCCAGCTGGGTGGCCTGGATCCTGGTCAGATCGTGGAAGCCCTGCTCGAAAGCGCGCGCCATGCTCTGACGACCGCGCACGCGGGCGCAGTCTTGCTTTGGAGCGAGCAGACGGGAACGCTCGAGGCTCGCGCCGCCTCTGGCTATGCCGATGACGACAGCATGCTTCAGATCAAATACCGCAGCGGGGAGGCGTTGCCCGGAACCGTCTTCGCCTCCGGCGTTCCTCGCCGCGTGGACGAGATTGACTTTCCGCGCGACTATGCACTGGAGCCTGCCGAATTGGGACTATACCGTCGGGCCACCGGCGGTCGCCTGCCCGTATCCAGTCTGCTGCTGCCCATCTTCGTTGAGGATAAGGGCATTGGTCTCATAGTCCTGGACAACTTCAACACCGTGGCTGCTTTCAAGCCCGAAGATGAAGCCCTCATCCTGTCGCTTTCGCAGCAGGCAGCGCTTTCGCTGGAGAATGTCCGTTTGGTGGGTGCCCTCACTGAACGCGCAGGTCAGCTGCAGGGCCTCAACGAGGCCGCAACAGCCGTTGCCACGACTCTGCGGTCCGACCAGCTGGTCTCTGCCCTCCTGGATCAGGTGGGCCTCATCCTGGACTTTGACACGGCAACGCTGTGGATTCGCGACGGCGACCGACTCGCCGTGGCCGGCACTCGCGGCTTTCCGGATGCGGAGAACCGCACGGGTCTTGCCATTGCGCTGTCGGACAGCGCCCTCTTCAGGGAAATGGACGCAGCCGGTAGTCCACTTTTCGTGGGGAACGTTCGCGAAGATGCTCGCTTTCCGCAGGTGGATTCGCCGAACCTCTCCTGGCTCGGCATCCCATTGCTAGCCAAGGGACAAATGGCGGGAGTCATCGCTCTCGAGAAATCGCAGGCCGATTTCTATACGAGCGAGCAGATTCAGTTGGGAGCAACGCTGGCGAGCCAGGCAGCTGTCGCCCTTGAGAACGCAAATCTATATGAGCGGAGCCTGCAGCATGCTGCGGAGCTCAACGAGCGCTCGGAGCGCCTTGCCTTGCTTAACCGGTTCTCGTCGGCGCTGAGCGGAATGCTGGATGCGGACCAGATACTAGCGCGTACCGCGGCCGATGTCAGGGCCGCGCTGGGGGCCTCCAGCGTCTCGGTTGTTACCTTCGAAGGGTCGCAGGCGGCCTGGGTGGCGTCCGAACCCAAGCCGAAGCAGAAGCTTCCGCAAGCTCTCCCTGAGGTTGCCCTCTTCTCGCGCTTGCGCGATTCCCTGGGTGCGTTCATGACGGAGAGAGCCGATGCCGAGTCAGAGCTCGCACCGCTTCGGCAGCTGATCGGGAAGGATACGCGCGCGTTGATGGTCATGCCACTCGCCGTTGGGCAGCATTTGCTAGCCCTCTTGTTTGTGTCCGAGCCGGGAGGCGGTCGCCTGGCTTCCGCCGAGACGGACTTGGCAAGGACTCTCGCAAACCAGGCATCCATCGCGCTTCAGAATGCACGCCTGTATCAGTCGACGGCGCGCAGTGCCGCTCAACTGACGCTCCTGAACCAGGCCAGCGCCGAAATGGGGACTAGTCTTGATCCCGAGGATATATATGCTTCGATTGAGCAGGCGGCAGAAAGACTTATGCCGGTTGACTCCTTTGTGATCACGCTCCTGGATGAAGAGAGTCAGGAGGTTGAGGCTGTCTATCTGACGGACGCGAAGCGCCGCTTGCCGGCCAGGCGGGCGCCGCTTGGCCGCGGATTAGGGAGCCAGGTCATTTCCTCGGGTGATCCGGTGCTTTTGAATGGGGCTTCGGATATCGCCGCGATGGACGGCGGCTCGCTCGTGGATGGTGCGCCGCCCCAGTCCGGACTTGCCGTCCCTATGGCCGTGGGAAACCGCGTTGTGGGCATGCTTTCCGCGCGCAGCCGGCAGGCCAACGCGTACTCGAGTGAAGACCTTAGGCTTCTGGCCACGCTGGCTAACCAGGCTGTGGTCACCATTCAGAATGGGCGTCTGTTCGCGGAGACGCAGCGCCTGGCACAGGACTTCGAGCAGCGCGTCGTTGAACGCACGGCCGAACTTCGCCGTGAGCAGCAAAACACAGAAACGCTGCTTCGGATCCTTACCGAAGCCTCCTCCAGCCTCGATCTGGATCGTGCATTGAACCGCACGCTTTCCCTCCTTAATGACGCGGTCCAGGCCGACCAGGGCACCATCATGCTGCTCGACCCGGCGGATAACATGCTCCACTATCGAGCCGGCTTCGGGTATGCCTCTGATGGTACTCCCGGGCGTGACGCCGGACCCAGGCTGCATGTGGGCGAGGGGCTCGCCGGCTGGGTGGTGCAGAGCCGCGAGGCTGTCCTGGTCGACGATCTCCGGCACGATCCGCGCTGGCTTGCCACACGGCCCGCCTCCCGTCAGCGCGGTGAGCATCGCAGTGCTGTGTTGGCGCCCCTCATGGTCGGCGACGAGGCGATTGGCGTGCTGATGGTGTATTCGCGGCGTGAGGCATACTTCACTGGAGAGAGTCTCACCCTCGTCCAGGCCATTGCCAGCCAGGTCGCCGCGGCCATCAACAATGCCCGCCTCTACGAACTCATCCGTGATCAGGCAGAGCGCCTGGGCCTGATGCTTCGAAAGGAGCAAGAGGAAGCCAGCCGCTCTCAGGCCATTCTGGAGTCTGTGGCAGACGGTGTTCTCGTCACGAGTGCTGCAAACCAGGTGTCCTTTGTGAACTCGTCCATCCAGCATATCCTCGGCCCGCAATCGAAGGATCTGGTGGGTCAGTCGCTTGAGAAATTTGGCAATCTATTCGGGGAACCCGGCCAGGCCTGGGTTGGTGCCATACGTCGCTGGTCCGAGGCTCCCGCCCTGTACTCTGCCGGCGATACGTACGCTGAGCGCATCGAGCTGGCCAATGACCGCATTGCCCTCATCCATCTTGCACCCGTTATCCTGGAAGACGACTTCCTCGGGACCGTCTCCATACTCCGCGACATCACGCATGAAGTGGAGGTCGACCGCCTGAAATCCGAGTTTGTCGCCACCGTGAGTCACGAGCTCCGAACGCCCATGACCTCCATCAAGGGCTACATCGAAATGCTTCTGATGGGAGCTGTTGGCGCAGTGAACGAGAACCAGGCTCACTTCCTCGAGATCGTCCGCAACAACATCGACCGGCTTAATGCCCTGGTAGGCGACCTCCTGGACGTCTCCCGCATCGAGTCGGGCAATGTGACTTTGGCCCCCGAGGAATTGGAGCTTGGCAAGCTTGCGGCAGAGGTCGTCCACGAGTATGAGCAGAAGGCCGAACAGGACAAGAAACCTATTGCCTTCAGCTTGCAGGACCCCAAGGCTGTTCCGACCATCATTGGTGACCCGGAACGCGTGCGCCAGATTCTGCGGACGCTGTTGGATAATGCCTACCACTACACGCCGGAAAACGGTTCTGTCGTGGTGAAGCTGCGCGGGCTGCCCAAGCGCTCCGAGGTCCAGCTGGATGTCGTTGATAGCGGCATCGGCATCTCCAGCGCTGATCAGGCCAGGGTCTTTGAGCGCTTCTTCCGCGGGGAGAATTCGATGGTGCTCGCCACGCCGGGTACCGGCCTCGGCCTCTCCATTGCGAAGCAGCTGGTCGAAATGCATCGGGGCACCATTTCGATGCAGAGCGATGGCGTCGAGGGACGTGGCAGCACCTTCACGATCACGCTCCCGGTTTTCCCGCACGCCCGCTCGGACGCCAAACAGTCTCCATCCTCGTCGGCCGGGCGCAAGGCACCGGCCCGGAAGACCGCGCCTGCCGGGACCACATCAAAATAGGTACTCATGGCAAAGATTCTCATCGCCGAAGACGAACCCGACATCCGTGAGCTTGTTACCTTCATGCTGCGCTTTGCAGGCTATGAGGTCGTGGCAGCCTCCAATGGGGAGGATGCCGTCAGGACCGCCTCACGCGAGATTCCGGACCTCGTGCTCATGGATGTGCGCATGCCGCGCATGACCGGCTACGATGCCTGTCGGCTCATGAAAGCGAACCCGGAGCTTCGCGATGTGCCTGTGGTCTTTCTGTCTGCCAAGGGACAGGATGCGGAGATCCAATCCGGGCTGGACGCTGGTGCCGAAGAGTACCTGCTCAAACCTTTCTCGCCCGCTGAATTGACAAGCCGTGTCCGGGGAATCTTGTCCCGGTACGGCAAATGATTCGAGCCCTTCCATGCGGTCCATCCGCCCGCTCGCGCGCGCCGTCCGGCAAGGCCGCACCGGCCGCCGTGCAGGTGGCGCTGAACCGGCATGAGCATCGTCTTTCTTGATCAACTGACCGTGCATTACGAATCCCTTGGCCGGGGCCGCCCGGTTGTCTTTTTGCACACCTGGATCGGCTCGTGGCGCTACTGGGTGCAGAGCATGCAGCTCGTCTCCGGATCGCACACTGCATATGCGGTCGACTTCTTTGGCTTCGGAGACACCGCCCGTGATCCGCAAGCGTATTCGGTTGAGCGGCAAGCCTCGCTTGTGGAGGGCTTCGTCGATCAGATGGGTATCGACCGGATCGCCCTGGTCAGTCACGGATTGGGCGCCCAGGTGGGCTTCTGCTTTGCAGCCCGGCATCCCGCACGTGTGGCCCGCGTCCTGGCCGTTGCCGCCGCCCTCGATCCTCTGTCTCTTGATGGCAGACTTCAGACCGCTGGAGTACGCGACCTGCAAACGCTGGTGGCCGGCAATGGATCCGGGCTTGCCGAATTGCTACCAGACCCGACCGCGATCGATCCGCGCGCCGTAGCGGCTCCGTCCGATTATGGCCTGATCAACGCCGGCGTTGGAGCACTTCGAGACGCGGGTGTCCCTGTGCTCTTCGTATTTGGCCTGAACGATCCGCTGCTGCATGCCCCTTCACCTGAACACGTCCTCGCGATCGGGCCAAACGTTGAACAAGTTGTGTTTCCGCAGAGCGGTCACTTTCCGATGATCGATGCCGCCGATCCCTTCCACCGTTTGCTGGTGGACTTCCTTGCGCTCGAGCCCGGGGCGAGCCCGCGTGGGCTGCAGCCGAAGGAGGAGTGGCACCGTCGCCTGCGCTAGCGCTTGACATCAAGCCGCTTTGCGGTATAGTGATTGTTGCTGAACCCAACGGGGAGCCTGGTAAACAGGCTGAGAGGAGCGTGAAACGCTCGACCCGCATGACCTGATCCGGATCATACCGGCGGAGGGAAAATCGCTTGCCTCATACCATCCTCCGCCCTCGGAGGATTTCTTTTTCCTGCGATGGGCGGCCCCGTCTCTGCAATCCTTGGTCACATGCCCAAGAGCGCGTCGCTGATCCTGCGCTGCGCTGCGGAAGGAGGGCGATTTGAGCCCGCCCCGAGCCATCCTGTTCGCCAATGGGCTCCTGCCCGACTTGGAGGCCGCGCGCCAGATTCCCCAAACCGGAGACCTGCTGATCTGTGCAGATGGTGGGGCTCACAACGCCCGTGCGCTTGGGCTCACACCGCATGCGCTGGTCGGTGATATGGATTCGGTCGAGCCGGTTGAACTTGCCCGCCTTCGTGACGCCGGCATCGATATCCGCCAGTACTCGCGCGACAAAGATGAGACCGATCTGGAGCTGGCGTTGAACTATGCCTTGGAGCGCGATCCGCCGGCAATCCTCATATTGGGCGGCCTGGGAGCTCGCTTGGATCACACGCTTGGCAACCTTGCCCTGCTCCTGGACGAACGCCTCGTGGGGCGCGAGTGTTGCCTGGATGACGGCGTCGAGCGCGTTACCCTTTGCCGTGACCAGGTCGAGCTCCGCGGCACACCGGGCGACATTGTCTCCCTCGTACCTTGGGGGGCTCCCGCGCAGCATGTTCGCACATCCGGCCTTCGTTGGAGCCTCAACGATGAGACCCTCCTGCCGGAGCGCTCTCGCGGGATCAGCAACGTTATGCTGGAAACCACGGCTCGGATTGTGATTGCAGCCGGGCTGCTGCTTGTCGTACAGCGCCGTTCCGAGGGTCATTCCTCGTGATGGCCGAAAGGTTCAAATAGTGAAGCAACTCCTGATTGCCTGCGTCCTCCTCCTGTCCGCGTGCAACGCTCGGCCCGCTGCGCCCGCCGCCCTGACGGTTATGACGCATGACTCATTCTCCATCTCCGAGGGCGTGCTCAAGACATTCGAGACGGCCAACAATGTTACTGTCACATTCGTCAAGAGTGGTGACGCTGGCGCGGCGCTAAACAAGGCGATTCTGTCCAGCGGCTCTCCCCTCGCCGATGTTCTCTACGGGGTTGACAACACCTTTCTGACTCGCGCCCTCGAGGCCGGGATCTATGAATCCTACGCTTCACCTGCTCTTTCCGGCATACCGCCGGAGTTCCAATTGGATCCCGGTCATTTTGCCCTGCCCGTGGACTATGGCGATGTCTGCGTCAACTACGATAAAGCATACTTCTCCGCGCACGCTCTGACCGTTCCAGCGACTCTGGAAGATCTGTCACGACCGGAGTATCGGGGTCTCTTGGTTACGGAGAACCCTGCCAGTTCCTCTCCGGGCCTCGCTTTCCTGCTCGCCACCGTTAAGCACTTCGGCGATCCGGGTTACCTCGGCTACTGGAAGGACCTGCGCGCCAACGGCGTCGTCGTCGTGGACGGATGGGAGACCGCCTATTACACCAATTTCAGCGGCTCGTCCGGGCGCGGTCCGCAGCCCATGGTTGTCTCCTATGCCACAAGTCCTGCGGCTGAGGTGATGTTTGCCGAATCACCGCTGACCGATTCACCTACCGCCTCCATCACCGGAGCCGACACTTGCTTCCGCCAGGTCGAATTCGTGGGCATCCTGAAAGGAACCACGCAGCCTGAACTCGCGCGCCGCTTTGTTGATTTCATGTTGAGCGCCGGGTTCCAGGCGGATGTACCCGCGCAGATGTTCGTATACCCCGTGCTCCCCGGTGTGGCGCTTCCGAGCGAGTTCACGAAGTACGCGCAGGTACCAGCTCAACCGGCGAGTCTTGATCCCCAGGCGATCTCCGCCCATCGCGACGACTGGATCAAAGCCTGGACCGAGGCAGTACTGCATTGACCTCTCCAGTCGCGGGGATGCGTGGGCTCGATCAACGGGGGCTGATGCGCGCTGCTTGGCCCGCCTGGCTCCGGAGGGTGGTCATCTGGTTCCTGCCGCTGGCTTTCCTTGCGGTGTTCTTTTTCCTTCCCTTGGTGCGGATTCTTGCCTTTGGTCTCGATTTGGGGGCGGTCTCTCCGGGGAATCTCCGGATAGCTTTTGAGACGCTCGGCTTCACCATCTTTCAGGCGACAGCTTCAACGCTCCTGACATTTCTCCTTGGCATACCCGCCGCGATTCTCTTCGCACGTTACACGTTCCCTGGCAAGTCCCTACTTCGTGCAATAACTGCCCTCCCGTTCATGCTTCCGACCGTGGTGGTCGCTGCTGGATTCAGCGCGCTGCTTGGCCCCAGGGGATGGCTGAATCTCACGCTCGAGCGCCTGCTTGGGCTGCCCACGCCGCCCATCCTCTTCACCGGGACGCTCGGCGCCATTCTTGTCGCCCATGTCTTCTACAACACCACTATTGTCATCCGCCTGGTCGGTGGCGCACTGGCCGCCTTGGATCCGCGCCTCGGCCAGGCGGCCTCGTCGCTCGGGGCCAGCAGCCGCGTCACTTGGTGGCGCGTGACAGTGCCCCTCCTTCGGCCCGCGTTGCTGGCTGCGGCTTTGCTTGTTTTCCTGTTTGATTTCACAAGCTTTGGTGTGATCCTGCTCTTGGGCGGACCTTCGTTCGCAACTCTTGAAGTCCAAATATATGTCCAGGCGCTCCAAATGCTCGATCTGCCTCTGGCAGCGTTGTTGTCGCTTATCCAGCTTCTCTGCACCGTTGCATTCTCGTTCCTGTACACACGCCTCACCGCACGGGTTCGCATCCAGACCGCGCCGCGCTCTCTTGAGGTAAACACGGGCAGATCCTGGACATTGCGGCAACGTTGGTTTGTCGGCTCGATGGTGCCGGCTCTGACAGCTTTCTTTGTCCTGCCGTTGCTCGCCCTTCCACTTCGTTCGATTTCCAGGCTCGATGCAGACCGCGGGGAGCGCGGCTATGTCCGGGCGACATTGACGACGGATTACTACTCCGAGCTCTTCGTCAACCGCAGGGATTCAGTGTTCTATGTACCTCCTGCCACTGCTGCGCGCAATTCGCTCATCTACGCAATGGCCACGGTTGTCCTTTCGCTTGTAATGGGATTTCCGGCCGCATCGGCGTTGGCGCGTCCTGGCAGGCTGGAACGTTTTCTTGATCCCATCCTCATTTTGCCGCTTGGCGCCTCTGCTGTCACTCTGGGATTGGGATTCATCCTTGCCTTCGGCCGCTGGTTGGCATCACCCTGGATGGTGCCGATCGCGCATACACTGGTCGCGCTTCCGTTTGTCATCCGAACGCTCCAGCCCGCTCTCGCCACAGTGCCGCAACGCCTCCGTCAGGCCGCCGCTGCACTCGGTGCGTCGCCGTTCAGAGTCTGGCAGACAGTGGATTTCCCCATCCTTCGGCGCGCAGTCCTCTCAGCCGCTGGCTTTGCCTTCACCATCTCCCTGGGTGAATTTGGCGCCACGTTGGTGCTCTCGCGGCCCGATTACCCGACCATCCCTGTGGCCATCTACAGATTCCTGGCTCAACCCGGCGGGCTCAACTATGGTCAGGCAATGGCCATGGCGACACTGCTGATGGTGCTTACTACGGCCGGCATTCTGCTCATCGAGAAAGTCCGCCTGCCGGGGATGACGGAGTTCTGATGCTTGAGCTTCGCGATATCCACAAGAGCTACGAGCAGCAGCCCCTCCTGCGCGGTATTTCCTTTCGGATTGCGGGCAGCGAGACCGTGTGCCTGCTGGGTCCCTCGGGCAGCGGCAAGTCCACGCTCCTGCAGATCGTGGCAGGCCTTGAATTCCCCGAGTCCGGCAGCGTGCTCTGGGACAAGGTCGATCTGGCTTCGACGCCGCCGCACCTTCGCGACTTTGGGCTGGTGTTTCAGGACTACGCCCTCTTTCCGCATCTGGATGTGTATGACAACGTGGCCTTCGGGCCGCGCACGAAAGGCTGGCCGCCCTCGCGTGTGGCGGAACGCGTGGCCGAAGTACTGGACCTCGTCAATCTCAATGGATTTGAGCACCGTTCGGTCACGGACCTCTCCGGCGGCGAACAGCAGCGTGTCGCCCTGGCGCGCGCCCTCGCTCCTCAGCCGCGATTTCTGATGTTTGATGAACCCTTGGGTGCCCTTGATCGCTCCCTCCGCGAGCAGCTCTTGGAGGAACTGCGTGCGGTCCTGGCACGTACCCGCATCCCATCGCTGTACGTTACTCATGACCAGGACGAGGCCTTCGCAATTGGAGACCGCATTCTCATCTTGCATGAGGGGCGCATATTCCGCCAGGGGACGCCCGAGTCCATCTCTGCCGATCCGGGCTCGGCTTGGCTTGCGGAGTTTCTCGGCCTCGGAAACGTGATTCCCGGGCGCATGCTCGCTGCCCACCGCGTCAAAACGGATTTCGGAACTTTCGCGCTCCCGTGCAAGCACAAGCATCGACCCGGCGAGGCCGTGCACGTGCTGGCCAGGTTCCGACCTGTCTCCCGCGGTGCATTGATTCGCGGCGTCGTGCGCGACGTGATCTTCCAGCAGGAACGCTACCGCGTTGTCCTTGACAATTCCCTCCGCGTCGATCTGCCCAGGGAGCCGCGGAAGGGAAGCCGCATCGCCATCCAACTTCGGCTCGAATGCCTGGGGTCCGATGCTGCCGCCTGACCCGCAGCCGCGAATGATCCGCGTCGACAAGCTTGATCTGGCGGGTCATGTCACGCGCCAGTATGAGGGCCGTCTGCTGCAGCGTGATGAGCACTCCGTCGTGCTCGAGGCCGCCTTCGTGATCGACAAGCCCGACTACCGTTTATTGGATGTGGTGCTGAAACGCGGCGACCGCTTTGTTGAGACGTACTACAACGATCGTGGATATAACACCTACGCCATCTTCGACCGCGATTCTGCGGGCTTCAAAGGCTGGTACTGCAATCTGAGCCGGCCCGCACATATCGCCGCCGACGTGGTCACGTGGGTTGATCTGGCCTTGGATCTATGGGTTTGGCCCGACGGCCGCGGCGCGGTGTTGGACGAGGATGAGTTCCGACTGCTTCCGATCAGTGATGCCGAGAGAGCGCAGGTGCTGCAGTCACTGGAGCAGCTCAAGCAGCACCTTGAAAAGACGAAGCCTCCGTCATAGACGGAGGCTTCGTTACCGGTGACTTGATTATGTGTTGGGCTTGCTCTTCTCCCAATACGGCGCGCATCCCGGGCGTTTCTCCGGAGTCGCCGGCCTTTTCCCTCAACCCGCGCGGGCTACGCTGATTTCGGGGTGGGTTCTGGTCGAGCCCACCACCATAACAATGCCAGGATCAGCATGCCTGCGAGCACAGCCACCAGCACCGGCATCAGCACAGCTGCAACCGATACCGCCGTAGAGGTCACGTCCTCTGCCACGCTTACCGGCGTGTTCGCCGCGCCGCCTGTAGCTGCGGTAACCAGCGGCCTGACGGCAGCCGATTTGGCCAGGTGCACGCCGCCGGATACCAGCAGGCCGCATGCCAGCGCCACCACGGGATTGATGCCCTGGATCACGTTTGTGCCGGCGGCGAAGGCAATGGCGCCCGCCACAGGTCGCACAAATGTCTGGATGCCGTCATTGATGTGGTTTACCGCCGGCACCTTGTCCGCCAGCATTTCGATGATCAGTAGCACGCCCAGCATGATCAGGATCCATGGATTGGCCAGCGTGTCGAACGGTGGCGACAGCTTGATCAGGTCGGTGTAGTGTGCCACCACGCCCACGACCAGCAGCGGGATGTACGCGTTCAGTCCCGCGCTTGCCGAAAGGCCGAATGCTGAAAAGATGGCAAGTAAAGCTTGCATTGTCTTCTCCTATCCTTGTAGCCCGGGGAATCCTCCCCAGGTGTGTGTAAGTCCCAGCCGCACCAGGTCTATCCCCAGGATCATGACAAATGCCAGGGTAAGCCCGGCTGCCGCCGGTAGCCATAATTGGCGCACGGTGACATACGCGTTATCTTGCCGCATGATCGTGATCCAAACGATGCTGAAAACGATGGTAAGCAGCGCCAGGACACCCAGGGCGCTGATCACTGCAACGGGATAGAGGACGGCCGGACTCTCCGTCAGAATTCCCAGATCCACCAGCAGCAGCATGCCCGTAAGGATGGCGAACTTGCGCCAGTCCAGCGCCCGGCCCATGTCCGGCGTGTGCCACACGCTCTGGTTGTACAGGGGGTAGAGCAAGGCACCCATCGCCAGGCCCATGCCGCTCCCGGTCAACACCCGCGTGATGCTATTGGTTGTGTAGAGCGTGGGCAGGAATGCCAGCGCGCCTCCATCCACGGACCTCATTAACGCCAGGTACGAGTTCGATCCATCGAACGCGAATGCCAGGAAGAATGCGATCAACACGACCGCGATCCCGCGGCTCGGCAGGCGGCTCTTTCGCGGGCTGACAAGCGCCTGGAACACAAGCGCGAACGCCGCGGCATTGAACTCACCCGTGCAGCGCGCGCACAGGGGCATCTGCAGGCTGCCGATGTGCAGCGAGTGAGAATCCAGCCTGTGGCACACCGCATACCCGATTGCATCCAGCTTTCCCATCAGGCCAGGCGGCGCGATGTACATCCATGCCGAGAATCCGATCAGCACGGCGATCACAATGGACCACCGCGCCACGTCCTGCGCAGTCCTGCCGGTCGTTGCCTGCATTCTGCGAGGCATTATATGTATCTTGACGCCGATGCGCAAGAATGCCTCTCACCATTTCTACGGCCGGATCGTGTGGAAGTTGCATGCGTCGATCCCCACCGCTGGCGCTGGTCATTTCGCCGTCTTGTTCATTAAACCAGAATGCCGTCGCAATCGACGGCATTCGTGGGCGCTGTGGCTTCCCGAATTAATTGAGGAGGGATGCCACAGCGCTGCGTTTCATGCTACTATCCATGATGGACATCACCTCCTCCTTTCATAGGATGGCGATTCGATGTGATCCCCCGTGCGTGGTCCGGAGTATCGCACACACCGAATTGGATGTCAATGGGTGGAGCACTCGTCCCTCGTCTCATCTTGATTAATGTTGATGATAGCCTTTGACAGACTTCGCAAGCCTCGGCCTGCTATCCTGCGGCGACGCTTGGGAGGCAAATGATGAAACAACATCCGCGCTTGGTCCTGTTTACCGCTCTTGTCCTCGGCTGGTTCCTGGATTTCCTCTTCTGGCGGCAGGCGCCCGGCATCAACTTCGCCATCTACGTCGTCCTGTGCCTCGCCGGAGGCTTTCTCCTGCTTCGTTTGGACGGGAAGCGCATCGCTGGCCGCGCTGCCTGGCTGCTGCCGTTGATCCTGTTCTTCGCCGCGGTCAGCTTCCTCCGCGCCGAGCCCCTGACCCTTTTCCTTGCCGTTGTTGCCACGCTGCTCCTCATGGCTGTCCTCGCTCTGACGTTTGTGGGCGGCCGCTGGCTCGAATACAGCCTTGGCGACTACATTACCGGCTTCGTGCGCCTTGCGGGAAGCGTGATCGCGCGCCCCTTTACGTTCCAGGCCGAGGCGGCCCGCGCGGCCTTGGATCGCCGCTCTGCATCGGCGGGCATCTGGCCCATCCTGCGTGGCCTGCTGATCGCTCTGCCCGTGTTGCTCATCTTCGGCGCGCTGCTGGCCTCCGCGGATCTCATTTTCAACCGCGAGCTGCAGTCTCTCGCTGACCTTCTGCGGCTCCAGGATCTGCCTCAGTACATCTTTCGCTTGGTCTACATCATCGTTGCAGCCTATGCCCTTACCGGCGTCTTCATTCATGCCGCCTGGCACAGCGCAGATGAGCGGCTGGTGGGCGAAGGCAGGCAGCCTTTCGGGCGCTTCCTGGGGTTTGTGGAGACCAGCACTGTGCTGGGCTCCGTGATTCTCCTTTTTGCCGCTTTCGTCGTCGTCCAATTTCGTTACTTTTTTGGTGGGCAGGCCAACATAACCGTTGAGGGCTTTACTTACGCGGAGTATGCGCGCCGTGGTTTCGGCGAACTGCTCGCCGTCGCCTTCTTCAGTCTGCTCCTCATTCTTGGTTTGGGGGCCGTTACCCGGCGTGAGGGTCGTCTTCAGCAGCAGTTGTTCTCGGGGATGAGTGTTCTGGTTGTTGTGCTGGTAGGCGTGATGCTCGCCTCAGCCTACTTGCGGGTTGGCCTGTATGAGGCGGCGTATGGGTTCTCCCGGCTTCGCACGTACGTCCATGTGTCGCTCATTTGGCTGGGGCTGCTTCTCGCCGCGGTCGTTTTGCTGGAGCTGGCGCATCGCGAGCGTTTCTTCGCGACCGCGGCACTTGCCGCCGCAGTGGGCTTTGCGATCACCCTCAGCATGGTCGATGTGGATGCCTTCATTGTCCGCCACAACCTTCAGTCTCAAATTGCCCACCAGGAACTGGATGTTCAATATCTGGCCTCGCTCTCGACCGACGCCGTCCCGGATCTTGTTTCTGCCTTTCAGGATCCCGCGCTAGCGGTTGACAGGCACGAAGCCATCGGCGCGGTCTTGGCATGCCGCCTCAAGCTGCCCGTGGGTGGCGGGCCGGGCGATTGGCGCTCGTTTACGGTGACGCGCTGGCGCGCCGACACAGCCCTGGCATCGATTCGGAGCGAGCTGCAGAGCTACAAGCTGGTTCAGCAGGATGGCCAATCCAGCATTGTGACGCCTGGCGCCGTCTCGCACGACTGCCGCATGTTCTGGGACTGAATGGTCTTGGGAACCGTGAGGCTCTCTACGCAACGAACGGATTGAAGTTGGTGTCGCGGTCAAAATAGTCCTCTGCCTCGGCCTTCTTCAATCCATTCACAGCCGCGTACGTAAGCGGCGTCATGCCGGCTTCGACCGCCACCTTGAACAGGTAGTTCGTCAATGTCAGCGTGAGGAACAGGCTCCACGCGAATACGCCGAACGCCGAGGCGACGGTGACGAACACCACGGTGTCCACCAGTTCCCCCAGGAGCGTGCTTCCGATGGTTCGCGTCCACAGCCAGCGACCCTTGGTCAAGACCTTCATCTTGGCGAGCGTGAATGAATTCGTGAACTCACCGCTCCAATAGCCGGCCAGGCTGCCCAGCACGATTCCCCCCGTACTCATGCCTCCGAGGATCGCCGCGTAGGCTGCGTCCCCGGCATACTGTTGCCAGGTGGTTTCTCCGGGCAGTCGGCTTACGACGAAGAAGACCAGTGAGGCCAGCCCGAGGCAAAAGAATCCCGTCCAAATGGCCCTGCGCGAACGCCTGTATCCGTAGACCTCGGTGAGGATATCGCCGAAAATGTAGCTGATGGGGAATAGTATCGTTCCCGCATCGAAAGCCATCGGCACTCCGAGCACGCTGAAGCGCAGATCGACGATCTTCGCCGAGGACGCCACGTTGCTCACGATCAGCACCGTGACGAATAATGCCATGATCAGGTCAAAATACCGCTGCTGCTTCTCCACTCTCACACTCCCTTTGCTTCTTGGCCAACTCTAAATTCAGCTACCAGCGAATCTCCACGGGCGTCCCTACATCCGCCCACTCATAAAGCTGCAGGGCCTCATCCACGCCAAGCACGACACATCCATACGAGATCGGTGTCCCGAGATACCCTGACCACAGCCGCGCGCCGCTGGGGAGAATGGGCAGTGCGTGGATTCCGTTTTCCAGGCTTCCTGACCAGTAGATTCCCATCCAGTTCGGCATCCAGATATCCCAGTTGGCGCCGTAGGCATTCGGTATCTTGTCCTGGATGCGGAAAGAGCCAACTCGGGTTGAATTCCCCATGCCGGTCGAGGCGACAAAGCTGTAGATCAATGCCCCGTTCTCGTACGCATACAAGTGCTGCTCGCCGATGCTGACTAGCACATACTTGCCATTCGGATCAGACTGACCCGGCGATGCTGGCGCCGCGTCGGACTGTGAGTCATCCTCCACGATCACCATGGTGATCACGGGGGAATCC
>DATDCZ010000201.1:0-8186 GCA_036524055.1 Anaerolineales bacterium | reverse complement strand
CGTGAGGATGGTGCCCTCAACCGGCTTGACCACACCCTTGTAGGCGGTATCACGCGCCTCCGCCATCGCCCGGGCGAGGCCGGGTCCATCGATCACTTCAGATTCCTGCAGGGCGCGGGCAAAGCCGCGCCACAACTGTGAGAGGATCACGCCCGAGTTGCCGCGCGCACCCATCAGTGCGCCCTTGGCGACCATGGCCGCCATGCGGCCGACATGCCTCTCGCCTGAATCCTTGATCTCGTTCCAGGCCGAGGTCATCGTCAGCATCATGTTGGTGCCGGTGTCGCCATCCGGTACGGGAAAGACATTCAGGGCATTGACCGTCTGCTGGTTGGTCCGCAGCCAGGTCAACCCGGATTCCACCAGGCGCTTCAATGCCTGCCCGTCAAATGGTTTGAGTCGCAGCTTGGTAATGCGGGCGGTCTTCACGGTCATGCCGCGGGCTCCTAGTCGGTATTGCTGATGCGCAGGCCGGCGACGTGCACGTTGATCTCGTGCACCGGCATCCCAATGGCGGTTTCGACGTGGTAGCGCACGGTGCTGGCAACGCTGTCTGCCACCGTGGTGATACGAGTGCCGTACTCGACGACGATGTAGAGGTCGATATCGATATTCTCGCCGTCAAAGCTTACAGATACGCCACGGGCAGGAACGCGGGTGAGCGTCAGCGCCACCCCTTCGGCGAAGTTTTTCGGCGCCAGCCCGACAACCCCGTAGGACTCAAGCGTGGCGTGGTAGGCGATGGAGGCCACCGCATTCGGAGAGATATGGATTCCACCCAGTGAAGTGCTGTCTTCGCCCATTCCCGTTCCCTTTCACCACGACGGCCCGTCGGCCCATCCGATTCCGCCCCGGGCCGGGAAAGTCGTTGCGGTGCCCGTTCCGCCCCGGCTCTCAGCAGCTCAAATTCGAAGTCACTAATGTTACCAGATTTCAAAACCGGGCATTTCCGGGCGTGTCTGCCGGGCAACGGGGCGCCAGGCGGCGAGATCAGCGCTGGGGATGCATTGGATGGTTCCTTTTCCGCTAGAATACAGCCTCCCCACGGCGGGGCATCGAAATCGCCGATTGAGACATGAACGAAGACAACGCGGAACCCATCAAGCCGGCCAAGAGGCGCCTGAGGCGCCTGGCCGTGGCGGCGAACCTGATCCTGATCATCATCCTGCTGGCAGGTTTTGCCTACTTTGGCAACCCGGCGCAAATGCTCTCGATCCTTCGGGGCACGGACTGGCCGTGGTTCGCCGCCGCCCTGATCATTGGCTTGTTCTCTTCCTTCGTCACATCCACCCGGTTGTGGATGCTGCTTCGAACCCAGCGGATCATGATCGCGCTGCGGGAGCTGTTCGCGATCAACCTGGGTGTCCGCTTCTACTCATTCTTTTCACCCTTTTCGTCTGTTGGTTCGATCATGCGCTGGATTCGCCTGGTGCCGACCAGTCAGTCGGCGGAGGGCCTGGCGGCCCTGGCCGCAAATCGTTTCTTCGAGATCCTGGTGCCACTATCCATGGGAGCATTCTGGGCGTTCAGCTCGCTCAGCTTCGATTTCCTCAATCCATGGGTGGTCATGGCGTACCTCATCGCCCTGATCGGCGGGGTCTGGCTGCTGCTGAGGTTCAGCGGCAGCGCACAGGCCCACCTGGCACATGCACAACTACAGGCATCGAACCGTTTTCACAAATTGGCTCTCCGGGCAGCGGAAAGGCTGCTGGACTCCCTGAGAAAGTACCGCAGGCTCACGGGCCGGGAAGCCGCCGCGCTGATCGGCCTATCCCTGCTGGGTGATATCATCGGGCTGCTTGGGCATATCCTGGTCGCACGTGCCATCGACCTGCCCATCGCCTTCACGGATATCGGGTGGATCCGGGCGATCATGCTGCTGGTGGCGATGGCTCCGATCACATTGCCCGGCGGGTTCGGCCTAAGGGAGGTGAGCACGATCGTGCTGGTGAGCGCGCTGGGCGTGGACGTCGAGCACGCGACGGCATATTCCATCCTGCTGTACACACGGCTGCTGATCATCGCATTGTTGGGAGGCGTGGTGGAATTGGCCGTGAATCTGCGCACGTTCAGAGCAGGCTTCTCCGACTGAACCTGTCTCCCGGGAGCAAACCGGATACCGAGGGACCACTCACGAGGCCTGGCGCACAATCGAGCCCAATAACTGAATGAAGATCCAAATCGACAAGCTGGACGTTGACTATCCTCTCCGCAAGGATCGAGGCAGCCTGAAGGCGCTGCAGGGTGTGACCTTTGGCGTGCAGGATGGCCGGTTCGTTTGCGTCATTGGACCCAGCGGGTGCGGAAAGACGACGCTCTTGAAGGTGCTCGCTGGACTGGAGAAGCCCAGCCGGGGAACGGTGCTGCTTGACAATGCTCCAATTTCCGGACCCAGCGCCGGCAGAGCGATGGTTTTTCAATCACCGTCACTTTTGCCCTGGCGAACGGTCCTCATGAATGTCATATACGGACTGGAAATCCAGGGGCATTCGCGATCCGCTGCCCGGGGAATGGCGCGTGAGTATATAGAGCTGGTTGGCCTGCGCGGTTTTGAGAACAGCTACCCGCGCGAGCTCTCCGGCGGGATGCAGCAGCGCGTCAACCTGGCGCGTGCGCTGGTGACCAGCCCGAGGCTGCTGCTCATGGACGAGCCCTTCGTGGGGATGGATCCGCAGATGCGCAATTACATGCAGTCAGAGGTGGAGCGCATCTGGGAACGCACGCGCCAGACAACCATCTTTGTCACACACCTGATGGAAGAAGCGATCTTTCTTGCGGATGAGATCATTGTCTTAAGCGCCAGGCCGGGCCGGGTGAGGATGGTCCTGCCCGTCGAGTTCCAACGACCGCGCACGTCGGAACTCAAGCGCAGTCCCGAGTTCCACCGCCTGGAGGATGAATTGCGGGAAGTCATGGACCGCGAGTTCCTGGAAGCAATGCGCGAAGCAGTTCACGGGGTCGTTGCATGAGGCGACACGCGGGACGCGGGCGATTGCTGGCCGTTGTGCTGCTCTTGATCCTGGTGGGGCTGTGGGAGCTTCTGCCTGCGATCGGCCTGGCGGATCCATTTTTCACCAGCTCACCCTCGAGGATCATCGCCGCGGCGCGCTGGCTGTTCGCTCACGGCTTCTGGAAAGACATCACCGTCAGCCTGGTTGAGTACGGCTGGGGCATGCTGTGGGCCATCATCATCGGCGTGGTGCTGGGCTGGGGCCTGGGATGGTACGGCATGGTGGCAGGGCTCGTCGAGCCGTATATCACGGTCCTGAATGCGGCTCCACGGGTGGCGCTCCTGCCGCTGCTGATTCTCTGGCTCGGAATTGGCATCGAGTCCAAGATCGCAGCGGTGTTTCTCGGCGCCTTCTTTCCAATCGTGTTCACGGTCATGAAGGGGGTGCGGACCGTGGATGGAAGCCTCATACAATTGGCCCGTTCGTTCGGCGCACGAGATCTGCGCATATTCACAACTCTGGCCATACCTTCCACCGTCCCGTTCATCGTTGCCGGGCTGCAGATCGCCGTCGGGCGAGGGCTGGTGGGAGTCGTGATCGGCGAATTGCTGGCCGCGCAGGCGGGAGTGGGTCACATGATAGCGCTGGCCGCGTCCAGCTTCCAGACAGATAGAGTCTTCGTGGGCCTTTTGCTACTGACCGTGTTCGGATACCTGGTGACAGAGGTCATCAAGATCATAGAGCGTCGATTGGAAAACTGGAGGGCGTGAGATGCGTAGGATCTTCATTATTGTGATGGCCATGGCGATGCTCGCCTTGCTCGGGGTGGCGTGCAGCCCGTCGCGCGCGGCGACCCTGGCGCCTACCCCCGTTCCGGGACAGCCTACGGCTATCGAGCTCAGCGACATCAATGTCTGTTATACGGCGCCCTCATCCACGCAGGCCGTTCCCTGGTATGCAATGAAGAAGGGAATCTTTGAGAAGTACGGACTGCGCGTGAACCTCATGCGGGTCCGGGCCAGCTCACAAGCCGTGACTGCCCTGATCACGGGCGACCTGGATATCTGCGAAGCCGCCGGCAACTCGGTTGTGAACGCCGTGGCCGCCGGACAGGATATCGTCATGATCGCCAGCCTGTACAATACCTACCCGTCCATACTGATAGCCCGGCCGCAAATCAAGACCGTGGAGGATCTGCGGGGCAAGAAGATCGGTGTCAGTGCCACCGGATCGGCCTCGGCCGTGGCGACTCACCTGGCGTTGGAGCAGTTGGGGCTTAACCCGGAGTCCGACGTCGTTTTGATGGAGGCAGGTGAGCTGCCAGACCGCGTGGCAGCACTGCGGGCCGGGCAGATCGACGCCTCCATGATCGATCCGCCGTACCTGCACATACTGCGCGCGGACGGATATACCGAGCTATTCGATTTTGGAAAATCGGGAATACCCTACGTACATACCAGTATCGTCACCACCCGGAAATTCGTCGAGAATGACCGTGGTCTCGCGGTCGCTTTCATGAAGGCCATCCTGGACGCCGTGGCTCAAATGAAGAATGATCCGGAAGGCGTGAAAGCCGTAATGGCGGAGTACCTGGAACTCGACCCGGTAGCCAATTCTGCAGATCTGACGGACGCCTACGAAAACGTTATCCTTCCATTTGTGCAGCAAGTCCCTTATCCCAATCTTGCGGGACTCCAGACCGTCATCGACTTCACGTCTGCCCAGAATCCTGCTGCAGCGACACTCCAGCCCTCGGACCTTGTCGACATGAGCATTGTGCAGCAGCTGGAAGACTCAGGCTTCATCGCCGGCCTCCAGAGCAGGTGAGGGTGTCCGTGGCCAGGCAAAGCGAGGTCAATGAAGCCCATGCGTATCAGGGCATCTACACGCGCCTGGCGAAGGTGGTCGCCGCCCATCCTGAAGCTGTTGCGGTTGAGGCGCCCACCCGGCGCCTGACGTACGCCGAACTCGATGAGCTGAGCGGGGGGATCGCGTCCCGGCTGCATAACCTGGTGGGTGAAGACAGCCGCCCCATCGCCCTGTGGCTGGCTGATCCGGCTGATCTGGTGGCCGCGATCTTCGGTGCAATTCGCGGGGCGCGTCCCTTTTCCATCATCTCGCGACGAAATCCGCCGGAACGCCGGCGAGCCATGATCGACGACCTCAAACCGGCCGCGGTGCTTGCCTCGGACAGCCTGATGCAGGATGCGCGCGCGGCGGGCGTGGAAGCCGACCGGCTGGTTTCCATCGAAGCGCTGCGATACGGCGGCAAGGGAATTTACATCCCGGTCGAGCCGCAGGCCCTGGCTGCCATCTACTACACCTCGGGTTCCACGGGCGAGCCCAAGGGTGTGATGCGTTCGCACGCGCTGATCGAAGAACGCGGGCTGCTGGAGACCGTCCGGAACAGGATCCAACCGGGCGACCGGGTGGTCATGTGCTACTCGCTGAGCGCGGCGGCGTCTCTGTCGTCGCTTTCGGGCACGCTCTTCGGAGGCGGGACCCTGCATGTGTATGAGGCGGAAAGCCAGGGAGTATCTGCGCTCACGAACATTGTCTCTGCCCCAGGAACGACCATATTGCGAATACCTGTCGAACTGCTGCGGGGCTGGCTGGCCACGCTGCACAGAGACGCCTTCTTCGGGTCGTTGCGTGTCGTCAGCTCTGCGGGTGATATTGTCTTTAAGGCCGACCTGGAAGCCCTGCGACCGCACGTCCGGCCGGAGATGACGTTCTCAACGCACTATGCGATGAGCGAATTTGGCCTATTGACCAGGAATGACTTCCACATTGCACAGCTGCCCACGGATGATATCGTCCCGGTCGGCCTGCCGCGCCCGGACCGGCAACTGTTGATCGTCAATGAGCTGGGGAAAGAAGCGGCGACCGGAGAGGTCGGCGAGATCTGCATTCGGGCATACGAGCACAAGGCCGGTTATTGGAACAGGCCGGAGCTCAACTCCGCCATGCTCATGCCCGATCCGCTGGATGCGGCACGAAGCATCTACCGCACCGGAGATCTTGGTCGGCTCAAGCCGGATGGCGAGCTTGTCCTGGCCGGACGAAAGGATCAGCGCGTCAAAATTCGCGGCTTCACGGTGGACATGTCCTCCGTCGAGGCGGTGTTGATGCGGAGTGAGGGGGTACAGCGCGCCGTGGTGGTGGCGCGCCAGCATCCCGCCGGTGAGCGACGGCTTGTCGCCTATGTGGTTCCGGCTGACGGTCACACACTGGAGCCGGGGCGACTCCGCCACGCACTTTCCGGACATCTTCCGGACTACATGCTGCCCTCCCTGTTCGTCACAGTGCCGGCAATGCCGCTCACCCGCACAGGGAAAGTGGATAAGCAGGCTCTCCCGCAGCCCCCCTGGGATCAGCCCCAGAGGACGGCGACCTTTGTGGAGCCGAGGGACGAAATCGAGTCCCGCCTGGTGCAGATCTGGCAGCGGCACCTGCGGACGGAACAAATCGGGATCGACGATGAGTTCTTCGATCTTGGCGGCGATTCGCTGATGGCCGTCAGCCTGATGGCTACCGTGGAGCAGGAGTTTAGCCGGCCCCTGCTGGTGACCACGATGATCAAGGCCCCCACGATCAGGCAGCAAGCGGATATCCTGCGCAATGCTGCGCTCGAGGATGCGGACCCGGTGATGATCCCTGTTCGCACAACGGGCAAGCGCGAGCCGGTTTTTTGCCTGGGCGGGAAAGGCGGCACGCCCATCCGCTTCCGTGCGCTCCTGAGCAAGATCGATCCGGACCGACCGGTGTACTACTTCCGATCACGCGGCCTTCGTCAGGGCGAACGGACCATCGACCACGTCGAGGAGATCGCGGCCCAGTATCTGGCCGAGGTCAAGCGCATCCAGCCTCACGGCCCGTATTTCTTCCTGGGGGAATCGGGAGGAGGCATCGTGGCATATGAAATGGCCCAGCAGCTGATTCGCCAGGGGGCCGGCGTGGGTTTCCTGGGGCTGTTGGATACGTATCTGCCCAAGTACCGAAACATCCGGCCCCCGATGGGTACCCTGGTCAGGAAGCATCTGCAGACCATCACCAGCGGTGGCTCGCAGGGTTTGCGCGTTTATGTTGGGTATTACGTCGGGCTGGCCGCGTATAAGCTGCGCCGCGCCTGGAGCCGGCTGCGGCTGCGCTGGATTTCGACCGTTCGAAGCGGAGCCATGGCACGTCATGCCCGCGTGGAATTGGCCAATATCAGGGCCAGCCGATCGTACACGCCACAACCATATCCGCATAGCGTGCATCTATTTCATGCGGTTCGCCAGGCGCTCTACGAGGGCAATGTTCGGGCGAACGGCTGGGCGGATGTTGGGATCGGTGATCTCGTGGTCCATCCGCTGGACTGCTATCATGGTAACGTGCTCTTCGAGCCCTTCGTCTCGGAGGTGGCGCGCGTAATGAATCAGCTGCTGCAATAGCCTTGCGCCCATCGAACAGGCATTTCGATCCATCAAGAAGAGACCGCCCCAGAGGGCGGTCTCTCGATCAGAATGTATATGGGCTGGTGAATCCGCCTACTCGAACAATGAAAGCGTCCGGCCTTCCATCTCAGCAGGGGGCTGTTTGCCCAGCAGGCTGAGAATGGTGGGGGCCAGATCCAGGATGTGCGCGCCTTCGACCGAAGCGTGTCTGACGCCGGGTCCGGCGGCGATCAGGAAGCCTTGCGGGCGGTGGTTGCCGCTGCGCCCCTCGGGGTTCTGCCCGGGTGTCGGCCACGGGATGGTCCCATAAGCCGGCGAATGTACTGCGCGATGGCCGGCAGCCGGAGCATGTGACCAGACCACGATGAGGTCTGGCAGATCCACCAGCCGTTCCCCGCTGTACACATCTCGCGGACGGACGATCTCCTTCACCAGCGCCTCACCCGAATCGGCGTCCACGTAAGTCGTCAATCCCTCGGCAATCTCATTGCACAAGGCTTCATATTCCGCGCCCGGTTCCACGATTCCGGCCGCCTCCCGCCCCTTTAGGTTGATGCGCACCCAACCCTCGGTGTCGGAGAGCAGGGCGAAGGCGCGAGTGCTGCTCCAGTCGTACTCAGACATCTTCCAATAGCTCGTGAGCCGGCGGCGCAGCTCGAGCGGCAGCAGGGACTTCAACTCGTGGCGCCATCTTTGCGGCACGAGCAGGCGCAGTCGCTGCAAGAAACCCCTGGAAGATGGGCGCTTGTCGACGATTCGCCGCAGCATTTCGGGCAGGATGTGCGTGCGGCTCTGG
>DATDCZ010000200.1:0-7481 GCA_036524055.1 Anaerolineales bacterium | reverse complement strand
CGTGCCTCAAAGTCAATCTCATCCAGGGGCCGGCAGCGTCCGAACCAGGCCGCGGTGGTTCCGCCGAACTGACGGCGGCGCGTGTTCTCGGGCGCCGGCGTCTCGCGGCCGCGGCTCTGGCCGCGGTGCAGGAACTGGCTGCGGTGTTCGAACGTCAGTCCGCCACCCTCAACCAGCATCACGCGCCGGGATGCGCCCGCCAGTTCCTTGGCGATCGAAATCCCTGCCGCGCCCGCGCCGACGACACACACGTCGGTCTCAAGTTGTTCGCCTGCAGGCAAGCTGCGCGCATCAATCAGCACTACGAGGGCCTCGAAGCAGTTTCCCCATCCGAACAATTATAATGGTCGCGACCTCCAGAGCCTCCCTTCGATGTATTGGTTCTTCTCTGCACCCGGTTGGGGATTCACGTTGTGGCTCGTGAGCATGCTGCTCGTACTTGTGGGCGGCTGGCTCATCGCTACGCACGCTTTCGCGCTGGAATCGCGCGAGCGTGTGTTGGTCGGACTGGCACTGGGGTTGGTGGTCTACCTCTCCCTCACGAATTGGATCGGGCGGGTGCTGCCCCCGTTTTGGACCTTCCTCGGAGCGGCGGTCCTCGTCCTGCTGCTGGGCATCCTCACGGCCATCCCCCTCCGCAGGCCCTGGCTCGACTTCGAGGACCTGCGCATCGGCGGTTGGCTGGCAGCCGGCCTCGTGCTGCTCTGGATCTGGCTGCGGATCAGCAAGGGCACCGGGCTGTTCGACGAGTTCAAGAACCTCGGCATAATCTCCACCATCGCCAACGGGCAGATCCCGGTCATGGCGCACTTCGGGCAGTCGCTGCTGCTGCGCTATCACTACGGCTTCCACTTCCTGGCCGCGGGCATGATGCAGCTGGCTCACATGATGCCGTGGAGCGCCTTCGATCTATCCAAGTCCATCGTGTGGAGCCTTTCGCTGCTGCTGGCCGGCCTGGTCGGCGCGCGCTATCTTCGTTTCAGGCTGGGCAGCGTGCTGATGGCGACCGCGGTCGGTCTCGCAGGCGGCACGCGCTATCTCCTTCTGCTGCTGCCTTCGGGCATGCTGAACACGATAGCAGATCATGTGCATTTGACCGGGATCGCCTCCGGTGGGCTCGTTGCCGCGCTGCGGTCCATTCTGCCAATGGAAACCAGCCCGCGCATCGGGTATCCATTCGCCTTCCTGAGCGGCATCAATCCCTCCTACGCCATGGCACACGGCGGCGAGCAGACCATTGAACCCTTGCTGCTGATGTTGGCCATCCTGCTGGTCGGGCGATCGACCCGGCGGCTGGGAATATTCTTCTACGCCGTTCTGTTCTCATTCTGGGCGCTGGCATCCGAGACTTCCTACGTGCTGATCGCTGCTGGCGTCGCGGCCCTGGTGCTTCTCCGATACTTCCAGGATGGAAGAAGCCTGCATGCCAGCCGGCAATTCTCTGCGCCTGCATGGGGACTGCTGCTTTCAATACCGCTCATCATGCTGCAGGGCGGCGTGATCGGATCGATGTCTCAGCAATTGTTCCTGGGGACGCCGGTAACCGGTCCCCCGGGCGCGGATATGCCGCTGGGATTCCTGGGCTTCTACCCGCGCTGGCCCCCGGCGATCCTTTCGGGGCAAATGGGCTCCATGCCGCTGGTCGATCCATGGGCGCTGATCGCGGGCATCTTTGAAATGGGTATCGTCGTCCTGATGCTCCCATGGATGACCTGGCGCTGGTGGCGCGGCAGCCGGGACAACTGGCTGCTGCAACTGCTGCTGCCTGCGGCATGGCTGGGGGTCCTGGTACCGCTGTTCCTGGCATGGGCCTCCGACGCCAACATCTCCCACATCACGGATTTCAGCCTGGATGTCACCGTCGTGGCGCTCGTGCTGATGCTGGGACAAGGCCATGAGGCCCGGCCCGCGGCCGGCCGCCACAGCTTCACCGTCGCCGGCGCGCTCATCCTTGCCCTGATGTGCGTTCCTGGCGCGGGGCTGATGGGTGTCCAGATGACGGCTGCGCAGGACACCGTGCTCTCGGAGCATTACGGCGATGCCGAGGCGCGCCTGGTGCAGGAGGCGTGGGGAAAGCTGCCGGCTCAGGCCAAGATGCTCGGAGAAGCGGGGCCGGGCAACATTCTCACAGGGCAGCTGACCGCCGGGATCTTCTTTCCTCCACAGGGCGAGGAGCGACAGCTCTGGGATTCCATGTTGGCTGCGCCGCGATTGCAGACTCTGGTGGAGAACGGATTCGATTTCGTGTTCATCAATTCGCGGTGGTGGAAGGCTCTGAATGAGACCTCCCAGCAGGCACTGCAAGATCCCTGCATCACCATCTTCGCGCGGGGCGAGGATTATCCGGGCGGCAACTTCGCCGAGATACTTGACCTGCGCGGCTGTCGCTGACCGCGATTTGCCGATGAAGGCCTGATCGCCAACCACAATGTACTGGTTCTTCTCTGCGCCCGGCTGGGGTTTGGTATTGTGGCTTGCATGCCTGCTGCTGATTCTTGTGGGTGGCTGGCTGATCGCCACGCATGCATTCGCGCTTGAACCTCGCGAGCGGGTGCTGTGCGGGCTGGCCATCGGACTGGTGTGTTATCTCACCGTAAGCAACTGGATCGGGCGCGTCCTGCCGCCGTTTGGGACATTCCTGGCGGCCGCGATCATCGTGCTCCTGCTGGGCATCCTCGCGGCGTACCCGTTCCGTAAGCCCTGGCTGGACCTCAACGACTTGCGCATCGGCGGCTGGTTGGTTGCCGGCCTGGCGCTGCTGTGGGTCTTCTTGCGCATCAGCAAGGGCACCGGCCTGTTCGACGAATACAAGAACCTGGCCATAATCTCGACGATGGCCAATGGGCAGATCCCGGCCATGGCCTACTTCGGGCAGCCGACCCTCTTGCGATATCACTACGGGTTTCACCTCCTGGGCGCGAGCATGATGCAGATGGCGCACCTTGCGCCCTGGAGCGCTTTTGATCTCTCGAAGGCCATGGTGTGGAGCCTGTCCCTGCTGCTGGCAGGATTGGTCGGCGCGCGCTACCTGCGCCTCCGGTTGGGAACTGTGGTGATGGCAGCTGCAGTGGGCCTTGCCGGTGGGACGCGCTATCTCATGCTGCTGCTCCCGTCCGGCATCCTGCGCATGCTCGAGCAACATGTGACTCTGCGCGGCATTGCCTCGGGCGGCCTGGCTCAGGCCCTGGCCTCCGTCCTCCCCATGGAAGCCAGTCCCAACATCGGGTACCCGTTTGCGTTCCTGAGCGGCATTGATCCATCCTATGTCATGGCGCATGGGGGCGAGCAGACCATCGAGCCCATGCTGCTCATGCTGGGGCTGTTGCTGATGGAACGTCCCGCGAAGCGCGCCAGCGCCTTCTTCTTCGCCATCCTGTTCTCGTTCTGGGCGCTGGCATCGGAGACTTCGTTCGTGCTGATCGCTGCCGCCTGGTCGATCTGGATGTTGATCCGGTGGTTCGGGCGCGGGCGCAGCGCTGCCGCCTTCCGCCCGCTGGAATTGCCGACGCTGGGACTGTTGATGGCCGTCCCATTGATCCTGCTCCAGGGCGGAACCATCACGGCCATGGCTCAACAACTGGTAGCGGGCGTGCCCAGCATCGGTCCGCCCGGCGTACAAGCGCAGCCCAATCTTGTCGGTTTCTCTGGAAGATGGCCGCCCGCGATCCTTTCGGGGCAAATGGGCGTCCTGCCCCTCACGGACCCATGGGCCACAGTCGCCGGAATCCTTGAGATGGGAATCGTGGTGCTGATGCTGCCCTGGATGACCGTACGCTGGTGGCAGCGCGAACGGGATGTCTGGCGGACTCAACTGCTCCTGGCGACCAGCTGGCTGGGAGTGCTGATCCCGCTGTTCCTGGCGTGGAGTTCGGATGCGAACATCTCCCACATCACCGATTTCGGTATCGACGTCACCGTCGTGGCGTTGGTGCTGATGCTGGCCGGAGGGCCGGAGCCGGACGCGGCTCTGGGTCATCGGCGCTTCGCTGTTACGGGCTGGCTGGCGCTTCTTCTGATGTGTGTTCCCGGGCTCGTGCTGCTGGCGATCCAGCTCACAGCTGCCCAGGACACGATCCTATCGGAACACTACGGGGACGCCGAGGCCCGCTTGCTGCAGCAAGCATGGGGCAGGCTGCCGCGCGCAAGCAAGATGCTGGGCAGCATGGGTCCGGGGAGCATACTCGCGGGACAGCTCACCGGTGGCATCTACTCGCTGCCACGCGGTCAGGAGCGGGCGATCTGGGAGCAAATGCTGGTCTCGCCGCGACTGGCAACCCTGGTCGAGGACCACTTCGACTTTGTTTTCGTAAACGCCCGCTGGTGGAACGAGCTGGATGCCCGATCCCAGCAGGAGTTGCAGGATCCGTGCATCCGCGTGTTTGCCCGCGGCGAAGCCTTCCCCGGGGGAAATTACGCCGAGATACTCGATCTGCGCGGCTGCCGCTGACACGTGGACAAGAAACGCTCTATAGCTGTTGTTGCTGCCTGCCCGTTCCCGCAGCCGCGCGGCACGCCCATACGCATCTTGCGAATGGCGGAAAGCCTGGTGGCGCGCGGCCATCACGTGGAGGTCATTACCTACCACCTGGGCCAGCACCTCGTGGAACTGCCTTTCAAGGTTCATCGCATCCCGGCCGTGCCCACATATCACCGCATGGCGCCGGGCCCCAGCTATCAGAAAGTGCTGCTGCTCGATCCGCTGCTTACTCTCAAAGTGTTATCCGTGGTGCGATCGGGGCATTTCGATGTGATCCACGCCCATCACTATGAGGGTCTTATGGCGGCGCTGCCCGCCGCTCGCCGCTACGGCATTCCCACGGTCTTCGACGTGCACACACTGCTGGCCAGCGAGCTGCCGCACTATAAGCTTGGCCTGCCGAGGGGCCTTCTGCGTCTCATTGGCGAGGCCATGGATCGCCTTGTTCCCGCTCGGGCGGATCACATCGTGGCCGTCACGAAGACGATCCGCAACCGGCTCATGCACGAGATAGGCATCGCTGCTGATCGGGTGACCACCGTCTACACGGGCGCCGAGGCTGACCATTTCAGCGCGGTAGCCAGCGAGGAACCGGCCGCCGCGACTCGCACCCTCATTTACACGGGCACGCTGGAAGAGTATCAGCGCATCGACTTGATGCTGCAGGCATTCCGCCGGGTCCTGGACCTCCAACCCGACGTGCGTTTGAAGATCGTTTCGGATGCATCCCTGGACCGCTACCGGAGCATGATCCGGGATCTTCGACTGGATGAGCACATCGACGTGGTCAACGCCGGCTACTTCGGGCTGCCCGCCCAACTGCACTCGGCCATGATCGCGTTGAGCCCCAGGGTGGTCTGCGACGGTCTGCCGGCCAAGATGCTTAACTACATGGCGACGGGCAGGGCAATCGTGGCCTTTGCCGGGTCGGCCGAGGCGATCCAGCACGGTAACACCGGGATCGTCGTGGAGGACGGCAACATCGAGGCCTTCAGTTTGGCCATTCTTGAGTTGTTGGATCAGCCGGAGCGCGCCCGGGAGTTGGGCCGCAACGCCAGGGCTCGCGTCGAGGAATTCTTCGTCTGGGAATCCGCGGCCAGGGCGCTCGAAAAGATCTACGACGGGCTCCCGGGGCGGCGTACATGAAGCCCACCTTCATCGGCATCGGTGCGGGCCGCTGCGGCACGACCTCCGTCTACTACTATCTGCGGCAGCACCCCCATGTCCAAATGTCTCCGAGGAAGGAGGCACATTTCTTCAGCTATGTGGCTGCAAAGGCGGACTTCGAGGCAGGCCGGGCCTTCATCAAGGACCCGGTGCGGACATGGCAGGAGTATCAGCACCTGTTCGGAGACCCGCGCACGGCCACGGCTGCCGGCGAGATCTCACCTTCGTACCTATGGTGGCCCGGCGCCGCCGAGGCCATCCACAAGTATTGCCCCGACGCGCGCCTGTTCTGCATCCTGCGTAACCCCGTTGACCGTGCGTACTCCGCCTACCTTGGACACTCCGAGAAGGGCGAAGAGAAGCGCAGCCTGACGGAGGTCATCCAGGCCGAACTGGACACACCCTCAACGTACCCACTGGTCGCCACCAACTACTACGTGCGGATCGGCTTCTATGCACGTGAGCTGCAACCATATCTGGAGCTGTTTGGCCGGCAGTTGAAGATCCTCTTCTATGACGACCTGGAAGCCTCCTCGACTGAATTCATGCGAGGCCTGTTCGAATTCATCGGCGTGGATCCGGATTTCCGCGTGGATACCTCGAGTCGCTTCAACACGTACGGGGTGCGCAGCCTCGAGCAGCGCTTTGGGTCAACCGGTTTGAAGGGTTTCATGGGGGTCGTCAAGCGGTTCCTGCCGCGCCGCCTCTACTACTTCGCGTATCGCCACTATTCCACTTCTCTTTCGGCTGCCTCCCGGCCGCCTGCGATGCCTGCGGATCTACGCGGGCGGCTGCAGCAGGCCTATGCAGCGGACATCCACGAGCTCGAGGCGCTGACTGGCCGCGATCTATCGAGTTGGTTGAAGTCATGACCCGTCGTCCATCCGTCGAAGCTATCATCGTGCACCACGAGAGCCCCGCGACGCTCACGCGGGTGCTGGAGACCCTGAAGCAGCAGGACCAGGCTCTGGACGGAATCGTGGTGGTGGACAACGGCTCCCGGGACGAATTTGGCCATATGCAAACGGCTCACCCCGACGTTCGCTGGGTGCGGCTGCCGGAGAACACCGGCCTCACCCACGCGCGCAACGCGGGGCTTGCCCAGGTCACCTCGGAGCTTGTGCTGGTGTTGGACGACGATGTGTATCTCACGCGCGGCGGCCTGCGCCTCATGCTCAACGCAATGGAGACGACGGGAGCCGCGGTCGTCTGCCCGCGCATCCTCATCCATCCGGCGGATTCACTGATCCAGTGCGACGGCGCCTCCATCCACTTCGCCGGGATGCTGACACTGAATAACCGGGATGCACTGATCAGTGAAACCCCACCCCTGCCCTCGGATTGCGGCGCCTTCATCGGCGCGTGCATCCTGGCACGCAGGCAGCTGCTGACCGACCTCGGGGGGTTCGACGAGGATTACTTCTTCTACTTTGAGGATCTTGAGCTCTCCTACCGGATGCGCGCCCTCGGGCACCGGATCTGGTGCGCGGCAGACGCGGTGGCCCTTCACGACCTGGGACAAGGCACGCCCGGGCTGTCGTTTCGCGGCAGCGGCCACTACCCGGCGCGCAGGGCGTATCTCACGTTGCGCCACCGCTGGATCACAATGCTGCTTCACTTCCAGGTCCGCACACTTCTACTGCTTTCACCGGCCCTGGCCCTGTATGACCTGGCCGCGTTCATCGCGTGCGTGGGCCGCGGCTTCGGGCGGGAGTGGATCGGGGCGGTCCGCTCGCTGCTGCAGGACTTGCCCAGCCTGCAGGCTCGCCGTAGACGATGGCAGGCGCGCCGCACCCGCGGTGACGGAGCCATCCTGGCAGGCGGCTCCCTCCCGTTC
>DATDCZ010000199.1:0-18116 GCA_036524055.1 Anaerolineales bacterium | reverse complement strand
CGCGACCTTTGGGAATTCGCGGTCAGCTGCCGAGGTGCGCAAGGCGCTCAATGCCTCTGAGCGCGTTGTGCGGCAAGGCGCCATTCTTGGGGTGCTCTCCGGCAACGGCAGCCCGGACGCGGCGCTCGCGCTTGAGTCGCTGCGGGCACTTGCCGTGTCGCCCGACGTGGACGACCGTCTGGCGGCTTGCAGGGTCTCGCGTGAGGTCTCCGGGCCCCAGGTCTTACCTCTTCTGATTCATCTGATGCGGGATAGGGCGGTTGTGGTGCGGCAGGCAGCACTGCAGGCCTCTGCCTCTCATGACGACGCCGACCTCCTTAAGCCTCTCCTCGAAGCCACTGATGATCCGGCAACCGGCCGGGTCGCTGAACGCGCCCTGGTCGCCCACGGGCCGCGGTCGATTGCGGTGCTAGCTGAGGGGCTCGATCAGGGCGATGATCGGTCAATCACGCGGCGCCAGCTCCTCAGCACAGCCCGAATTCTTGGGCGCATCCAGGGCCGTCCGTCCCTCGAGCTGCTTCGCTCCATGATGACATCCCGTGATGAAGAGCTGAAGTTGGAGGCTTTGAAATCACTAAGCCGCCTGTGTTACCGCGCCGAAAGCTCGGAGCAAATAGCTGCTCATCTGCATGATGAAGTGGAATACGCTGCCTGGCTTGCGGCTGCGCGTGACAATCTGCAGCATGTGGGGAGTCCTGCCGCGTGGAACATCCTGGCGAATGCCCTGGATATTTCGTTCCGCGATGCACGCAGCCGCATACTTCTGTTCCTCTCCTTCCTTTACGATCGGACCGCGGTGCTGCGGGCCAAAGGGGCTCTGGATCATCCCTCTGCCACCAACGCCCCGATGGCTCTCGAGACAATTGATGCCTTATTGCCGTCCGCCATGAAGACATGGATTCTCCCGCTCATGGAGAATGCCGCCCTCGGAGACGCGGTCCGCAGGTGGCGCCTCGCGGGCATTGAGATTGCCGACGCGTCACCAGGCAGCCTGCTGCGCTCGTTGATCTCGGTTGGCTCCGGGGCACGCCATGCATCCTGGGCGCGCCTGTGTGCGCTCCACGTGGCAGGGCGCACTGGCGAAAGGGGCCTGACGTCAGAACTTGAGGCGATCGCGACAGGCGATGATCCAGCCCTTGCCGCGATGGCCCACTGGGCATTGAATCGCTTTTCAGCCGCAACTGCACCCGTAGGAGGTGCTCGCATGCTTTCACTGGTCGAGAAGGTTCTCATCCTCAAGTCGGCGCCGCTCTTTGCCGAGACTCCGGACAACGTGCTGGCGGAGGTCGCTGGGCTCGTCGAGGAGGTCTCATTCGATGCAGATCAAGTGATCTTCAAGAAGGGTGAGGCCGGCGATAGTCTCTACGTCATTGTGAGTGGTTCGGTGAAGGTCTGGGATGGAGAGCGGCTGCTCAACGAGCTTGGGGAAGGGGAGGTCTTCGGCGAGCTGGCCTTGCTGGACCCCGAGCCGCGCCTGGCCACCGTCAAGTGCGCTGAACCGACGAGCCTCCTGCGGCTCGATGCGCCGCACTTCCGCGAGGTGCTTGATTCGCAGCCTGAGGTCTCCGCTGCGATTATCCGCGTCATCACCCGGTACCTGCGCAGTCAGTTGCAGTTCGCGCGCGAGGCCACCGCCAAGCTGCGGGCGCTCGAGTCATTTACCCCTCTGGACCAGCATGCCGTAGGTTGAGCGCGCCTGTGTCTTTGTTCTATTCGGCACAGTCGCCCAGATCAATGCTCATCTCGTTCCGTTATAATCTGCATGGTCCACGAGGGATCCAGGAGAGAGCGCATGCCCGCTACCAAGGGTTCTGCAAGGTCGCTAGACCTCCCATTAGAACGAGATCAGATCCTTGATGATTATCGCCTTGCCTACAGGTCGAGGCAGGCAAGCTTGATCGGCCGCCGCGAGGTCCTGAGCGGCAAGGCCAAGTTTGGCATATTCGGCGATGGCAAGGAGCTTGCCAACATCGCCATCGGTCATGTGTTCCGCAAGGGTGACTGGCGCTCCGGCTACTATCGCGATCAGACCTGGATGGACATGCTCGGCATCATGAGCATTCAGCAGATGTTCGCGCAGCTGTATGCACACGCGGATCTGGCGGCCGAACCGAATACCGCCGGCCGCGGCATGAATGCCCACTTCGCCACCCACTACATTAATCCCGACGGTTCCTGGGTGGACCAGACCGCGGCTTTCAATACGGCCGCGGATGTGTCGCCGACCGGCACCCAGATGCCGCGGGCAGTCGGTCTCGCCTATGCCTCGGTGTTGTATCGCAAATTCGACGCCCTGAAGCAGTTCAGCCAGTTCTCGCGCAACGGGGACGAGGTCACATTCGCCACCATCGGCAATGCCTCCACCGCCGAAGGCATCTTCTGGGAGAGTGTGAACGCCATCGGTGTCCTGCAGGCGCCAGCCATCATCACGGTATACGATGACGGCTACGGAATTTCGGTCCCCAACCAGTTCCAAATGGTGAAGGAGAATATCTACGACATCCTCCAGGGCTTCAAGCGCGACGACTGCCTTGAACCGGAATGCCTGCGGGGCTATGAGCTCTACCAGGTCCGCGGCTGGGATTATGCCGCCCTGATCCCTGTCTATCAGAAGGCAGTCGAGGCTGCTCGAAAGCATCACATCCCCGCCATTGTGCATGTCACAGATCTCACGCAGCCTCAGGGGCACTCCACGTCCGGCAGTCACGAACGCTACAAGACGCCGGAAAGGTTGGCGTGGGAGGCCGAGTTCGATTGCATCCGCAAGATGCGCGAGTGGCTGGTAGGCAAATCTCTTGTTTCTGAATCAGAGATTTCTGCCTTCGAGCAGGAGGATCGCCAGCTGGTCGAGGGCCTGCGCAAGGCGGCCTGGGAAGCATATCTCGCGCCCATCCTGGAGGAGCGCGGCCAGGTCATGGATATGCTGGATGAGATCGCTGGAAGCTCAGCCCATTCGAGCGAGCTGCAGCAGATCCGCGATGCCCTGGCCTCGCTTCCCTCTCCACTGCGCAGGGACGTCCACGCCGCTGCCCATTCGGCCCTGCGTGTCCTGCGTGACGACGGAGTCCCATCCAAGCAAGTCCTTGTCAACTGGAAGAACGAGCAGGATCGCCTCAACGACGATCGCTACGGCTCACATCTCTACAGCGGACGGGCGCTTCAGGTCGCGGAGGTCAAGCCCGCCTACACCGATGGCTCTCCAGCCGTCCATGGTTTTGAGGTCATCAACGCGGCTTTCGACGCCATCCTGGAACGTGATCCACGGGTCATCGCCTTCGGGGAAGATCTGGGAAAGCTGGGCGACGTCAACCAGGGCTTCAAAGGCCTTCAGGAGAAATATGGCGAGTGGCGCGTCACCGACACCGGCATTCGCGAGGCCACCATCCTGGGGCAGGCCATCGGAATGGCGATGCGCGGCCTGCGCCCGATCTGCGAGATTCAATATCTGGACTACCTGCTTTATGCCTTGCAGATCATGTCGGATGATCTCGCCACGCTGCTCTGGCGCAGCGCCGGCGGCCAAAGTGCGCCCGTCATCGTGCGGACGCGCGGGCACCGGCTCGAGGGTATTTGGCATTCCGGTTCCCTGATGGCGGGCCTGCTCGATCTGCTCCGGGGCATGTACGTGCTCGTCCCTCGCGATATGACTCGAGCAGCGGGCTTCTACAACACCCTCCTCAAAGCCGATGAACCCGCGCTGGTCGTGGAAGTCTTGAACGGCTATCGGGCCAAGGAACGGCTGCCGCAGAACATCGGCGAGCTTTCCCTGCCCTTGGGTGTGCCGGAGATCATACGTGAGGGCAACGACGCTACGGTCGTTACCTACGGGGCCTGCTGCCGCATCGCCCTGGATGCAGCCGAGAAACTGCATCTCGCTGGCATCCAGACCGAGATCATCGACGTGCAGTCATTGCTCCCATTCGACCTGCATGGCCGCATCGTCGAGTCGCTCAAAAAGACGAATCGTGTCCTGTTCCTCGACGAGGACGCGCCCGGAGGGACGTCTGCCTACATGCTGCAAGAGGTCATCGAGAAGCAAGGCGGCTACTACCACCTGGACTCCCCGCCCCGAACCTTGAGCGGGACCGCCCATCGACCCGCCTATGGTTCCGATGGCGACTATTGGTCCAAGCCGAATGCCGAGACGGTCTTCGACGCGGTCTATTCGATGATGAATGAGCTCGATCCGCAGAAGTATCCGGTCATCCGGTAATTGCCAGCGCCGGATGTGAAAGTCTGAGAGGCAGAGCATGGCAACCAAAGTGTTGGTCCCCTTGCTGGGCGAAGGCGTGGAAGAGGTCACCGTCACCAAGTGGCTGAAGCAGGAAGGCGATTCGATCAAGGAATTGGAGCCCCTGCTTGAAGTGAACACGGACAAGGTCGATACGGAAATCCCCGCGCCGGCCTCGGGCACGGTCCTCAAGATCATTGCGCCCGAGGGTGAGCCTGCTCGGGTCGGTGCGATTCTTGCCTTCATTGGCAAGCCTGGAGAGTCCCTGGACTCCTCGCCGGCCGCGCCCCGGCCCTCAGCGGCCCAGACGACCGCTGAGGCCGGCCGCCCTCCAGTGGCTGCCGCTCCACCGCCCGTTTCCCGTGAGGCTGGCTTTGTTTCTCCCGTCGTGGCTCGCATGGCAGCCGAGCACGGAGTGGACCTTTCCAAGGTCCGTGGCACCGGGCTTGGCGGGCGCATCACCAAGACTGACGTGAGCGCCTTCCTGGAGACCCGCGGATCAGCGAGCCCTTCGAAAGCGGCGCCGCCCATCGTGGCCGTGCGCCCCGCTGCAGGCGATCGCCTGACAAAGCATACGACCATCCGGCGCCAGATCGCCGAGCACATGCTGCTGTCTCACAAGACCTCACCGCATGTCCTGACCGTCATGGAAGCTGACATGAGCAGGGTGGCTGCACATCGCGACGCCAATAAGAGCGCTTTCGATCGCGAGGGCGTCAAGCTTACATTCACCGCCTACTTCATCAGTGCCATCGTTGCCGGGTTAAAGGCCCATCCGCTGGCCAACTCCACCTGGACCGACGATGGTGTGCTCATACATGCAGCCGTAAATATCGGCATGGCAACTTCCCTGGGAGACGATGGCCTCATCGTCCCCGTTATCAAGAACGCCGACAACCTCTCTCTGCTCGCCACAGCCCGTGCCGTCAACGACCTTGCAGATCGCGCCCGAGGCCGGAAGCTTCAACCCGATGAGGTTCGCGGCGGCACCTTCACGCTCACAAATCACGGCATTGGCGGCTCGCTTCTTGCAATGCCCATAATCAACCAGCCCCAGTCTGGAATCCTGGGCACAGGCGCGATCCAGAAACGCGTGGTTGCCGTCACGGATGCGGCGGGAAACGATGCATTTGCGGTTCGTCCGATGGTGTATCTTTCCTTTGTCTTCGATCACCGCATTCTGGACGGAGCCAGCGCTGACAATTTCCTCACGAAGGTCAAGCAGACCCTGGAGGCCTGGGCCTGATATGGCAGAACAGGTCGATCATGCCCGCGTTGCCGTGCCTCCGCCGCTTGTATTTCTTTTCTTTCTCCTGGCGGCGCTCGGTCTGAACGTCGCCCTGCCGTTGCCAGCGCCGTGGCTCGCCATTCTTCGCCCGCTGGGTGGAGTCGCCGTCCTGGCGGGTGTGCTCCTCGGGCCGTGGGCGGTTTCGCGAATGCGCAAGTACAGAACCTCCCCTAGCCCGGATAAGCCAACCGCCGTTCTCATCACCGATGGTCCATATGGGATCATGCGGAATCCCATCTACGTTGGCTTCACGCTGATCGTCATCGGTTTCTCACTGGTTGCCGGGACGCTGTGGGGCCTGCTCCTGGCGCCCTTCCTTATTATGGCGGCAACGCGGTTGGTGGTCGTTCACGAGGAAGAGTACCTTGCGTCCCGTTTTGGACAACGCTATGAGGACTACAGGTCGCGTGTTCGCCGATGGCTCTAGCCTCAACCGCGGAGCTGTTCATGTGCGGTAGTACAATCCCGCGCATCTGAAAATCATCGGGCTTCTGCCCGCAAGGGAGACCATGCATGGCTGAAAGCTACGACGTCGTCGTGATAGGAGCTGGCCCTGCCGGCTATGTTGCTGCTATCCGGGCCGCACAACTCAAACAGAAGGTGGCGATCGTTGATCGGCAGTGGTTGGGGGGTGTGTGCCTCAATGTCGGATGTATTCCATCCAAGTCTTTGCTTAAGAATGCCGAGGTGGCGCATATCCTGCGCGAACGCGGCAAGGACTTCGGTTTTTCCTTTGACAACCTGAAGCTGGACTACGGCGTTGCCGTCAAGCGCTCACGGCAGAATTCGGACCGCCTGGTAAAAGGCGTCGGCTTCCTCATGAAGAAGAACGCCATAACCGTGTACATCGGAGATGCCAGGATCACCTCCGGGACAGCCATTTCCATTACGGACGCGAGCAAGAAGGTCACGGAGTTGACTGCCAGGAACATTATCGTCGCCACGGGTGCCACCGCCATGGTTCCAGCTGCGTGGAAGGTGGACGCTGAAAAGGTCGTCACCTACCTCGAAGCCATCCTTCAAGAGCGCCTGCCCAAGTCCGTGGTCATCATCGGATCGGGCGCCATTGGGGTTGAATTTGCGACGGTTTGGCGCTCGTATGGGGTTGACGTGACCATCGTCGAGATGCTGCCTCGACTCGTACCGCTCGAGGACGAAGAAGTCTCGAAGGAACTTGAGAAAGAGTTCAAGAAGCGCGGAATAAAGGTCATGGTCGGCACAAAGGTGGAGTCCGTCGAGCCCACTTCCTCAGGCGCGAAGGTCAAGGTGAGCACCGAGGGTAAGGAATCTGTGCTGGAGGCTGAACAAGCGCTGGTCGCGATCGGTTTCCGGCCGAACTCAAAGGGTTTCGGGCTCGAAGAGGTGGGTGTCAAGCTGAACGAGCGGGGCTTTGTTGAGATCAACGAAAAGATGCAGACCAGTGTCGCCAATATCTACGCCATCGGCGATGTCACCGGGAAACTCATGCTCGCGCACGTGGGCTCGGCCATGGGCATCGTCGCCGCCGAGAACATCGCCGGTGCGGAGACCGTGACGCTCGACTACGAAATGATGCCGCGCGCCACCTATTCTCAACCCCAGATCGCTTCGTTCGGTCTGACCGAGGCCCAGGCGAAGGAACGCGGCTACACCGTCAGGGTCGGTCGGTTCCCGTTCCAGGCGAATGGGAAAGCCCTAGGTTTGGGAGACTACGCAGGCTGGGTGAAGATCCTGCGCGATGAAAAATATGGCGAGATCCTGGGTGCGCACATGATCGGGCCGGAAGTGACCGAGCTCCTGCCCGAGCTCACCCTGGCTCACCTCATGGAGCTCACTCCGCATGAGATCGGCCGGAATGTGCATGCGCACCCCTCGTTGAGCGAGGTCCTGGGTGAGGCCGCGCACGCAGCAGAGGGATTGCCCATACATATCTAGGCATTTCGTTGCGCTCTCGCACTGCAGCTGACAAAAGAGCCGTTTCCAAAGAAACGGCTCTTTCCATCGGCCTACCCGGCTCTACTTGCCGGCCCGGATTCTGGATCCGCTCATCGGTGCGCCGAACAGCGGGGCAAAGATGCAGAAGTCAAACACGCCCGCAATCAGGGGCACCAATCCGATGGCCGCGACGATCAGCCCGGCAGCACCGGCAAGGCCAAACACACCCCAGGCAACCAACGCCACACCCGCCGCGATGCGGGTGATTCGGCCAGCCGGGGCAGCCAGGAACGCTAAGATTGGATTCATATCGATCTCCTTTTCTCCTGTGTTCTGACCCCCAGTATAGGAGTGTGCTGATCTGTTGTCTGTGACTATGTCACCGGGCAGTGGTCGCCTGCCGCCCCAGGGACTGGCGGTCCAGTATCTCGATCTCTCCTCGCCCAACACGGACGAGGTCCTGCTCGGCGAAGTCCTCCAACAGGCGGCTGATAACCTCTCGCGAGCTTCCCAGCTCGCGAGCGATCTCATGGTGCGTCGTTTTGAGCGTATTCCCTGCCCCGGCGCGCTCCACCAGAAATGCTGCCAGCCGCGCGTCCATTCGTCGGAAGGCCACTTCGTCCACAAGCTCCATCACACTTGAAAGCCGTGCCGAAAGTAGTTCGAACACAAAGTCCCGCCACGCTGCGTAACGATCGATCCAGTCGCGAAACGTGTCAGCGGGCACCATCGCCGCCTCGGCGTCCTTTTCGACCGTGGCAATGGCCGGAAATGACTTCTGGCTAATGATTGCATTGGCGGTCAGGATGCAACTCTGCCCATCGCCAAAACGATACAGGGTGATTTCGCGGCCGCTCTCTCCGATCTTGTAGACTCGCACGATTCCCGAGATCAGCAACGCTATGGCGTCCACATGATCGCCCTCTGTAAAGACGTCGCGGCCGGCGGGAATGCGCGCGTAATAAGCCATCTGCTTGAAATCGCGCACGAGCCGGGCCTCACCACTCCTCAAGAGGGGCAGAGAAATCGCGATGCGGTCGAACTCTTGATCGTCGATCATGGCAATGTGATGCTGCAGGATTCAGCCGACATGCTTGGATGACCGTTTCCTAGCGTCCCATGAAGCTCAACACAAATGGGATGATCGCGCCCAATAGGCCTCCGCCCACTCCCACCAGCGTCCCGACAATTCCCGCGCACGTGGGAATCCCCACGGTGACGATGAGGAAGACCATCAGCCATTTCTTCCCCTGGCTGGCAAACTGCGCTTGTTCGGCAGGTTGCCAAAGCGCCGCCGGTACCTGAGCCACAGTTCGGCAGTAGGGACATTTCATGGTTCGGCCCGCGCCGGCGTAGTCGAGCGTTCCACCGCAACTGGGGCAATTGAAGGTTTGCACTCATCTACCTCGCAAAATCAACCGGCGCTGTGACGCTGTGTTATATGCTACCGGGTCTTCTCTACCACCCAGAAATGCGAAAGCCCCAGTCGGCGCAGGGGGGTCCTTTCCAGCAGCTGAAGGGCAGCTCGAAGCAGCCTGCCCAGGGCCCCGAATCGCGCAATGACGTTATCGTACGCGCCGAAGATAACGCTGTGTTCGACCACCCGGATTGGAAGCCCGGCTACCAGGCTCCTGAGATCGGCGCCCGAGTAGGCGCGCACGTGCGGCGCAAGCTTGTTCCTCAAGCGCCGGGGGAGGTAGTTCACAAATAGCTTGTTGCCAAAACGGTACTTGCCGCCCCAATACACGCCGTGCGTCTCGAAGGGGTAACCCCGGTTCGGGGCGAACAGCACGACCCGTCCGCCTGGCTTCAGCACTCTCACCATCTCCGCCACGGCCAGGCGATCGTCCCGCACGTGTTCGATGACTTCGTGGCTCAGGATCAGATCAAAGCTTGACTCAGCAAATGGAAGCTTCTCCCCCGCGGCATTGACGATGCGCGGCGATCTCTCGGCGGCCTCTTCGGCGCGCTCTCGGTCGAATTCCAGGCCGGTCACGTGTCCACCGAAGCTGGCCAGGTGTTCCACGTACATGCCTACGCCGCAGCCATTCTCCAGGATGGCCCCCTTCAGGCGCGGCCCTGCGGCGCGCGCGATCATTCCCAGTCGCCGCTCCTGGCCCTCCCGCCAAACGTAGGACGGCTCGCCTCTCAGGGCAGCCTTTTCCAGGTCACGATCGATCACGGCGGGGATTATATCTTGCAGGATTCGGTCGGATGTGCTAAAATACGCCTCACTGTAGGACCTGTGCTGTTGACTCCGAGAAGTGGGCAACCCCCACTTCTCTGCTTGTATAAGGTTTGATGGAGAGCACGTATGCCCAAGAACGAATTCGCCCTGGCCTTTAATGAAGTCCTGGAAGAGAAGCAGCTGTCCAAGGACATCATCCTCGGTGCCATTGAATCTGCCATGGCTTCGGCCTATCGCAAGGCTGTGAATGCCTCGACGGCCCAGCAGGTGGAGGCCAAAGTCGACACCGAAACCGGCAAGGTCACCATCTTCGCCGAGAAGGAGGTGGTCGAAGAGGTTCAGGAAGCCAACACCGAGGTGACCCTCGAGGATGCCCGCAAGGTAAACCCTGAAGCCCAGTTGGGCGACATGGTGATCGTGGAATCCACCCCTGCGGACTTCGGCCGCGTCGCTGCACAGACCGCCCGGCAGGTGATCCAGCAGCGCATTCGCGAGGCGGAGCGCTCGGCCCAAATGGAGTATTTCGCCAAGCAGGCCGGAGAGATCATTTCCGGCATCGTGCAGGCATCCAACATGCAGGCGACCACGGTCGGCCTGGATATGAAGGCCGAGGGCATCCTGCCGGCCAACCAGAAGATACCGAGCGAGCGCTTCAAGCTTCACGATCGGATTCGGGCGGTGGTTCTCGAAGTGAAGGATGGCTCGCGGGGGCCGCAGATCATCCTTTCGCGCGCTCACCGCAATTTCCTTCGCCGACTGCTGGAGAACGAGGTTCCGGAGATCTATCACGGCATCGTGGAGATCCGGGCCATTGCGCGTGAGCCCGGGGCGCGAGCCAAGGTTGCCGTGATGGCTACCCAGCCCGGCGTGGACCCGGTTGGCGCGTGCGTCGGCATCAAGGGCGTACGAATTCAAGCCATCGTGAAGGAATTGCACGACGAGAAGATCGACATCATCCAATGGGACGCCGATCCGGTGGTCTATATTTCCAAGGCCATCAGCCCGGCACGCGTGACGGGCGTCTACCTCACCGATGCCGACGGTGGCCACACCGCTACCGTCGTCGTCATGGAAGACCAGTTGAGTCTTGCCATCGGCCGCGACGGACAGAATGCACGCCTCGCCGCCAAGCTCACCGGCTGGCGCATCGACATTAAATCGGTCGTTGAGGCCACCGGCGATGCCCTGAACAAACTCCAGAGCGATCCGGCCCTGGCGGCCGAGCTCCCTGCTGCGGTCGAAGCCATTCCGCAGGTCGAGGAGGTTCTCAAGAAGAAAGCCGAGAACCGGCCGGTTACCCCGGAAGAGTACTCGCTCATCGGGCAGTTCGTGGATCGCGTCGAGCGCCGCACCATTCAGATCAAGGAAGAGGCCATTCGTCTCGACGAGGAACGTCAGGCAGCCGCGCGCGCCACGGTTCCACCGGCTGCTTTCACCATGCCCCTGGAACAGCTTGGCTTGAAGGAGCATGTCTACAATATCCTGATTGAGGCAGGCTACGAAACCATTGGCGACCTGATGCTGGCGCTGAAGCTGGACGAGAACAAGGTCCTTGGCCTGGCGGGTGTGGGCCCGAAGGCCATCCAGAACATGCAGGAACAGATCGACCAAATGCAGTTCCCCGAACTGCCGGTTGAAGCCTCGGTCGAAGCGCCCGTTGTTGAGCAGCCGACTGCCGCCGAGGCAACCGCTGCAGAGGCCGCGCCGGCTGTTGTCGAGGTCCCTGCAGAGGCTGAAGCCGGCGAGAAGGTCCGCCCGGCGCGCGGACGCGACGAGGAAGAAGAAGTCGAAGCCGAGAATGCCAAGGACGGCGTTTCCCTGGACGAGCTCTTCCAGATGAAGCCCGAGATCTTCCGCACCGCCACTCCTGAAGAGGAGGAAGCGGAGAAGAAGAAGGGCAAGAAGAAGAAGAAGGGCGTCGAGTTGGTGCTGGATGAGGAACTCGGCGAGGTGGTTGGCCGCAAGAAGCACAAGCGCGGCGATGAAGGAGAATTGGAAATCGATGAGTAAGTGGCTTCATCGCGCCGGCATGCGCGGTGATTCGTAGGGTGGCGAGGAAACCAGCTCCGCGCCTTAAGCATGTTCCCCAGCGGACCTGTGTGGGCTGCCGCACGGTCCTGGGGAAGCGCCAACTGGTGCGACTCGTCCGCACTGAGCAAGGAGTGCTCATCGACTCCACTGGCAAGCGCGCCGGGCGCGGCGCGTACCTGCATGATCGACGCTCATGCTGGAACGCCGGGCTTCAAGGCAGCCTGGCACGCGCCCTGAAAGTCGACCTGACCGCGGCAGACCGTGAGCGGCTAGAAGCCTTTGCCGCTACGCTCTCTGACGCCGAACCTGGCGAATAGTGCATGTGAACGATTAGCCCTCGCTCACAGATCACCGCCGGGTGGATATCAGCAACCCCTCAGGTTGCTGGTGGCATTACCGAAATATGGAGGTGGTCTATGAGTACCAGCATACAACTCCCGACCAGCGTCATCATTCGTGACCTGGCGCAGAAGATCGAAAAAAGCCCCATCGAGATCATCAAGAAATTGATGGCCAACGGCGTGATGGCGACCATCAACCAGTCGGTGGATTTTGACACCGCTGCAATTGTTGTGGCCGAATACGGCTACGAAGCTGTTCCTGAGATCCAGGAAGAGGTCCAGAAGGCCGAGACTGGCGAGATCCCTCAATGGCGACAACAGATCGCGGGTGAGGAGTCTGGCAAATTGAGTCCGCGCCCGCCCGTCGTCACGATCCTCGGGCACGTGGATCATGGCAAAACCTCCCTGCTGGACGCCATCCGGCAGACCGATGTCGCTGGCGGAGAGGCCGGGGGCATCACTCAACACATAGGCGCCTATCAGATCGAACAGAAGGGCCGGACCATCACCTTCCTGGACACTCCGGGTCACTCTGCCTTCACGGCTATGCGAGCTCGCGGCGCTCAGGGAGCCGACATTGTCATCCTGGTGGTGGCGGCTGATGACGGCGTCATGCCGCAGACCCGGGAAGCTATCGCACATGCCAAGGCGGCTCGAGTCCCCATGATCGTGGCTTTGAACAAGATCGATAAGCCCAATGCCAACGTTGATCGTGTGAAGAAACAGCTTGCGGAGCTGGAGTTGGTGCCCGATGACTGGGGTGGGAACACCATGGTGGTGCCGGTTTCGGCCAAGCTCAAGCAGGGTATCGACGATCTGCTCGAGGCCATCTTGCTTGTTGCCGATAACACCGACATCCGCGCCAATCCTGCCGGAAAGGTCATCGGCACGGTCATCGAAGCCGAGGTGGACAAATCCCGCGGCACTATTGCGACGCTCCTCGTCCAGAACGGTACTCTTGCATCCGGCGATCTCGTAGTGGCCGGCAGGGCCTACGGCAAGATGAAAGCCATCACCGATTTCAAGGGTAAACCAGTAAAGCAGGCTGGACCGTCCATGCCCGTTGCCGTCATGGGATTGAATGAAGTCCCGGCTGCCGGCGATGTGTTCCAGGTGGTGGATAGCGAGCGCGAGGCACGTGCCCTTGCTGGCGAGCGAGCCCAGGCCGATAAATCCAACGCTCGATCGCGCAAGAAGGTCTCGCTTGAGGAGCTGTTTGCGAACGTGCAGGCGGGCGAGGCTCGTGAACTGCAGCTGATCGTCAAGGCGGATGTGCAGGGGTCTTTGGAGCCGATCATGGTTGAGCTGGAGAAACTCGGCCAGGGCGAGATCGGTCTAAAGGTGCTGCATGCCGAGACAGGCAACATCGGCGAGAATGACGTCATGCTTGCCTCCGCATCCAAGGCCATCATTGTTGGATTCAACGTTCAGGCAGAGGTTGCTGCCCGGCGCCTCGCGGATGGGGAAGGGGTTTCCATTCGCCTGTATGACATCATCTATCGAATGACGGAAGACATCGAGAAGGCGCTCAAGGGCATGCTCGCACCCGTCGAGGTTGAGCGAGTCATCGGCCGGGCCACAGTCCTGGCTGTCTTCCCCGCCTCCAAGCTTGGCCGGGTTGCGGGCTGCCGCGTAACGGAGGGTGAATTGCACCGTAACGCAAAGGTGCGGCTCTATCGGGGGACCGACCTCGTCTTTGAGGGCGAAATGGCGTCGCTGCGCCATGAAAAGGAAGACGTGCGCGAGATTCGTACCGGCTTTGAGTGCGGAGTCGGCTTCAAGAATTTCCAGGATATTCAAGTTGGTGATCAGCTCGTCTGCTATACCCTGGAGAAATCCTAGCCGGTGCATGCCGGCCGCATCGTGCTCATCGAAGGGCCTTCTTGACATGCCATCACCGCAGCGTTTGGGACGGATTGCCGACCGTATCCAGCAGGAACTTTCCGATATGCTCCTGCGGGAACTCAGCGATCCGCGCCTGCACATGATCTACGTTACGGACGCCACCGTCGACCGGGAACTGGCATATGCAGACATCTACGTCTCCGCGCTGGAGGGCAGCTCGCGCAGTGCCGAGATACTGGAGGGTCTGGAGTCGGCCTCCGGGTTCATCCGCAAGGAGCTCTCCCGGCGGGTGGAACTGCGCGCATTCCCACGCCTCCGTTTTCACTGGGATCCGACCCCGGAGAACGCCGACCGCATTGAACGGAAACTGGCGGAAATTCGAAACAAGGGGGCTCGCAGTTCGTAATACATACTGGACTGACCCCGTCAGGCTGTTGACGGGAGTTTGGACTTGGGGTAAACCTTCACGGTAGGAACAGGGGGGCGGGATAGGGTACGTTAGTGGGGCTGTATACGAAAGGGAGACTCAATTTCTAATATGAACAGTGATATTAGCCAGGCCATCGGTACGCGCCTCGCTGATAGCCGCAGCTTGTTGCTTGCTTCGCACATCCGGCCGGATGGCGATGCCGTCGGCTCGTTGCTGGGACTGGGACTCGCGCTGCAGGCAGCCGGAAAACAGGTACAGATGGTCCTGGCTGACGGCCTTCCGTCATCCTTCAAACATCTTCAGGGTGCGGACCAGGTCAAGACAGGTTTCGAAGCAGGCTTCGACACCTTCATTACCCTTGATTGCGCTGACTACAGACGCACTGGCAAGATGTTCGCGGATATCCGGCGGCCCGACATCAATATCGATCATCACATCACGAATGAGAAGTTCGGCGACCTCAATCTCATCCAGGGCGAGGAGGTGGCCACCTCGGCCATCCTGACCAACCACCTGCCTCTATGGGGCTACGCTATTACGAGCCCGATCGCGGCTGCCCTGCTCACTGGCATCATCACGGATACCCTCGGTTTTCGCACCTCCAATGTCACACCCGAGGCGATGCGCCAGGTGGCCACGTTGATGGAGAGTGGCGTGGATATGCCCGACCTGTATATGCGCGGCCTCGTGCATCGGTCCTATGCCGCCGCTCGTTATTGGGCCCGCGGGCTTTCAAGCCTCGCTCGCAAGGATGGGATTGTCTATGGGACGCTCACGCAGGAAGATCGCAAAAGCGTGGGCTACTCCGGCACGGACGATGCCGATCTGATCAACGTCATTTCGGCCATCGACGGATTCAAAGTGGGCATGATCTTTGTTGAGCAGCCGCGCAATCATGTGAAGATCTCCTGGCGCGCCCTCGAACCGGGCATCGATGTCTCCGCAGTAGCTCTGCGCTTCGGTGGCGGCGGACATGCCGCCGCCGCGGGTGCAGATGTCGAAGGCTCGCTCGAAGCGGTTACCCAGGCGGCGCTCAAAAGCACTAAGGAAATGCTAAGCCTCTAGCGGATCCTTCCTTCTATAATACTCAAGACCAAATCGGTCTCATCTCGAAGGCGGGACCGAAAGTGGAGGACAGCGAGTATGGAAAGCCAGGATGTTAAGAACGCCATCTCCGGCGTGCTTGTTGTGGATAAGCCCGTGGGGATGACTTCACACGATGTAGTCCAGGTGATCCGCAACGGCACAGGTCTGCGGCGTGCCGGACATACCGGCACGCTCGATCCGCGCGCCTCCGGTGTCCTCGTAGTGCTCGTTGGGCCAGCGGTAAGGTTGAGCGAGTTCGTATCGGCTTCCGATAAGCGCTACCAGGCAATCATCCGCCTCGGATCGACGACCGATACTTTTGATGCAGATGGCAAGGTGACGCAGCCTGAACAACCGGTGAATGTAACCGAAGAGCAGTTCGAGAAGGTGTTGGCGACATTCGTTGGCGAGATCGAGCAGGTTCCTCCACCATATTCCGCCGTCAAGGTGCAGGGGCGTAAAGCCTATGAGATGGCGCGCGAGGGTGAGGAGGTGGAACTGGCGCCGCGAAAGATCACCGTCCACCACCTGGAGGTCCTGGAATGGGCGCCCCCAGAGGTGGTGATCGATGTGCACTGCTCTTCAGGCACGTACGTGCGCTCGCTTGCGAATGACCTCGGTGCCACCCTGGGTTGCGGGGCATATCTCGTGGGCCTCCGGCGCACGAAGAGCGGCCGTTTTTCCCTTCGCGAGGCCACACCCCTGCGTAAGCTCCAGGAAGCCTTCCACGCCGGCAATTGGTACCAATATCTGATTCCCGCAGCCGAAGCCCTGGCCGAATGGTCCGCCATTGAGCTCAGCCCGGACGATGTGGAAAATGTGCGGCACGGGCATCGCGTCAAGGCTGGCCCGGACGCGCAGCCGGGAATGGTCCGGGGTGTCAGCACGCAAGGTGAGTTGGTGGCCCTGTTGGAATTGGTTACTGGCGAGACCGGTGAACCTGAGTGGCAACCGAAGAAGGTATTCTTCTCCTAAGCGCGACGAGACGTCATCGGGATTCCGTCGGCAGAATCGCTTCTTGCAGTTGCCGTCCCTTGAAGCTCCAGTTGGCTTGTCCTCAACGCAAATGACCCACGTCCGTTCCCTGGAGGGAATCTCCCTGCCCGAAAGTTGGCTGACCATCGGCGTCTTCGATGGTGTCCATCGCGGACACCAGGAGATCGTTCGACGCCTTGTTGCAGGTGCGCGGTCAGCCGGGATCCCATCTGTAGTTCTTACATTCTGGCCTCACCCTGCCAAGGTGCTTGGAGATAGCCGCGTGCGCTGCCTCACCACAGCTGATGAACGCGCCGCCCTCCTGTCCGATATGGGCGTGGATACTGTAATCACCTATCATTTTGATGCTGCCACTGCCAGCACGTCCGCCCAGGATTTTGTCGCAGTGCTGCATCAGAAGCTCGGGTTTCGGCGGCTGTTGATCGGCTATGATTTTGCGCTGGGAAAAGGTCGCGAGGGCAACGCCGCCCGCCTGGCCGAAATTGGCCGCCTCTTGAACTATGAGGTAGAGGTTGTCCCAGCGCTCAGCGATGAAAGTGGTGTGATCTCGTCCACTGAGATCCGCAAGCTTGTGGCTACCGGAGATGTGGCAGCCGCTGCGGGGCTGCTGGGTCATGCATATAGTCTTGAGGGTCCGGTGGTGGCGGGTGATGGCCGCGGTCGCGAGCTGGGCTTCCCTACCGCCAATATAGATTATCCTGAAGAGAAGATTCTTCCCGCCAACGGGATCTATGCCTGCTGGGCGTGGCTGCATGGGGCACGTCATGCCGCCGCCGTGAATGTGGGAGTTCGTCCGCAATTCCATCCGGATGCGCATAAGCCGCTCGTGGAAGCGCACGTACTTGATTTCCAGCAGCAGCTCTACGGCATGCAAGTCCGCCTGGATTTCGTCGAACGCCTCAGGGACGAAATGCGCTTTCCCTCTGTAGCGTATCTCGTGGAACAGATCGAGCGCGACGTACAGCAGACGCGCCAGTTGCTTGCGCCCCAGGCGTCTGCCTGAAATGCGCCTCCCATTTGCCGGGCCTTTCCCCGCGTTCCATCAGCTATAATGCCGTAGACCCCAGAGGATCGCCCGTGCAGGAACGGCGTATTTACCTACTTTCTCCCAGGGAACTCAGCCCCGAAACCATAGCGGTCGCTTTCGCGAAGACCTCGCGTTCGCCCGAGTCCTTCCGTGAGATCGCGTCCGGTCTAAGCGAAGAGAAATCCGCTCAATTCCACGAGAAATGGGTGGTCGGATATGGCCACGCATCGGTCGCGGAACACGCCGTGTTGCATCTGGCCTTCGAGAATGTATCGCGTCTGGCCATTGAAAGCATCGAGTCCAATCGGCTGGCATCGTATACCGAGAAATCGACCCGCTACCAGAAATGGCGGCCGGACGATTTCCATGTACCCTCGGAATTGAGTGACCATGCCCTCCGCGAGGAGTATCTGAGGGTCTGCCGGCTGCTCTTCTCCACATACCTCGATAGTCTGGAACCGGTGAGCAAGGTTGTCATTGCCCGCGCCGCGCGCCGCGAGAACGAGTCCGATGATGCTCTTGATCGCCGCCTTCGCTCGCAGTACGTGGATGTGTGTCGCTTCCTCCTCCCGGCCGCGTCGCTGGCAAACGTTGGAATGACCGCCAACGCGCGTGTGCTGGAGAACGTCATCCGCAAGATGCTGTCGCATGAGCTGGCGGAAGTCCGCGAAATCGGCGAGCAGGTAAAAATGGTTGCCAGGGCAGAGATTCCGACTCTCGTCAAATATGCGGAGGCTGT
>DATDCZ010000198.1:0-2315 GCA_036524055.1 Anaerolineales bacterium | reverse complement strand
CGAATCAGGCGCGCACGGCAACGAATCCGAGGCCTTTGGGTCCCACGTGCGCGCCGATAACCGGTGTGACGTTGACCATGAGGATATCCCGGGGAAGGGAGCGGCTGCTTTCGCGCATGACCTGCTGCAGGAACTCGCGGGCGCGCGGCTCCGCGCCTGTGTGCAGAATGGCCAGCCGTTCGAATGGACCACCTGAGCGGAAGAACGCCGCCATGCGCGCGTTGGCCTGACCCGTGGTGCGCAGCGCTCCTACTGACTTGATCTCGCCCCGGGTCAACTCGATCATGGGTTTGATGTGCAGCATGCCGCCGAAAATGGTCATGGCTGCCGGGATGCGCCCGCTTCGGCGGGCGTAGTCCAGCGTATCGAGCACCGCAAACAGGTGCAGCCTGCCGCGGGTCGATTCGACGGCGGCCAATGCGGCCTGCAGTCCATTCGCAGCCGCTTCGGCTGCGGCCAGCACTTGAAAACCAAGCCCCAATGTCAGGGACTGACTATCGATGACCGTGATGCGCGCTTCGAAGTCCCGGGCGGCCTGGCGCGCCGCCTCGCCAATGGCCGTGAGGGCGCCCGCGGCGTGTATCGAGAGAACGTGCTGGCAGCCGCTGTCCAGAAGGCGCTGATAGCGCGAGCTGAACTCACCGATGGATGGGGCTGCGGTGGTGGGTGGGATCTTGAAGTGGGGCAGGCGGGCGTAGAACTCCTGGCGACTGATCCCCGGTCCATCCGCGTATTCCCTGCCGTCGAGCACCAGGATGGATGGGACGACCTCCAGACCATATTGGTCGATCAGATCCTGGGGAAGATCCGAGGTGGAGTCAGTGACAATACCCAGTTTCATGCTGCGTTAGCCTCAACCGGCGCGCAACAAAACCGGCCTCCGCGACGCTGCGAGAGGCCGGAAAAGTGGCGGCATGAAACCGCATACAGTGCGGGTTTCACTCGATGGAAAGAATGAAGGGGTAATGCGGCTGCCCGCCATCCTGCAGTTCAAGCTCCAGGCGCGGGTAGGCTTCGCGGACAAGGTCGGCGATCTGGTTGGCCTGTGCAGCACTCAAGTCCTCGCCGTGGATCATCGTGACGAGCTCGTGATCCTCGGCCTTGGCGCGCTTCAGCAGCGCAAGCACTGCGTTGCCAACCGAATCGGTGGCGGTCACGAGATTCCCGTCGAGCAGGCCGATGGCCTGGCCCTCCTTGACCTTGACGCCATCGATCTCGACCGACCGGGTGGCAACCGTGATCTCGCCGCAGCGCACACTGCCCAGGGCCTTGTTCATCTTGCCGGCCACAGCCTCAAGATCCCCTTGAGGATCGTGCACCAGCATCGCAGCCAGGCCTTGCGGGACGGATCTGCTGGGCACGACTTCAACGTGCTTCACCGTGACCTCTTTGGCCTGGTTGGCGGCCAGGATGATGTTCTTGTTGTTGGGCAGGATGACGATCTTGTCGGTCGGCAGGTTCTCGAAGGCTGACAGGATCTCCTGAGTTGAGGGATTCATCGTCTGTCCGCCCTCGACGATGGCCGCAGCGCCCAGGCTGGCAAAGATTCGGCTCAGGCCAGGACCCGGCGAAACGACAACAACGCCGATCTGGCCCGGCTCGACCGCGGTCAATTCGAGCTTGCCTCCCTTGGCGCGGGCACCCGCATCGTCCATCTGCGCCACGAGGTTTTCCATGGCCACCTTTGTGATCGTGCCGATGGTCATGACGTAGTCCACGGGCTCATAGCGCTTGTCGAGCGGCACGTGGATGTGCATGCGGTACATGCCCTCGCCTTCGCCCACCTGGATCGAGGTGCCCATCTGCTCGAGCCGGCTGTAGAACTTGTTCACCTCGAATTCCTTGTTGGGGAAGAAGTCGACCACAACTTCGTAGTCCTGGCCCTCCTCAACTTCCTGCATGGCTGCATCCAGGTTGAGCGCCGAGAGCGGCTTGACGGTCGCCAGGGGCGTATCCAGAGGTTGGCCGAGCACGTGGCGGAGCGCACCTTCCATAATAAAGAAGAGACCTTTCCCGCCGGAATCGACAACGCCGGCCTGTTTGAGAATGGGGAGAAGTTCCGGGGTATGTTCGACCGACGCATCGGCCGCCTGCACCATCTTTTCCAGCATGACGATCGGATCATGACTTTCGCGGAGCACCTGTTCGGCCGCGGCGGCGGTGTCTTTGGCGACCGTGAGGATGGTGCCCTCAACCGGCTTGACCACACCCTTGTAGGCGGTATCACGCGCCTCCGCCATCGCCCGGGCGAGGCCGGGTCCATCGATCACTTCAGATTCCTGCAGGGCGCGGGCAAAGCCGCGCCACAACTGTGA
>DATDCZ010000197.1:0-10282 GCA_036524055.1 Anaerolineales bacterium | reverse complement strand
CGATCACTTTTGACCTCGGCAGCCAGTTCGCACTGATCGGGCAGGGCATTTACAACCGCATGTTCTTTGATCGCGCCCTGTACATGAGCTTCCTGGTGTACTTGCACACGCTCGGCGGCCAGAATTACCAGCAGCTCATGTCGATCCAAGCCGCATTGTTCGCCGTGTTTCCCGCCCTGCTCTATCTGCTCGGCCGTCGGCTTCATAGCCGCACAGCAGGTGGGGTATTGGCGGCTCTTATCAGCATGCGCGGCATCACCAGCCTCCCCGCCTCCGCGTGGATCGACACGGCCACCTTCAAGCACATGCTGACCGATTTCCCGACCGCTATCGGTATCGCGGTGTATCTGCTGTTGGCCACCCATTGGCTCGAGTCGCCGCGCCAACGGCTCAATTCTCTAGCCTGGGCCGCGGGTGTGCTCGGGCTGACCTCTCTGCTGCGCCCGCATGTGCTCTTCATCTTGGGCGGCACACTGATGCTTGCCTTGTGGGTATATCGCGATCAACGCAAGTTTGCTGCGGGCGCCGGGGCATTGTCTCTGGTTGCTTTCCTCATTGCCGTCCTGCCGTGGATGACACTCGGCCCGAGCTCCGGCTCACTCATGAAGTTATATGGCCAGCGCGTGCGCGATGTCATCGTCCAGCGCTACCCCGCAATTCTGCCTGCTGCGACTGCGATTCCGGATGGGCTTCAGCCGTTGCCTGCACCCATTGTGCCGCCTGCGACCACCACAGCCCAACCCGTTCCGCCTGTGACTGCCGCCCCGCCGGCCGATCCAGGATTACCATTCGTTGCAGATCATCTGTTGCACAACCTCATAACCTCTGCGCTCATCTTCCCAAACTCGCCGCAGCTCTTGACGATCAAGAGTGTGGTCAAGCAGGGAGAGCAATTCTGGCGCCCGCATTGGAATGGGGCCATGAGTCCCATCTCCATCTTGATGCTGCTGATCAGCCTGGCGCTTGCGGCGTACGGACTGGGCACGGCGGTTCAACGCGACGTGACGCGCGGCCTGCTGCCCCTGGCTGCCCTGCTGTTCTATCTGGCTGCTGACTCATTCGCGCGCACTTCAGGCGGAAGATACCTGGTTCCGGTTGACTGGATCCTCATCGCATACTTTTCCATAGCGCTGGCTGAGCTGACCATTGCGGCTGGACTTTTCCTGAGGCGTGAACCCGTACTGGCGGCGGGCACCACGGCCTTAGCGGACAAGCCGTCCAAGCGTCGCAAGTCGGTCGCCGGCCCTCAACGGCCGCGGTTGCCCGGCATGCAAATGTGGTCTGTTCTTGCCACCCTCCTGGTGCTGGGAGCATTGGTGCCGCTGGCTGGCGTGCTGTACCCCGCGCGCTACGCGGCGAGTGATCCCGGCGCGCTACTTGCCAGGTTGCGCGGTTATGTCCCCGAGCTGAGCGCGGCAGGTGATGCGCAGACCTTCCTTGGACAACCGGATGCAGCGCTGCTGCAGGGGCGTATCCTCTATCCGATGCACTATCGTCAGGGCGACGGGGAGCCCGTGCGATACGCGCCCTACACGGCGCGCGACTACCCCCGCACGGCTTTCATGCTGATCGGGCCTGAGGGTTACGTGTACGTGCTGCTGCCGGGTCGTCGGCCGGCCCCACTTCCAAATGCCAGCGATGCCATCGTTCTCGGTTGCCGGTCCGTCGAAGCTGGCTACAACCTCGTCAGCGCCTGGGCCGTGGCGCTGCCGGAAGAAGGCATCGGCGTGATACGGACGCCTGCCGCCCCGCTTCAGTGCCCCCTCCCCGAACCCCTCTGCGACGACAACGGCAACTGCCAGTAGTCCTACCTACGGGTACAGAATAAACCATGACCTCTCCCGTCATTCATATTGATGACCTCACCAAAGTCTACGAGGTGACCGAGCGCGAATCGGGCCTCATGGCCTCCGTCCGCAGCCTCGTGCACCGGTCTCGGGAGGAAGTGCGCGCCGTCGATAGCATTTCGTTTGACCTGGACGCCGGCGAGGTCGTGGGTTTCCTCGGGCCCAATGGGGCCGGCAAGACGACCACCCTCAAGATGCTGTCCGGCCTCTTGTATCCCACAGCCGGCGAAGTAAGCGTACTTGGATACACCCCCTCAAGGCGCCTCAATACGTTCCTGAGGCAGATAACGCTCGTCATGGGCCAGCGCAATCAGCTCGTTTGGGATATCCCTGCTCTGGATTCCTTTGAGCTGAATCGTGCGATCTACCGCATTCCGGCCGCCGACTATCGTCACGCGCTGGACGAGCTCACGGAGCTGCTCGAACTGGCTCCGCTGCTCCGCAAGCCAGTTCGTAATCTCTCGCTGGGCGAGCGCATGAAGTGCGAGATCGCGGCTGCATTGTTGCACCGGCCCCGGGTCGTCTTCCTGGACGAACCCACGATCGGCCTCGATGTGACCATGCAGCGCCGCATTCGGGACTTCATCGCCGAGTACAACCGCCGGTTTGGCGCCACGGTACTGCTCACCAGTCACTATATGGCGGATGTGGAGGCTCTGTGCAAGCGGGTGGTGGTCATCCATCACGGCCGGCTGCTGTTTGATGGCGATCTATCTGTCCTGGTCCAGAAGTTCACCTCGCACAAGACCATCGTGGTGCAGTTGGATCAGCCGGGCGCGGACTTGGGTCGCTACGGCGAGCTGGTCTCATCGGATGAGGGCCGCTACACCCTGCGCGTGCCCAAGGCCGAGACCGCCCGGATCACCGAGCGCATGCTGGCTGACCTCTCCGTCGTCGATCTGCTGGTTGAAGATTCCCCGATCGAGGAAGTCATCGAACGGGTTTTTGCCCAGGAGCTTGAGTGAAGGCGCTCGTGCCGCTCTACCTGCAGCAGTTCAAGACCACCTTCGCCACGATGGTCCAGTACCGCGCCTCGTTGTTCATCTGGATGATCGGCCACGTGCTCGAGCCGCTTGTGTATCTCGTTGTGTGGTCCGTGGTCGCCGAGAGCGGAGGTGGGAGCGCTGGAGGCTATACCACGGCGGAGTTTGCGGCGTATTTCATCGTGTTGATGCTGGTGGAGAACACGTCCTATACATGGATCATGTACGAGTACGATTACCGCGTGCGCGAGGGCCTGCTCTCGCCTGCGCTGCTGCGGCCGGTCCACCCCATCCACGCGGATATTGCAGATAACATTTCTTCAAAGGCCATCACCATGCCCTTCATGCTGGTGGTGGCGGTCGTATTGGCGGCCATCTTCCATCCGGTGATGTCCCCTCGCGGCTGGGCGCTCCTGGCGGCGATCCCTGCTCTGGTGCTGGCGTTCCTGCTCCGTTTTCTGCTGGAATGGACGCTGGCGCAGGCCGCGTTCTGGACCACGCGCGTGAGTGCCATCAACCAGAGCTACTTTGTGCTGGTGCTCTTCCTCTCCGGTCAGGTGGCGCCGCTCAGCCTCTTTCCTCACGCGCTGCAGATCGCTGCCTCGATCCTTCCGTTTCGCTGGATGCTCGGATTCCCGGTGGAACTCATCCTCGGCCGGCTTTCGCCCACGGACGCGCTGCTCGGCCTGGCGGCCCAAGTCGTTTGGGTTGGGCTTGCGTATGGGCTGATGCGCGTGATCTGGAGAGCAGGCATCAGGCTGTACTCGGCGGTCGGTGCATGAGATACCTGCGCATCTTCGGCATGTACTTCCGCATCGGCGCCATGGGGGAGATGCAGTACCGCTTCAACTTCTTCGTGCATCTCTTCCAGTCGATCCTGCAACTGGGCATGGCCCTGGGCGGCCTGGCGGTGATCTTCACGTACACCCATTCGCTGGGAGGCTGGCTCCCGGATGAGGTGCTGGCCCTGGTAGGCGTATACACGCTGGTTGGCGGCCTGATCGGCCTCGTGGTGTATCCCAGCATGGAACAGTTCATCATGTCCGTTCGCGACGGCATGCTGGATTTCATGCTGGTCAAGCCGGCGGATGCGCAGCTGCTGAACAGTCTCCAGTCAGTGGATATCTGGAGGCTGATCGACGTGGGCCTGGGCTTCGGCGTACTCATCGTGGCGCTGACGCGGCTGGGGACCCAGATCGGGCTCTCGCAGGCGGCGCTATTCGTGGGCATGCTGTTGACGGGCAGCGCCATCATCTATTCGTTCTGGACCATCCTGGCCACGCTGTCCTTCTGGTTCGTGCGTGTCGAGAACATCCTGGAGATCTTCCGCAGCATGTACGAGGCCGGGCGCTGGCCCATCAGCCTGTATCCGCCGTGGCTGCGATTCACGCTCAGCTTCATCGTCCCGGTGGCGTTCGTCACCACCGTTCCGGTGGAGGCGCTTACCGGTCGACTCAGCCCGCAGACCTTCCTGATCGCAGCCGCCCTGGCCGTTGCGCTGCTGGCAGCCTCGCGCGTCGTGTGGAAGGTGGGACTGCGGCAGTACTCTGGCGCCTCGGCCTAAACCGTCTCCGCCTCGCCGCGGGCCGGATCGGCCTCGGCCGGATTCACGCCCGGCGCGGCGCCGGTCATGAGCTTGAGGAACACATCCACTACGCGCGGATCGAACTGGTGGCCCGCGCCCTGACGCAGGAATTGCAGAGCATCCTGCTCGGATAGCGCCTTGCGATACGGCCGATCGGACGTCATTGCATCCCAGACGTCCACCACGGCAAAGATGCGCGCCGCCAGTGGAATGGCTTCGCCCCGCAGTCCTTGTGGATAGCCCGACCCATCCCAGCGTTCGTGATGGGCGTAGGGAATATCCATGGCGGGCTCCAGGAACGTAATCGGAGACAGCATCTCCAATGCCAGGGCCGGATGAGCCTGCATGATGCGTTGATCGTCGGCATCGAACTCGCCCGGCTTCAGCAGGACCTGGTCGGGGATTCCCATCTTGCCGATATCGTGCAGCAGGGCGCCGCGCCGCATGTGAACCAGATCGGTTTGCTGCACATCCAGCGCCTGCGCCAGGCGAAGGCACAGGTCGGTGACGCGCTGCGTGTGGCCCTCCGTCTCCCTATCCCGCAGATCCAGCGCCCGCGACCAGCCCTCCAGAGTGCGGTCGTACGCCACGGAGAGCTGTTGGTTCGCCTTTTGCAGATCTGAGTAAAGCGTGGCGTTATCGATGGCGATGGCGGCCTGTCCTGCCAGGGTCTCCAGGAATGCAGTCCAATCGCGGTCAGGCTGGAAGCTGCGCCGATGAAAGGCCTCCAGCACTCCCAGCACGCGGTCACGGGCGACGAGCGGCATGCCGTAATAAGTAACCACGCCTTCGCCCAGGATCAGTTCCCGGCGCGTGAAGGGTTTGGCGTCATTGACGTCTGCCACGAACAGGCTTTTTCGTTCGAGCGCAATGCGACCTGAGAATCCGGTTCCGAGGGCAACGCGAGAGGTTTCAAGTTTTCCTGTCTGAAAGCCTGTGCCGGCCGCGTATTCCAGCAGCTGGCTGGCAGGGTTCAGCAGCAAGACGTCAGCCGCGTCAACCCCGAGGTGTTCGACAACCTGTCGCAGGAAGACCCTCAAGGTTGTGACCAGATCGAGGCTGGAGAGGATGGCCAGGTCGCCGAGATGAAGCGTGTCGAGCTTCGAACGAATGTCGCGGCTATCGGCCAGCAGCCGGTCATTCCGAATCGCCACCGCGGCCTGCGCCGCAAAGCTCCTGAACGCCGCGGTCTGCTCCGGTGTCAACCCGGTCAGCTCGAGGCGCGCCAAAAGGTCGAATATGCCCAGAGTCTCCTGCCCATCCAGCAGCGGGAGGTGGACAATGGATCTGAAATTCCCGGCGTCGTGGAGCTCGGAATACAGTCTGGCAACCGGTTCAGGACAGCCGGCGGGGAGAATGCTCATCTCATTCCGACTCCCAGCGCGAATGTCGGTCCCGGCGTATGAAACCGTCTTGAACGACCGGGCCAGCTCGCCCAACAATCCGAAGCTGGCCGCGGGCTCCAATGTGCGCTGCCCGGCATCGCACAAGGCGATGATGGCGCCATCCATCCCCAAGGCGATGGCCGCCTCGCCGCAGATCGACTGCAGTACCACCGGCAGCCGGCGATCGAGATTGACCTGTCGTGCGGTGTGCGCCAGGGCGTTCACATACGACTTCTGACGGAGCAGCGCCTCATGATCCTGCTCTCGCTCCCGCGCCGCGCGGCGCATTTGGCGGGCGTTCGCGAGGATCACAGCGGCAAGCATTATTGCCCCCAGCGCGAGGAGCACGACGTCGCCCAATGGCTGCAGGTAAGAAGGCCGGCTAATGTTCGGGAATGCGGGGCTGCGCCACAGCAGCCAGAGTGCTGCCAGGAGCAAGTAGGCTATTCCCCCAATGACCGATGGCCATGATGGCTTCATTGTATGATGATCACCGACCGAGAGTGGCGGCATCCGCGCGGCTTATGCGGATGCGGGCCTCATTATACCCACGCCAACATGCCGAGCCTGACGCAGCCGCAGCAGACTCACAGGATGCGCCGCCGGAGACGACGTTCCGCCCAGCGGGCGAGCAGCAGCAACTGCGAGAAGATGAGGACGTACATCACCGGCTCCAGCCAGAATTTGAAGCGCATGTTCTCGCTCTTTTCGAACAGCACGGATGACAGAAAGATGTAGACGGCGGGCAGCGCGAAGCCGAGCGCCGGCTTCAGGGAACGGCTCTGGATCGCATCGAGGAGGCCGATGAGCAAAGCCGCGGCAAGAAGGACCGGCAGGACCGGGGCTGAGAACACGGCGTTATAGGGCTTCTTCCACGGCAGGCGCTCGACGATCACGTTCGAGTCGCGGTATTCGGTGGAGGGCTGAAAGTAGATGGCGACGTTCTCCGCGTAGGTTCGCGCCAGCTCCCCGACCGGCATGGTCAAGAGCTTCGACTTGTACTCCTCGAGCAGCTGAGCATTGAGCTCGAGATAGGCGATGTTGTTGAAATTCCGCAGGCCGTCCAGCTTCGTCTTGCGGACCAGCACACTCGGAAGCTTGCCGTAGGTGGCGGTCACGTTCTGCTGCTCGGGCAGATAGGCAGAATAGGTCGCCGCGTCCGGACCCACACCGATGGAGTGCGCCAGGTTGTAGCCCGTGAACGTGGTGGTGGAGAAGGTGTGGAATAGCCGGAGCTGCTTGGCGAGGAACAGGCCGCTGATGGAGAGACTGACCAGCAGGAAGATGAGCAGCTGCTTGCGCGGCAGCCCCAACAGGAAGAGCGCCAGCGCAAGCACCAACAGCGACGGCCACTGAAAGATGGAACGGGTGAAGAACAGCGCCAGGAAAGCTGCGGCGAGGAGGATGCCCGGCACTGGATGACCCTGCTTCAGCCGCCAGAGGAGGAAGTACAGCCACAGGATGAGCAAAGCGGAGAGAAATGTGCTGTCAAGAAACGTGGCGTAGTACGCCATCGCTGGATGAACGTAAAGCAGTGCAGCCCCAAGCAGACCAAGGACCACCCCGCCCCTATGGGCGATCCACAGGAACACCAGGCTGCCCATAATGCCGAAGAGCAGCGCGTACAGCACATAGATCCCGGCGTCGACCCGCTTCAGGACCTCGTGGATCTCGAGGGCCGGCCAGAGTTGCGCCAGGGCTGCGCGAATGAAGTCAAAACCCGGGGGCTGGATGTGGATGTACGCGAGCGTGGTCAGGGGCTCGAGGCGCAGATCCTCGATCGGGACGGTCTGCATCATGACCTCGGAGGACCAGGGATGGAAATACACCCCGTCGCGCGCGTAGGATCGGTTCAGCGCCTGCAGGCCGAGATCGTATGCAACGCCGACCAGGAACACGGCCACGGCGATCCATGAGAGTGTGTTGGGCCGTTTCATCGAAGACATTCTATCCGCTGTCCAATTGCGGTCGCTGGCTGCGGAGCCTCAGGCTTGCTTGCGCGCCAGGAACATCAAGTTGAGCGAAAGATGCGGCCATCGCGGCGTGAAGATGTACAGGCAGAAAAGGCCATCCAACAGGACCTCACCAAAGAAACGGGTATCCGGAAGCCCGGCCGCATCGAAAGCCTCACGCCAGGCCGACACCTTGTAGCAGGAAATGTGGGTGCGATCGAAGAATTCGGTGACCTTCGTGTAGGTCGAGCCGAGCCAACCGGCGTTGCAGGGCATCGATCCGACCAGGATGCCGTCGGGCGCCAACGCGCCTACCAGCTTGCGAATGGCCTCGGTGGGCTGCCGCAGGTGCTCCAGCACATTGAACACCGTGATGACGTCGTAGGCGGACGCCGGAAGCGCGAGCTCTTCAATGTTGCCCACGGTGATGCGCTCCCGCAGCGCCTGCGGCAACCGCGAGCCGGCGTAGGGCGATATGTCGATGGCGCGCACATCGAACCTGGGAGCCACGCGCTCGAGGAAATCTCCGCCTCCGGTGCCGATCTCGAGCAGCCTGCCGCCGCGCTTGTGCTTCATGATCAGCTTGAGCCGCTGCGTGTTGCGCGGCGAGTGGGCATGCGCCCGATGGAAGGCCGAGTTGAAATAGTCTCTGTCGAAGCGGCGTCTTATGAGAGGCAACGGACGTTTCTCCCTGCGATGTCGGTGTGGTGGGGTGGAAGGTGCGGACAGCGCGGACTTCCACCGGCTACGACGTTTCTTCTTATTGACCGCCCCGCGAGCCTGGAAACATCAGTTGGGGAGGTTGCCTAGGGGCGCAGATCAGCCGGTGCGAGCTGTGGGCGCCGGGCAGCGGATCGGGAGAGCAGCCGGCTGATGACCAGCGTGGCGATCAGGAACGGCGGTACCCACATGGCAAATTGATCTCCAACGAACCCCCGTATCTTTATGAGCATGAATGCAATTGTACATGCGGCATATCCGCAATAGAGGACCCGGGCACCCGACCTTGACTTCGAGGCGAAGGCCATGAATACGAGCAGCGGATAAAGCAGCACGAAATCCCACGACCAGATTACCGGGGAGAACACGGTGGTGAGTGCAAGGGCCCACAGCAGAGCCTCGAGACCGTCCAGCTTGAAGGCCGCCCACACGGCGATAGCGAGCCCGAGGACGAGATACACGCCAGCGAGTGCAGCCGCCCAGACTCCGGACGTAAGCGTGGATACCAGCAGTGAGTACAGCGAGGGGTAGAACCACGGATTGTTGATCGCCAGGTTATGCAGGAGATCCGGAATCCAATTCGGGAAGGCGACGAACAGCGGGATGCAAAATGCCAGCGACCAGAGCGCGGTGAACAGCATGACGCGCAGCATCCTGCCGGGACCCTGCTCGCGATATGTGACCAGCAGGTACACAGGCAGGAAGAAGAGCAGCAATTGCGGCTTGGCCAGCGAGAGCGCCAGGAGGGCACCTGCGGCGGATGCGGAAAGCTGAGCCCGCCGGACTGAAAGCAGCACCAGAGCCAGGCACACGAGCAGCGAAGCCTGTCCGAGGCGGAGATGCGAGAGGGTAGAGGGGAATATCGCCAGCGCGAGCGCCGCCAGGATGGTCCATACCGGCGGCTTCTTGAAAGGCGCGGCCAGCAGGGCCACGGTCAGATAGAGGGCCGCAAGGCTGAGTAGCAACCACAGATTGGAGGCCCACTGCAGTTGCAGGAAGCCAATGGGAAAGAGGGCGCCAACGATCGTCGGCATCCAGATGGCGTTGCTGCCCTGAAAGATCACATGAATGTTGTAGGGACTCAGCCCGTGCACCAGCAGGTAGGCGGGCCCCCATAGGTTGTTGCGAAAATCCCAGGCCGAGGGGACGAGGCGGCTGCCAATGAACCAGATGGTGATGGGTAGGAGGATCAGCGCGGCAAGAGAAGTGGCAAGTACCCTGCTCGAGCGGCCCGGCTGGATGCTGTGCTTCAATGTACAGCCTGGCCGTGCCGGGCGCGCGCCTCGAGAGCCGCGAACAGCAGCGAAAGCAGTGATAGAGGGAAGGCCGCGAGGTGGATCAGCTCCGTCGGCACGGATGCCCGCCACGCCAACACGAGACCGAGGGTTTGAACGATGAAGCCCGGCCAGGTTGGGATGAACGCCAGCCCGCCGGCGACGGTCTGCTGGCTCGCATAAGGCAGCGCGAACATGGCGAATAGGAGCAGGGCCGAGGTCGTCAGATCGTAGGTCCAGCCGATCGTGCCCCTCTTCCACAAGAACACCAGCAACAGACCTGAAAGGATCAGCGCGCCGCCCCCGAGGAACAGACCCCAGTTCGCCGTCAGTGAGACGTTGTTGATGCTCCAGAAGTAGCGGTTCTGATCGGAGGGTCGGAGGACGTTGTCGAGCCATTGCACCAGAAGGATGGGAGTTCCGACCAGACTGATCGGGAGGGTGAGGGCCGCGAGCGTGCCCAGCGGAACCAGGCCGCGCCTCCACACCTTGCGATAGGTCCAGGCGAGGTAGAGCAGCAGGAAGAGCGTCGCCTG
>DATDCZ010000196.1:0-12156 GCA_036524055.1 Anaerolineales bacterium | reverse complement strand
GATAGCCTCGAGCGCAACATCCGATGGAGTGAACGCCTGGCCTTTTTCGAGATCGGCCCGGTTTTTGAGCCGTCCGGGCGCGAACTTCCCAACGAGCCGCGCCGGCTGGCCCTGGCAATGACGGGACTTCGGCACGAGCAGGCATGGGACGCGAACGAGGTCCAACCGTATGATTTCTACGACCTCAAGGGCCGGCTGGAATTGATGTTCCACGGCCTGCATTTCCGTGATGTAGTCTTTGCCCCCGCCTCGGGCGTTTCATATCTACATCCAGGCAAGTCTGCCGAGGTAACGGCAAATGGCCGTCAGCTTGGCACATTCGGCGAGCTGCACCCGGTCACCAGAGAGGGCTACGATCTAGGCCCCGCCGCCGTGCTGGTGGCTGAGCTCGATCTGGATGCCATGCGTGAGCTTGGGGTGTCGTTCCAGCTCACGCCCGTCGCTGAATTCCCACCCGTGCTGGAGGATATTGCAGTGATCCTGGATGAGGCTGTCCCCGCGGCTCGAGTCGAGGCGCTCATTCGCGAGGCCGGCGGGCCGTCTCTCGTCAATGCGCGGCTCTTCGACCTGTATCGTGGCGAGCAAATCGGCGCCGGCAAGAAGTCACTGGCATATAGCCTCACATATCAGGCGCAAGACAGGACTCTCACGGATGCCGAGGCCGCTGCCATTCGCAATCGCGTCGTCAAGAAGCTGGAGCAGGAGCTGGGTGCGGCCCTGAGGGGTTGAGTCGGCTTGAGAATGGATCACAGGCACCCCCGCAATCGCCCCCACATCTCGCACACGTGCGCCCGCTGGAGTACAATGCTGCAACATCATTCATCATGGAGAAGAGATCATGACTAACCAAACTAAAGGCATCATTGCCACCGTCGCTGCCGTCCTCTTGTGCGGATGTCCGGGGCTGTTCCTGTGCATCTTTGGCGCTCTGGCGGCCGCGGGCGCACCGGTCACCACTGAATGGGGAGGCGTCACGAACACCGCGCCGATGTCATCGACGACTGCCTTCGCGCTTCTGTGCGCGGGCATCATCTTCGTCATTATCCCCATCGTCGTCGGCTTTGTCACGCTGCGCAAGAAGAAGGCTGCCCCGGCCGATGTGTCTGGGCCGGTGCCCCCGGCGGCATAGCACACCGCAAATGAAAGCAGAAGGCGGCCTCCCGGCCGCCTTCTTGATTCCCCAGACATTGCTGCGGGGCTATTTCACAACGATCGTCATCGTCAAGTGGCAGAAGAGCTGCCCGCTGCGCCGCAGTGCCCACTCGGTCTCGTAAGTCCCCGCTTTCTTGGGCGCCACCATGTCGACGATCAAGTCGATCGATTTGCCCGGTTGTACGGTATCGCTGAGGTCGTAGACCGCTTGCTCGTGGAACTTGTCGCCGGTCACGTAGACAAAGTCCACGTTCGTGCCGGGCCAGTTCTTCGTGCCGATATTCCGAACTTCCCAGACCCCATCGAACGATACTTTGGGATTGAACCTGGTCCCATCCTCGGGATCTTGTGCCAGCAAATCGCAAGCATACTGGCTTGAACTCATCTCCGCGGTCGCGGTCGTGCCAGGCTTTGCCGTTGGGCCCGGTCCCTTGGGAATCACATAGATGAAGGTTGGAGTCCAAGTCGGCGTGGCGGACGGCACGCGGGTAGGAGTCGGTGTGAGCGTGGGCGTCGAAGGTGGCGGCATCTTCTCGGCCGTCTGCGTCTGCGCCGCGCCAGCTGTGCCGGCGATAATCGCCTGAAGCGCGCCTGGCGCTGTCGTCGGGAGGCCCGGCCCTGAGGGCAACATGTACGACACGTCGCAGCTTATCGCCAGCATGGCCATAGCCCCTACTGCCTGCGCAACTCGTCTGTTGATCCTCGTAGGCACCTCCCTTCGTCAGCGGGCGGCTTGCAGTTTGCAGATCGCCCGGCTCACCCGCCTTGTCCCGGCGGCTTGATGACCTCAATATCGGTGAACGGGAAGCATAGCCCGCCCTGCACTTTGAAATTCATGTGATAGAAACCCGGCTCGGCCGGGGCATTCCCCTCAAAGCTGATCGTCACGCGCTCGCCGCTCTTGAGTGCCGGCAGTTCCTCACCCATGTAGGGGCTGATATGCGTGCCGTTTACAAAATCCAGATCGAGGGCGCTCGGCCACGTCTTTTTACCAGTGTTGGTGATGATCCAGACGAAGTCGATGTAGTCGTTCGGTTTGAATGTATTGAATTGTGGCTTAACCTCTGTGAAGCTGCAGGCATAGTCCGGTACATTGCCGCCCGAGCTTCCCCCGCCGCCGGTGCTGCCGCCCCCGCTGGACTGCACGACGAACGGAGTCACAGTTGGGAAGGGCGTGAGCGTGGGCAGCTTGAGGGCGCCGGCGGGCGTCGCACTGGCAGCCGGCTGCATGGCTTCCACGGTCCTGGCGACGGCGGTGCCCATCCCGTTCTGGGCCTCGACCGTCGCAGCCACCGAGTCCTTCACAAGTGCCTGGATCTGCTCCTGCGTCATGCCTGGCGCGCAGGCGCCCAGCAGGATCGCGGCCCCCAGCACCACGAACGTAAGCAGGTGTAATGCGTGCAGGGGCGTGTGTTTTTCATTCATGAGCTTGGTCTCCTTCACGGTCGTGCCATTGCGCACATTCCGCACCCCTAATCTTACTTCGGATTGGATTCTCCCGCGCCGATGCCCAGCGGCTGCCACTTCTTCTCGTCCTTGAGCCGGTGCTGGATGCCGTGGCGGTCGTGCATCTCATCGAAGCCGACCGGCTTGATGAACATCTCCTCCCCGTCTAGCAGGCCGGTGATCCCGGTCTGTCCCGGCTCGGGGCGCTTGTTCTGGCAGAACTTGCAGGTCTTCGGATCGTGGGGCGTGTATGCGATGGGCTCCTCGTAGGTGGTGATATAGCCCTCGTAGTTGCGCAACACCACCTTATGATCAGATTCGCTCACGAAATAATTCGGCATCATGGGGATCTTGCCGCCGCCGCCCGGGGCATCGACGATGAACTGCGGCACTGCATAGCCTGAGGTATGGCCGCGCAGACCCTCGATGATCTCAACGCCCTTGGCGACCGGGGTGCGAAAGTGCCCGGCGCCCTCTACCAAGTCGCACTGATACAGGTAGTACGGCCGCACCCGGATGCGCGTCAGCTTCTGCACCAGCTCACGCTGGATATGCACGCAGTCGTTGATGCCCGCCAGCAGGACGGACTGGTTGCCAAGCGGTATGCCCGCCCGCGACATCCGGTCGCAGGCTTCGGCCAATTCCTGGGTGATCTCCGAGGGGTGGTTAACATGGATGTTGAGCCACAACGGGTGGAAGCGCCCGAGCATGTCGCACAGTTCCTGGGTAATGCGCATGGGCATGAAGACCGGTACGCGTGAGCCGATGCGAACGATCTCAATGTGCGGGATTTCGCGCAGCCGGGTCAGTATCTCTTCCAGGATCTTGGGAGCCAGCACGAGAGGGTCTCCACCGGAAAGCAGCACATCACGCACCTGCGGCGTGTTGCGCAGGTACTCCAGCTGCATCTCGAATTCCTTGCGGCTGAAAGTCTGGCTTGGGTCGCCGACAATGCGCGAGCGCGTGCAGTAGCGGCAGTATGAGGCGCACTGGGTTGTGACCAGCATGAGCACGCGGTCGGGGTAGCGGTGCACCAGGCCCGGCACGGGAGAGTGCCGGTCTTCCGCGAGAGAGTCTTCCATCATGCCGGTGAAGGGCGCGATCTCGGCGTCCGTGGGGATGATCTGCTTGCGCACCGGATCATTCGGGTCATCCGGGTCAATCAGCGAGATGAAGTACGGGGTGATATCGACCCGGAATAGGCCGCTGGTCTGCAGCGCCTTTCGCTCGGAAGCCGTCAGCGGAAGGATACGCTCGAAGTCCTCGACGGAATTTAATCGGTTGCTTAGCTGCCATCGCCAGTCGTTCCACTTCTCGTCGGGAACCTCAGCGTAGGCAGGAGCACGCTTGGAAAGGATGGGTGTAGCCATTGTTAGAATCCTCCTATATAACGAAAGAGCCAGCTCTAAGCTATGCGAACGCGTGGAAGCGCCCGAGCGGAGGATCGTGATCGGGGCGGAAAAAACCGGCAAACTGACGGTCGATCTCGCACATTTCGCATGTGATTGTACGTGCAAAGAGAGGTCTGGTCAACTATGCCGCCCGCAGGCCGCCGCGCATTGTTGAAGGGTGAAGGTATGGAGGCCTCCGCCTCATCGCCTGGCCTCTAAGCGTATCTCGTTGCAGTCGCCTCCGGCGCGACACGTCAAGCGCGGCTCCGTGCAGGCAAGAGTTGCGTCAGCTAGCTTGAGGCTGACGATCTTCATCGGCCCGCTGTGGAAGGTCTCATTGAGCACCAAGTCGGCCGCCAGGGATCCGTCTCCCAGCCTGCCTTTGAGGTCGAGTTTGAACGTCCACTGCATATAGCACTCGGAGCAGCGCGCGCAAGACTTCCAGCTGTAGCTGGTTTGCAGAGTGTCGGTGTCCGTGAACTGGATGTCGACTGGAGCCGGGACATACTCAACCGCCTGCTCACCTGCGGTCTCGCAAGGAAGGTCAATCATGGTGGGCACGATGACTCCAACCGGATCGGCGCTGGCGACGAACAGCCTCCCGGGGAAGGTGCCCTGGACGGTTAATTTTGGGATTTCAAGCCATATGTAGTTGATCCATTGTTCGACAACATTGGCCGCCTCAAAGACGCGCACAGTATCTGCCGCAAAGCAAACAGGTGCGGGCGCTATCTGGCAACCGGCAGCAAGTATTGCCAGAGCGATCAGGCGCGAAGTACCGGTTCGCGAAAGCAAGGTTCCTCTCACGGGCGCAACGGGCGCTGCCCGGTTCCTCCAACGTGCAAGTATACGGCCTACCGGTCAGATGAACGAAAGCTAATGTTCGCGTCCCCGCCGCTTGCGGGCAGAATAAGTATTCCCCTAGAGATCTCACACGGCAGTAACAGCAGAGGGACGTCATCCGTTTCGAGGGGCGTGCGGGCTCTGCTGATCCCGTACCAACCTTGAAAAAGGGAAAGGAGCACCAAATCATGCAGCAGAAACGTAAGGTACTATCCGTAATGCTCGCGGCCGCATTGGCGATCGCCGCCGTGCCGACCGTAAGCGCCTTCGCCCAGGCCGACCTGCAGCCGCCGGTCGTATCCTCAGTGGCGGCATCGCCAAATCCGGCCCAGGTGGGGGACCTGGTTACCGTCACTGCCAATGTGAACGACGCGCTGACGGGCGGCTCGAATATTCAGTCGGCGGAGTTCAGCGTGAATGGCGGAACGTACGCGGCCCTGGCTGCCGTTGATGGCGCCTTCGACTCGCCTACTGAAGCCGTCACCGGTACCTTCACCACGAACGAAGTCGGTGACGTGCAGATCTGCGTCAAGGGCACAGATGCAGCCGGCCTGGTAAGCACGCCGGTGTGCGCGGATTTCTCGACCGAGTCGCAGATCGTTTTTGAGGGTTTCTTCCCGCCCATTGAGAAGAACAACAAGTTCCTGCGCGCCGGGCGGACCATACCGGTGAAGTTCACGCTGTCCATGCCCGATGGCTCCCCGATCACGGATCCGGCCGTCTTTGGCGGCATTTTCTCCTATGAAGTTGACTGCCAGTCCCAGGTCGGTGACGTCGCCACGGCCGTCCAGGAGGTTGGGCCGGGCAAGGCCGCAGTTCGCGTGACGCCGGACGGAGAATGGATCGCGCTCTGGAAGACGCCGTCTTCGTACGCCGGTTCCTGTCGCTTGATGTACGTCGCCTTCAGTGACGGCTCGACATCGCCGGAAGTTGTATTCCGCTTCCGGTAGGGCTTGAGCTACTCTGACCCAAGAAGAACTCGGACGGCGATGCCGTCCGAGTTCTTCTTGTCTCCAAATACAAATGGCCTGCGGTTCACTCACCTCGGCTCCAGAGGAAGGGAATTGCGCGAGGCAGGAGTCGGGACGTCACACCTTTGTCATCTCGTAGATCCCGCATCCATATGTGCAACCAAAGCTCTGCCTGGCATCGCTCTCCGTCATGCGCACATTCTCATGCAAGTCGCCGCTGTCGTCTACAAAGGAAAACTGATCCAGGCGGTAGGCATGCTCCAGCAGCTCCAGCACATATGCCGCCGAGAACACCCGGTGAGCATTGAACTCGATGCGCTGCGGGCCGATCGGCACCGAGAGATACAACTTGCCGCCACTTTTCAGCATGCGCTCCAGGTTCTTCAGCCCCAGCAGGTGCCCATCATACGTTACGGGGTCCCCGTAGCGTCCCAGCCCAAAATGCTCGATCACGTGCAGGCACGAAAGCGAATCGCAGCAGCTCTCCAGATTCGATGGAAGGGTACCCAGCATATCGGCCTGCACGAACATGATATTGGGGATCGAGCCTGACATGGGGCGTATGTCCACCACGGTGATCGGGCGGAACGCGGCGACGTGCGCCACAAATCCATCGATGCGGGAGCCCACATCGACGTGCTCACGCGGTTGATTCTCGCGGATTCGCCTGGCTACCAGGAGGTCCTGGTGAAAGTAGTGACCGGAAGCCATCCCGGCCCCTGCCGACCAGTCCGTCAAGCACGGATAGGCCATACCCATTGGCCATTCGCTGCCCGCGGCTTTCTTCTGCTCTTCAAGCGCGCGCAGGTTGGCGAAATAGCGCGGCAAGCCACGCAGCGAGCGCATTGCGCTCAGTACGTCTATTCCCATCCCTGCCAGAACGGCATGTGCACGCTGCAGTCTTCGCCCCATCGCCTGTCACCCTCCGGTCGCCCAAGCATACCGTGATATGGGCCCGTCAGGGTCTAGGTTTTCGACCCTATGAGCTCTTTCCTGATCCGGCACGGTGTTCCAGCCGGCTGTTCAGGAATGTCCTTGGGATTCGGTCGACACGGCGATGCGCAATTCACTTGGATTACTTGATCTCTATTTCCCTCCACGCGACCCACGATGGGCTGTTGGTGGTCAGGATCTTGATGTACTGAATTCCGTTCAACGGGCTGGTCGGGGTGTAGACGAGCGTTCCCGGATCCTTTGTAAAGCCTGAGAATTCGTAGATACGTTTCAGCTTATCCGGGAAGGCTCCCACCCAGATCTGGTGTACGGTCTCGCCCTCGGGATATTGCGAAATGTTGAGTCTGAACGACTTAATCGTTTTGGGCTCGCCCAGGTCCAGCATGATCCACTGCGGGGCATCTTGCCCAGAGTTCCAAATCGACTCGGGGTCTCCATCCAAGGCGTTGCTGGCCGGAGAATCGGAAAGCTGTGCTGAGGCCGTCGCAGTTACAGATGATACGGCAACACTTGGTGCAGGTGCGGCCGGCGAAGAAGTCGAAGGCGCGCCCGTCGTGCACAGGCTCTCATGTCCTGCGGCGCAGTATTCGACCTTGCCGCCGATCATGGTCATGTAGACCTGGATGTCCTTGAGGGCTTCAGTCTGTGTGTGGAGCGGGTCGGAGGAGGCGATAACCAGGTCGGCGAACTTGCCCGGCTCAAGGCTGCCAACCTCCTTATCCATGAAGAGTGCGTAGGCCGAGTTGATGGTCATCATCGGCAGGGCCTCGTCCACGCGGATGGCTCCTTCCTTGAACCAGTCCGGAGCGACGCAAATGGACCCGTCCGTGTTGACCTCGTTGCGCGTGACGAAACCCCACAGAATATAGAATGGATTGAGCCAGTGGAACGGCCCATAGTCCGCGTGCCAGGCGATGGGTAGTCCCGGATTCGCGTCCACCAACGCGCGCCAGGGCCATTCCCAGCGGCCGTACTGCTCGGGGATCAGGTACTTGAATTGGCCGGCGTTGGCCGTGCGCGTACACGTGGAATATGCACCGAAGATAACGGGCACGATTCCAATCTGGCTGTAGCGCGCGAGCATGTCAGGCCGGATCACGGCATTGTGTTCGATGCGATGGCGGTACGTGTTGGGCTGACCGTTGAGGGCCGCGGCTATGGCATTCTGAGCCTCCTCGACGGCGCGGTCGCCCAGCGCGTGGATGCCAGCCTGGAATCCCGCGCCCTGGATATCGGATACCAACTGGTTGAGCTGATCCTGCGTGAAGAAGAGATCTCCGTAGCCGCCGCCGGGATACTGCATGCTCACGGCAGGAATCTTGCACGAGCCACCATCCGTGAATATCTTGATGCCGCGCACCGTCAGGTTCGGTGCAATCTCTGCATTGGGTTTGTAGGCCTTCCACCAGTCTCCCAGCGGGTCACCGCAATTGGTGGTTCCACCAAGGTAGACATTGACCCGCATGTGGAATTTCCCCGCATCGGCCGCGGCCTTCATCTTGTCCAGCAGGTCCTGCGCCGGGCCCATCTCAGTGATGGTCGTGACACCGTATCCGAGGGCCATTTGCTGGCTCGGTTCGATGTCCCTGCCATGGAGCAGGTCGTCACCGAAGAGATGGCTGTGCGCGTCGACAAAGCCGGGCATGAGCGCTAGACCACCAAGGTCGATCACCTCGGTGTTCACCTTGCGCAGTGCCATGATCTCGTCGTTGCTGCCAACCGCCTGGACCTTGTCGCCGCTCACGAGAATGGCTTCAGCCGTTGGCCGGTCCTTGCTCATCGTGATGATCACGCCGTTGTGAAAGATGATCTCCCCCACGCCACCCGCCCCCAGGACAGCTGGCGCGCCGGCAGGGGGCGCATGTGGCGCCGTGCTGGTTGGCGGTTGCGGTGAGGGCTGGAGAGGAAAGTGGCAGGCGGAAAGGGCAAGAGCAAGGAGGACCAGGTACACGAACATTCTCGTCATTTCAGCTCCCTCGGCGAATTTCACGCAGTGATATGAGACGTGAAGCGTGCACCGGCAAGTGGCTCAACCGCACCCCTCCCGCAAAGCGAGACAAGGGCATTGAGGCGCCGCTATGCCGAACCGCGATGTAAGCTGTGACGGTTGGCTCGTGTCCGAGCCCAATTTCCAGCGCTGATTGTAAACGCGGCACGCAGTGATATTGTGCAACTGGTCACAGTCGCATTGATGGGCCTCAGCTCTGGCTCACGGCAGGACGCGGCAAGGGCGAGTGGTCAAGGCCAGTCCTGCCTCATCTTCCACCTGCAGCTCGGAAGTTCAACCCAGGTGGTTATTGGTGGCTCTTACGCTGTCATGCGCCGCGGCGCAATCACCAGCCCCCAGCGCCTTCGCAAGCACTACCCTTGGCTCGCCGTATGGGTGCCGCGGGCTCTCTGAATCATGTAGCTATGCAGGCCACTTCCGGTCCTTGCAAGGCGCTTCAATTCCTCGACTGTAGCGCGTCCAGCATTGGCGTACGTATAGACGTACGCATCGCCGGCTATGAAATGGATCACGATCCGATCGGGGCCGATCTCGTAGCCCGCGATGGCCGAATGGCCATCACGGTCGCGATAGGTGCGGATCGTGTTGACCGCCTCCTGGGCAGGCCGGACGATCACATCCGGATGGGGGCGAGAGCCGCCGATGTCACCTGATTCTTGAAGCAAATGACCTCCTCGCGTTGAACATGATGAAGGCGTACAACCCGCGGCCTTCCTGCGCCAGCTGCTTCATCTGCTGGATGTTGAAGGCCCCGGCGCTCTGATCCGTATAGCGATATCCGGTGCCATCTGTGAAGTAGACGGTGATGAAATCGGGCCCCAGCTCAAAGCCCTCGATCTCAGATTTCCCGCCGCGATTTAGGTAGATCTGCATGCAGCTCCCCGGACCAACGACGCCGCCCTGAGCCAAGCCCCGGCCAAGCACCGCTGGCGTTGAGCGGCGGCGGATGATTCACGCTCGCGCCAGCGGTGCCTGCTGCCAGATCTACCAGGGTGAGGGCTCCCCGGTCTGGCTCTCCTCACATTTGGCGGTAGCCGGCTCCCAGATGGAATGATCCACCCAGGAACTTTACCCACATCAAGAATGTCCGCCGCGGCCTGAATTCTGCACCATGGTAGGCTCCAAAACAGGCTTCAAACTGAGAGGCCTCAAGCGGCCCGGCGAAGCCCTTCCGCAGGTGCCATCGGTTGGCGACCCGAGCTTCCGGACAAGACGGCATCACGAAGGCCCCCAGCAAAGAGGCGGCGTTTGGAAGAATCTTATGGAGGACCGCCCGGGGCAGTGCGCGTGGGGAGCGCCGGCAGTGACTGCAGGTATGCCCATATGGCCTTCAGCTCGTCGTACATTTTCTTGAAACCCATCCGGGACTTGGGGCACAGCCGGGCTGTTTCCGGGACAATGATGGCGATCGGCGAGGCGAGCGCCAGACCGATCCGCTTTAGGGCGTTCGCAGGTGGGCCTCCTTCTCGGCAGACAAACCCTCTCCATTTAGTCCGAAACCGAGTCCGTACGAGCTCCATCGGGACTGTCAAAAGCCACCGCGCACAGGTGCAATTCATCAATGGGATATTCTTGACCATCGAAATACAATCGAAGCGTAGTCGATCTTCCGGAAGGAATAAGGGAACACGCCGGTGTTTGAGAACCTTGATCAGGCATTGAAGTTCGTCCAAGACCATCAGATTCAAATGGTCGACCTGAAGTTCTGCGGGCTATGGGGTGCGTGGCATCACGTGACACTCCATGCCAGTCAATTCACGCGGGATACAGTAGAGAGCGGCATTGGCTTCGACGGCTCGTCTGTGGGATTACGCAGCGTCAAATCAGGTGACATGGTGCTTGTGCCGGACCTGACCACGGGTGCGCTCGATCCGTTCTGGGACCTCCCCACCCTGAGCTTCATATGCAACATGCTCGAGGCCGATACCCACGCAGTCTTTGCGGACGACCCGCGCAACATCGCCAAACGCGCCGAGGCGCACTTGCGCCAGACAGGCGTGGCAGATGAAAGCCGCTGGGGGCCGGAGTTCGAGTTCTACGTGTTCGATCGCGCGGTCTTCGAAAGCGGCATGAACTACGCCGGCTACCGCCTGGATTCCAGCGAGGCCGAATGGACCTGCGCAGACAAAGGCAACGGCCACCCGATCCCGCTGCACGGCGGGTATCACGCCGCGGCACCCATGGATCAGTTACACAACCTGCGGGCAGCGATCGCGGCCCACCTCCACGCCATGGGCGTGCCGGTCAAATACCATCATCACGAGGTGGGCAGCGCAGGCCAGTGCGAGATCGAGACCCCCATGATGGGACTGGTGCAATCCGGCGACGCCGCGATGCTGGTCAAATATGTAGCCAAACTTGCCGCGCGGGCCCAAGGCAAGACGGCCACGTTCATGCCCAAGCCGCTTTACAACGAGGCGGGCAACGGTATGCACTTCCATCAGCACTTGTTCAAGGGCGGCAAGAACATCTTCTTTGAGCCCACGGCTTATGCCAACCTCAGTCCGACCGCCCTCTACTACATCGGCGGACTCTTGAAGCATGGCGCGGCGCTGCTAGCTCTCGTCAGCCCTGCGACCAATTCCTATCGGCGGCTCGTGCCGGGATTCGAAGCCCCCGTGAATGCCTTCTTCTCTCTGGGTAACCGCAGCGCGGCGGTCCGCATCCCCAAATACGCCAACCAGTCCGATTCGACGCGCATTGAGTTCCGTCCTCCTGACGCGACCTGCAACGTCTACCTGGCCCTGGCCGCGCAGCTTCTGGCAGGTCTGGATGGGATCCAACGCCGGATCGACCCGACCGAGGCCGGCTACGGTCCGATCGACGACGACATCTTTTCATGGGCCGCAGACCGAAGGGCCACCATCCAGCGCCTGCCTGCCTCGCTTGAGGAGGCCCTGATGGCTCTGAAGGCTGACCACGCTTTCCTGCTTGCCGGCGGAGTCTTCAGTGAGGACCTGATCGCCAAATGGATCGACCATAAGATGAAGGCGGAGGTGCTGCAGGTGATGAACCGTCCGCATCCATACGAGATGACGCTGTATTTCTGAGATCTCAGCGCACGGCAAGCGGACATTGCCAGGAGGAGATTAGATGAAAGCGCGCTGGGTGCTGCCTGTTCTGATCGTTCTCGTCATCTGGGCAACAATCTCCCATCTGATCGAATTCAAGCAACTCGGGACGACCCTCAAACCATCCCAGTGGGCCTGGGTGCCAATGCTGCTGGGGTTCTTCACAGTGCAGCGCCAGCGGCTCGTCGGTCCGGGCTGGCGAGCGCTTACGGAGACATGGGGCGTGCGCCTCGCGGCCGTGCTCGTGACCCTGATGGGCGTCGTCAACGTGCTCTCCGCGGTCACTCCATCCCTGGCAGAGAGACTCAGAATCCTCGAGC
>DATDCZ010000195.1:0-19083 GCA_036524055.1 Anaerolineales bacterium | reverse complement strand
GTGGACGATAACTTCATTGGAAACAAGAAACACATCAAGACCGAAGTGCTGCCGGCGTTGATCGAATGGCGCAAGGGAAAGAACGGCATGCCGTTCAGCACAGAAGCGTCCATCAACTTGGCGGACGATCCGGTGCTGCTGAGGCTCATGGTAGAGGCCGGCTTCGATACGGTATTCGTTGGCATCGAGACGCCCAGCGAAGAGGGCCTGGTGGAATGCAACAAGAACCAAAATCAGGGGCGCGACCTGGTGGAAAGCGTGAAGCGGTTGCAGCGCGCCGGTCTCCAGGTGCAGGGCGGCTTCATCGTCGGTTTCGACAGCGACTCGCCCGCCATCTTCCAGCAGCAGATCGATTTCATACAGAAGAGCGGCATTGTGACAGCAATGGTGGGCCTGCTGCAGGCTCCATTGGGCACTCGCTTGCATGATCGCATGCAGCGCGAAGGCCGGCTGGTCAACGAATTCTCGGGCGACAACGTGGACGGCTCGACCAATATCGTCCCCAAGATGGGCCTGGACTCACTGCGCCAGGGCTATGCCCGGATCCTCAGCCACATCTACGCTCCGAAGTACTATTACGAGCGCGTGGAGACATTTCTGCGTGAATACAAGCCGCCGACGATCAGGATCCAGTTGGAGCCTCAGTATCTCCTAGCACTCTGGCGGTCCATCTATCAACTTGGCATCCGCGGGGTTGAGCGGGTCCAGTACTGGCGGCTCTTCTTCTGGACTCTTTTCCGACGGCCGCGCCTCTTCCCCATGGCGATCACGCTGGCCATCTACGGCTATCACTTCCGCCAGGTGGCGGCGCTGCACGTTAACTGAGGTCCCTTAGCGGGGCGGGCAGACCATTCTGAAGGCAAACAAGGAGTCGACACTCATGTCACCCACGGCAGGCAAACCGAAGAGCAGAAAGCTGTCCAGAGGGCAGCGCACGCACGTTCGCAGGGCGAAGGAAGAGGCCCGGCGCAGCGGCATTGCCTACAGGCCGCCATTTGGCGTGGCGCGTCCACCTGGCACCATCAAGAAGGAAGCGCCCCCGACGTGATCCCACGGATTTCGGAGATAGCTGATGGTGTGCGCGGGCGTTTCAGAGTGCTGTCATCGCGAAAAGGACACCCCATGATTGCTCCAAATCAGCCTCATCGAGCCATTCTGCAAAGGATCGCGCACCAGGTGATGCTTGACCGCGGCTTCCTGCCCGATTTCTCTGCCGCCGCGCTAGGAGAGCTTGGCAAGTTGCAGGCGCAGGCGGCCGGTGAGGCGGGTTCGGCCGCCAATCAGCCCGATATACGTGATTTGCGCGGCCTTCTGTGGGCCTCGATTGACAATGATGACTCACGTGACCTGGATCAGCTTACGGTGGCCGAGACTTTGCCAGGAGACAGGACCAAGATCATGGTGGCGATCGCGGATGTGGCGTCGCTGGTCCGAAAAGGCTCGGCCATCAACGAGCACGCGGAACACAACACCACCTCGATCTATACCGCGGCCGAGATCTTCCCGATGCTGCCTGAACAGCTCTCTACCGACCTTACCTCGTTGAATCCTGGCAAAGATAGGTGGGCGGTCGTGATCGAAATGATCCTGGGCGCCGACGGTGCGCTGGCGGACTCGAGCATATACCCCGCGCAAGTTCGCAACCATGCCCAGCTTGCTTACCGCAGCGTGGCGGCCTGGCTGGACGGCACTCGAGCCGCACCGGATGCGCTGGCCGCAGTTGCCGGCCTGGAAGCGAACCTTCAGATCCAGGATCGGGCAGCCCAGAGCATGAAGAGGCTGCGGCATACACATGGAGCTCTCAGCCTGGAGACCATTCAAGCCAAGCCGGTCTTCGACGGTGATCAGCTGAGCTCGCTTGAGACCGAGGAAATGAACCGCGCCCGGCAGATCATTGAAGACTTCATGATCGCGGCCAACGGCGTGACGGCGCGCTACCTTTCGGCGAAGGGCTTCCCGTCCATCCGGCGCGTGGTGCGGACACCCAAGCGCTGGGATCGCATTGTTGACCTTGCGGCGGCAAGGAAGACGCAGCTTCCCAGCACACCCGATTCTGGCGCGCTGGAAGCGTTTCTCGTCAAAGAGAAGGCTGCGGATCCATTGAGATTCCCCGATCTCTCTCTAGCCGTGATCAAACTGCTGGGCTCCGGCGAGTACATGGCCGAGGACTCGGGCGGCAACGCGCCGGGCCACTTTGGTCTGGCAGTAAGAGACTACGCTCACTCAACTGCGCCAAACCGCCGCTATCCCGACCTGCTTACGCAGCGTCTGCTGCAGGCCGCGATGGAGGGCAAGCCGCTGCCTTATGACAAGACCGAGCTGGACGACCTGGCAGCCCATTGCACGCAGGCCGAGGATGAGGCCACCAAGGTGGAACGGCGGGTTGAGAAATCGGCGGCCGCGCTGCTGCTCCAATCGAGGATCGGCGAGCAGTTTGAATCCATCGTCACCGGTGCATTGGACAAGGGGACTTGGGTCCGTCTGCTGAGCATTCCGATCGAAGGCAAGCTCGTGAAAGGATTCGAGGGCCTGGACGTTGGCGATCGAGCCCGCGTGCAGCTGATCGACGTGGACGTTGAACGCGGCTTCATTGACTTCAAGCGAGTCGGGAGTTCGCGACATGGATAAGGAGACGCCGTTGAAAACAGAAGTCGGGTTATGGATCGATCACCGGGAGGCGATCATAGTGACGCTCACAGGTGAGGCAGAGGTGACAACAATCATAGATTCCGAGAGCGGAAAACACATTCGGTATTCCGGCAGCTCCCATTCGAAGACACCTGCAGGCCTCAAGGAGGTCACTTCGGAGGATGGCCGGGACCGGAAATTCGAGAACGTGCTCAACGAATTCTACGACGAGGTCGTCGCGGCAGTGCGGGGCGCCGAAGCGATCCAGATTTTCGGGCCGGGCGAGGCCAAGGGCGAGCTGGAAAAACGGTTGGAGCGCGCGGGCCTCAAAGAGCACGTATTGGCCATCGAGGCCGCAGACAAGATGACCGACCGACAGATCGCCGCCAAAGTACGCAAGCGATCTCAGTCCTAGCAGCTGAACTGCAATGCATCCGTCTGGAAAAGGAGATACCCGCGATGTTACCGATTGGCGATGATGATACTGGACGCCGAACCGTCCCACTAGTTACGTACGGCTTGATCGCGTTGAACGTGCTGGTCTTCTTCCTGGAACTCATGGGCGGAGACGCCCTGATCACGCAGTGGGCGTTTGTCCCCGCCCGGTTCCTGGCCGATCCCGGCGGCGAGTTTCTCACTCTCTTCAGTTCCATGTTCATGCATGCCGGGTGGTTGCACCTGGGCGGCAACATGCTGTACTTGTGGATATTCGGCGACAACGTGGAAGACCGCTTCGGACATCTCAAGTACCTGATCTTCTACCTGGTGTGCGGCCTGGCGGCAACTTTTGCCCAACTGGCCTTCAGTATGGGGTCCAGCATACCGAACCTGGGTGCCTCCGGTGCAATTGCGGGTGTGCTTGGCGCCTACCTGGTGATGTTCCCCGGTAAGCAGATTCGGGTGTTGATGGGCAATCAGGTCGGCGGTGTCTCGGCCCTGATAGTCATCGGCGGCTGGATCATCCTGCAGCTATTCAGCGGCATTGGGTCGATTACCAGTACGGCCGACACGGGCGGCGTGGCCTTCATGGCGCACATTGGCGGGTTCATTGCCGGAGTCGTGCTTGCCTTCCTGCTTAGGGGCAACCCAGCGCGGCAGCTGCCAGCCTAGGATGGCGCCTTCCTAGATGTTCCCTCTGGGAAATACCTCGCGGCAGACATGCCGAGAGTAACCCTGAGATGGCTCAGTGCCGACTCAGGATGAGATATCCAACGAAAGAAAGGACTAGATCAAAATGCAAATCACATGCTACAACGACCAATACACATGGACGGTGAGTGGAATCAACATGGCTGCAGCCAAGCTGCGCTTCGCCCTCGGCTTCCCCGAAGAGACGTTCTACTGCCCCAAGTGTGGCAAGGGGAACAAGCTCACCAAGGCAGCCTTCCAGGCAGCCCAGAATGCACCGCAACCCGGGGTCGCTGCGAAGCCGCCGGGACCTGCTTCCCCCATGCCCGGCGTGGTTGGGACGACAAGTTCCACGGCCCGCCATGGTACCGTGCTCGCCAGAAGTCTGCACGTCCGCAAGGACCACAGCACGAAGGCTGAGACGATGGCCGGCCTGGTCAAGGGCAACAAGGTGGACATCATCGGCACCTGGTCAGACGGGAAGAATACGTGGGCTCAGTTTGGGCCAGAGCGCTGGTCAGCGATCGTGTACAACGGTGAAACCCTGATCCAGATGGACGATTAGCGGCCCGTGGCAGGCGAGCTGCGGGCAACTCGTGGGCCCGCCCTGTACTCAACATCCAGGGCGGGCCAGTCTTGGAAGACACCGCCTTTCGGCGGTGTCTTCTATTAGTGTGATCGCGCCACATTGTGGTGGATCTCAGGGTGCCGAATGGCTGGGTGATAGAATTCCGCGAGAAGGTTCCTGTGCAAAATCCTCGATTACGCGCCCGTTATCGCTACATAATGAGCTTCTTCGCGCGCCTCACTTTGGGGCTGGTGTTCTGGGAGATCGTGCTCCCGAACCTGGGATTGCGACGTCTCTCGCGCTCCAGCCGGACGAGACGCTTCCGCAAGATCGCCGCCGATTTCCGGGTCATGGCGGTCCGCATGGGGGGCGTCATGATCAAAGTGGGCCAGTTCCTTTCAGCCCGCCTGGACGTGCTGCCGGTCGAGATCACCGAAGAGTTATCTGACTTGCAGGACGAAGTGCCACCGGAGGACTTTGGGGCCATCCGGTCACTGGCCGAAGCCGAGCTGGGAGCCTCGCTCGAGAGCGTCTTCGAACGTTTCGACCGCGAGCCTCTCGCAGCGGCCTCGCTGGGTCAGGTCCATCGGGCGCGCCTGCAGGCGGACGGACCAGAGTCCGACGCCTTCCGCGAAGTAGTCGTCAAGATCCAACGGCCGTTCATCGCAGACCTGATCGACGTGGACTTTTCGGCGCTGAGCCGGTTCGGCCGTTGGGTCCATCTCTACGGACCGATCCGAAAGCGCGTCAACGTCCCCGCGCTGATCGAGGAGCTGTCTAACACAGTCCATCGCGAGATCGACTACCTGGCGGAGGGGCGCAACGCTGAGACGTTTGCTGCGAATTTCGCGGGCCGGCCGCGCGTGCATGTCCCGCGCGTCGCCTGGAGCCGCACGACCCAGCGCGTGCTGACGCTTGAGAACGTCTATGCCATCAAGGTCACCGACTATGAGGCCATCACCGCAGCCGGCGTCGATAGAGCCCAGGTGGCAAACGTCTTGTTTGACACCTACCTCAAACAGATCTTTGAAGATGATTTCTTTCATGCGGACCCGCACCCGGGCAACCTGTTCGTCACGCCGGATCCGGCAGCAGCAGATCACAAGGCCGGTTGGCGCCTGACATTCGTTGATTTTGGGATGGTGGGGGTCGTGCCGCCCCGCCTGCGTGAGGGCTTGCGCGAGATGCTGGTGGGCATCGGCACGCGTGATGCCGCCAAGGTTGTCCAGGCGTATAAGACGCTGGGCGTCCTGCTGCCCGGGGCAGATTCCAAGCTGCTTGAGCAGGCCGGTGCACAGCTCTTTGATCGCTTCTGGGGCATGTCGATGAGTGAGTTGCGCAAAGTGCATCCGGCCCAGATGCGAGAGTTCGCGCTGCAGTTTCGCGAGCTGATCTACAGTATGCCCTTCCAGCTGCCGCAGGATCTGCTCCTGCTCGGCCGCACGCTCGCCATCTTATCCGGGATGTGCACCGGCCTGGATGCCGAATTCAATCTCTGGGATCATCTGGCGCCCTACGCAAAATCGTTGGTCTCTGGGGGCGAGGAAGGCTCAGCCTGGGAAGGCTGGCTGGACCAAGCGGGAGAGTTGGTGAAGGGGCTGCTGGCACTGCCGGGTCAGTCCGGCCGCGTCCTGACCAAGCTGGAACGGGGCGACCTCAGCGTGCACGTTCCGCAGGTCAGTTGGCAGCTCTATCGCCTTGGGCGCGCGGTGGATCGGCTTGTGACCGCCATTCTCTTCACTGCATTTCTTCTGGCCGGTGTTCAGCTGTATGGAAGCGGCCAGCTCACGCCGGCGTACGTCCTCTGGGCGCTGGCGGGCCTGAGCCTGCTGTGGACGGTGTTTCCTGCGCGGCGGCATGGACCACCACGGGAGTGATCATCCAAATTCCCGGTCAGGTGAGACGACCTCAAACACGGCGGCGGCCAGAGCATGGCCGCCGCACGATTCGTATACCCAGCGCCGCGGGAATACTCCAGCCGCGCCTGATGATCTTCCGCAATGCCGCCGCTATCCGGCTTTGTTTTCCTTTTCCTCGATGCGCTGCAGCGCCGAGTCGATCATGCTCCGCCAGGCCAGCAACATCTCCTTGCGCGCCTTGCGGCGGTGCTGAACGAATTCCGGAGGCATCATGGCAATTATGCTTTCGCGGAATTCGTCCCGGGCGGCCCGCAGGTGCTCGCGGACCTCGTTCGGTATCTTGCCCTCAAATGGATCGTGTCGTGCAGTCTTCTCAGCCATATGTACCTCGTCTGCGGTGATTATACCGCCTGGAGGCAGCGCAGTGTCATGGCCACGTCCGGCGAAGCACCACTGGTACCCTTTTCCCGCTTACGCGTAGGCGAGATGGAGTTTAGAATGAAGCCGGGTGCGGTTCGGCGCACGCCCCAATGGATGGGCGCCGGTTCCTGCACCATCGTGCATCGAGAGACCGACAGAGAGAGCGGCGTGCGGTAGGCCGGCGCGCCTTCATGCAAGGAGTCTCCATGCCCCGTCCCATCACAGTCGACAGCGATTCAGCCCACGATGTACTGCGCTATGAGCGCCGTGCACTCGACACGATCTTCGCGCCCAGGAATGTGGCCGTGATCGGGGCGACGGAGACCGCGGGCAGCGTCGGTCGCACCGTGGTGTGGAATCTCATCAGCAGCCCCTTTGGCGGCGCAGTATTTCCTGTGAATCCGAAGCGCTCGAGCGTGCTGGGCATCAAAGCTTACCCCACCATCGCGGCGGTGCCCGAGCAAGTCGAGCTTGCAGTGGTCGTTACCCCGGCGCAGACAGTCCCAGGCGTGATCGGTGAGTGTGTTGACGCTGGGGTGAGGAGTGCCATCGTCATATCTGCAGGGTTTAAGGAGACTGGCGAGGCGGGCGTAAAGCTCGAGCAACAGATCCTGGAACACGCACACCGCGGCGGCATGCGAATCATTGGTCCCAACTGCCTGGGCGTAATGAGCCCGACCACTGGGTTGAACGCTACATTTGCCAACACGATGGCGCGGCGGGGCAGCGTCGGTTTCCTTAGCCAAAGCGGAGCATTGTGCACCGCGATCCTTGACTGGAGCCTGCGGGAGAACGTGGGCTTCAGCGCTTTCGTTTCAATCGGATCGATGCTGGACGTGGACTGGGGCGACCTGATCTACTACCTGGGGGATGACCCACACACTCAAAGCATCGTGATCTACATGGAGACCATCGGGAACGCGAGAGGTTTCATCTCGGCCGCGCGTGAGGTGGCGCTGGCGAAACCGATCATCGTCATCAAGCCCGGCCGCACAGAGGGGGCCGCGAAGGCGGCTGCTTCGCACACCGGCTCCCTGACCGGCAGCGATGAAGTGCTGGAGGTGGCGTTCCGCCGCAGCGGCGTGCTGCGCGTGAACGGCATCGCGGAACTCTTTTACATGGCGGAAGCGCTCGGCAAACAACCACGGCCGAAGGGACGGCGCCTAACGATCTTAACCAACGCCGGTGGGCCGGGAGTGCTGGCAACCGATTCGCTGATCGCCAATGGCGGCGAATTGAGCAACCTCTCGCCGGAAAGCATGGAGGCGTTCAACCAATTGCTCCCGCCCGCATGGAGCCATGGCAATCCCGTGGACATCCTGGGCGACGCCAGCCCGGAGCGGTACAGCAAGGCACTGGAAATCGCCGCGAAAGATCCAAATAGCGATGGCATCCTGGTGATCCTGACGCCGCAAGCCATGACCGACCCTACAAAGACAGCCGAGCAGCTTCAGCCTTACGCACAATCCGTCGACAAACCAGTGATCGCCAACTGGATGGGCGGAAGGGACGTGGCACCCGGTGAACTGATCCTAAACCGCATGAACATCCCCACGTTTCCGTATCCGGATACGGCGGCCCGCGTTTTCGACTACATGGCGTTGTATGCCGAAAACCTCGCGGGTTTGTACGAAACGCCCAGACCATCCAGTGAAGGCAAGGGGGATCAGGTTGATCCGGAGGGCGCCGCGCAAATAATCAAAACGGCTCGGGACGCGGGCCGGACCATACTGACGGAATTCGAGTCCAAGCAGCTGCTGACATGCTACGGCATCCCAACGGTGGAGACGCGCATTGCCACGAGCGAGGGCGAAGCGGTGAAGATGGCTCAGGCAATCGGCTTTCCGGTCGCGCTCAAGCTGCATTCCGAGACGATCACGCATAAGACCGATGTTGGTGGCGTGCAGCTGAACCTGGAGGACGGCAAAGCGGTCCAGGCCGCTTTCCGGGCGATAGCGGAGTCTGTAAGGACCAAAGCAGGAGCAGAGCACTTCCTTGGAGTAACGGTCCAACCCATGGTGAAGTTGGAGGGATATGAACTGATCCTTGGAAGCAGCATAGACGCACAATTCGGACCCGTGCTGCTGTTCGGTCTTGGCGGGCAGTTGGTGGAAGTGTTCAAGGATCGTGCGCTGGGACTGCCTCCGCTCACAACCACGCTGGCGCGCCGCATGATGGAACAGACCAGGATCTACACAGCCCTCAAGGGTGTACGCGGGCGCCAACCGGTGGACCTGGCCGCGCTAGAGCGACTCCTGGTCCGGTTTGGCCGGCTCATCGTTGAGCAGCGCTGGATCAAGGAGCTAGACATCAACCCACTCCTGGCCTCTCCGGAACAACTGATCGCGCTGGATGCGCGCGTGGTGGTGTTTGGATTGGAAACCACCGAAGAGCTGCTGCCCAAGCTGGCGATCAGACCCTACCCCAGCCAGTACGTAAGCACATGGACAACCAAGAATCGAAGCTCGATTACGATCCGGCCGATCCTGCCCGAGGATGAACCACTGCTGGTCGCGTTTCACAAGAACCTTTCGGATCAGTCCGTCTACATGCGATACATGCAACCCATGATGTTGACCGAACGGGTAGTGCACGAGCGGCTTGCCCGAATCGCCCACTCCGACTACGATCGCGAGATCACGCTGGTTGCTGAGGGCCAGGACAACAAAGGCGCACGCCAGGTGATGGGCATCGGGCGACTGAGCAAGAGCCACGGGCTGGATGAGGCACGCATAAGCGTCCTCGTGGCCGATCCGTTCCAAGGGACCGGCGTGGGTGGGGAGCTGGTGCGTCGAATGGTTGAGGTGGCAAGGTTGGAACACCTCAAGCGTCTTGTGGCTACCCTCACCCCAGACAACAAGGTAATGCAGCACATATTTCGCAAGCTCGGTTTCTCTCTAGAACTGAGTGCTGACGGGAATCTCCAAGCAGCGGCACTGGAGCTGTAAAGGCGCTTGGGCGATGCATGTGTGTTCGGGCCGACCGGCGCGGCGTCCGGGCGCGGGGGCCGCAGCCTCATACCGGAGGGGGATGCCGTGGTTCGTCCCACTTGGTAGAATGCATCTGCTGACCGACCGGGAGAGCACGGCCCCAGTGCAGCTTCGAGGGCCGGCATTTGCTTTGGCCCTCATCCGGATGTGCTCATTTTGAGACGCTAGGAGGACAGAATGGGTTTCTTTGCAACCGTCATTGTGGGTTTGATAGCGGGCTGGCTGGCATCCCTGGTGATGAAGACCCGGACGCCATTGTGGATCGACCTGCTGCTGGGCGTGATCGGTGGTTTCGTTGGGGGCTGGCTATCGGGTCTGCTGCTGGGTCAGAACCTAATGTCCGGAATCAATCTCACGAGCATACTCACAGCCTTCGCGGGCGCGGTCATCGTGATCGGCATATTTCGCCTCTTCAGCCGGGGGCGAGGGTAGCGACCCCTGGGGCCGCCGCCCCAGTAGAGACAAGCACCGCCGAGAGGCGGTGCTTTGATTGCCCGGGGTCGGGCAATGTCAAGCCACAGGTGGCTCGCCTTCAATCCAAATCATGCGGACAAAATGAGCGCATCCAAGCCGGCAAGCATTGATGCTTATATTGCCATGCAGCCCTCTGAACTGCAGCGAGTGCTGCAACGAGTACGGGCGACATTGCGCCGGGCGCTGCCGAGGGCAAGCGAGACCATCAGCTATGGGATGCCGGCCCTGACCCAGGGCGGCATATTTGTGCTGGCATACGCGGGCTGGCAAAAATACATCAGCGTGTACCCGATCCCCGGCGGAAGCGCGGCGCTTCAGAAGCGGATCGAGCCATACAAAGCCGGCCGAGGCACGTTGCGGTTCCCGCTCGACAAGCCGATACCGTATCCACTCATCGCGCGAATCGCAAGAGAGTTGCTGAAGGGGAGTCTTGCGAAAGCCGCCAAGAAGAAGCGCAACTAGCTGGCACCTGTCCTTAACCGCGCCGATAGAGCAGTGCTGCGACCCCAAACGCAATGATCAACGTGCCGGCGACGCGGTTTACCCAGACCATCCAGGCCGGCGTGAAGCGCTCGCGGAACAAACCCACTATGCCGCTCAAGAGCAGCCACCAACTCGCAGAGCCGAGGAAAACGCCAAGCACAAGCGTTGCCGCCGATACGTAGTCGCCGGAATCAGCGCCAATTCGGAACCCTGCAAAGATGAGGGCGAACGAAAGGATCGTGGCCGGATTTGTCAGCGTGAGCCCAAGCGTGGTCACGTAGGCCGCAAGCTTTCCCGGTTTTGAGTCTGGGGCCGCGGCGCGTTGCGCCGGCACGGCCAGCAAGGTGCGAAAGCCCAGATACACCAGGAAGAAGCCACCCACGATCTGCAGCCATAGCTGCTGCTTTATGAGGACGCCCTGGATCGCTGTCAGACCGAAGGCAGCGACCGCGCCATAGAACATGTCCGCCGTGGCAGCGCCAAGACCCGAGAGGAAGCCGATCGTACGGCCGTCTGCCAGCGTGCGACGAATGCACAGTACGCCGATCGGCCCAACCGGCGCCGCAATGGCAAAGCCCAGCAGCCAGCCTCTAAGGATGAAGGACAGTTCGGGCATCTCGCCTCAAGGAGAGTGAGGGGCAAAAGACATCGGGCGCTCCAGATTGCCAGGGCGCCCGACGCTGCAAGTCGACGATCTGTCTCCGGAGGGACTCGGTGATCAGGCTCCCTGTTGAGGGCCGGACGGCATTGCCGGGGCAGTGGGCTTCTCACGTGGCTTGAACCATGTGTTCCACTCGCGGTTTTCCCAGACGACCAGGATCGGCGCGGCGTTGAAGATCGACGAATAGGTGCCGCTGAAGATCCCCACGAGCAGGATGATCACGAAATGCCGCGTGGTCTCACCACCGAACAGGGCGAGCGCCAGCAGCGTGAACATCACCGTGAGCTGAGTGTTGATGGAGCGATCGAGCGTCTGCACAATAGAGTGATTGACGATCTTCTCGTAGTCGACCCGACGATAGATACTGCTGTTCTCGCGGATGCGGTCGAATACCACAATCGAGTCGTGCACGGTGAAGCCGATTACGGTTAGCAGCGCCGTGAGGAAGAGGGCGTCAGCCTCCCAGCCCAGGAGGTATCCAAGGGCGGCTTCCACCCCCAGGACCACGAAGATGTCATGGAGCATGCTGATGATGGCAGCGGTGCCGTAGCGGCCGGCATGCTCAACGCCGCGGAAGGCCCACCAAATATAGAGCAGGATGGCCACGGCGGCCAGGAGAATAGCGAGGCCGGCGGCGCGGGTTACCTCCGTACCGATGGAGGCAGAAACGGATGAGAAATTGAGTACGGTGACCGCTGCGCCGGAAGCCGCCTGCATCGCCTCGACAATCGTTCCCTTGGTGGAATCGCCCATCGTCTTGGACCGAATGGCATAGGCGTTATCTCCAAGCGGCTGGATAATCGGGCCGGCAATCGGTTGCTCGGCGGTCGAGTACTTGGCGTATAGCGCATTGATCTGGTCAGCCGGGGGACGGGTGCCCGCAAATTCGACTTCCAGAAGGGCGCCACCGCGGAAATCAATGCCAAGTGCAAGCGGACCCTCGCCGGTCGAGGTCCAGTGCAGCACCATGAAGACGATGCCGGGGACAATGACCAGCAGGGAGATCAGGAAGTAGAGGTATCTGTTCTTGATGATATCCATGCTGTGCTCCTACAGCCCGAACCAGGATGGATGCTCGGCCGATTTCACGCGATCGAGCACAAGGTGCAGGAAGGTGCGGGTTACGATAATGGCAGTGAACAACGAGACGCCGATGCCCAGAGCCAGTGTGATGGAGAAACCCTTCACCATGCTGGCTCCAAATGTGCTGCCAAAGATGAAGAGGATCAGGCAGGTGATGAGGGAGGAGGTGTTCGAGTCGCGAATGGATGGCCAGGCGCGTCTCCAGCCGAGATCAATAGCTTGCTGGAGCGATCTGCCCGCACGGAGTTCCTCTTTGAGCCTTTCAAAGATCAGCACGTTGGCATCAACTGCCATACCAATGCTAAGGATGAAACCTGCCAGGCCTGGCATCGTCACCGTGATGGGGATCATCTTGTACAACATGATGGTGATCAGGGTGTAGATGATCAGCGCCAGGTCTGCGACAACGCCCGGCAGCCTGTAATACAAGCCCATGAAGAGGATCACTACGGCCAGGCCAATGAGGCCGGCTGTGAGGCCCTTGCGAATGGATTCTTCACCGAGCGTTGGGCCAACCGTCCGGCTTTCCACGACCTTGACGGGCACCGGCAGCGAACCGTAGCGCAATTGGATGGCCAGTTGATTTGCGCTGTCGCTTGTGAAGCCGCCCTGGATGACGCCCTGCCCATCGGTGATGGCGCTCTTGATGATCGGTGCGGAGATGACTTTCTTGTCGAGCACGATGGCAAGGTACTGATTGACATGTGTCGAGGTGTAGTCAGCAAAGACCTTCTTGGCCTCCGGCTGCAGCACGAATGCAATCTCGAAGGATGCGCCAGATGCGCCGGCCTGTACACCGACGGTGTCCAAGGCCGCCCCGGTCATTACCGTGTGGTAAACCTGCGCGGCGGGTGTCGCTCCCGGCAGGGCCGTCGCGGCCGCCAGAGGGGTGGGTGATGCAGTCGGTGCGGTGCCCCCCGTAGGCGTGGCAATTGTTCCGCCAGGGCCGGCTGCAGCGGCGTCGTAGTCGGTGACAACCGTGGACCCTTCGGTCAATGGGGTGGTGCCCATGTCGACGAATTCCAGCAGGGCGGTCTGCTGCAGCGCCGCGACAACTTCCTCGGGATTGCTAACGCCCGGGAACTCAGCCACAATGCGGCACTGCCCGGCGATCTGCATGACGATCTCGCTGACGCCGAGGCCGTTGGCGCGATTCTCAAGGATTTGCCGAGTGGTGTCCATGGCGCCAGAATCGACCGTGGCGCAATTGGGGACGTCGGCTTCCAGCAGAGTTTGAAGCCCGCCGAGCGTGTCGAGGCCACGGCGTATCTCGGTGTTCTTACTGTAGAGCACGGCCTGATTGAGGGGGTTTGTCACGGTAATGCGGTTGGAGAGGTCCACCCAGAGGGAAAAGGCAACGAGAATGATGATCGCGATGAGCCAATTGTTGCGACTGCGCATGATTCACTCCGCCACAAAAATACCAGCCCTTGGCTGGCGCGGGACGATTATACCCCCAACCTCGGCACCCATCTGCCGTGCAATGAAGTCATCTAGGGGTGATGTTCGGCCAGAAAGAGGGCAGCCGTTTCCAGGACCTGGGCCGGCGAAAGATCGTCGGTTTCGATGGTCAGATCCGCGTGCTGGCGCGCATGCGAAAGGCGGTGCAACTGCTCCGCATAGTCGGATTGATTCCACGTAAGCTGACGGCGCGAGGTGCAGGTCTGAAATGACGCATTCAAGTATATGAGCACATCGGGATTGGAAATGCGCTGCCACATGTAGGGCACATAGGAGTGCTCCTGTGCGATGTGGCGACACCTAAAGCCGCGGGCCTCGAGGCCACGGATCAGAGTGGACTTGCCGGCCCCGCAAGGACCGACGATCCCAATGAGTGGCATGGAGGTTATCGGTTCACCCAAGGCACGGCGATACCGCACCAGAATGCCAGGCCCGTTGCCTAGGATGCGATCGGAAGCTGGATATTCATTCGCCGTACAGCGTCACCTTCATGGTGGTCCACCTTGAGGACGACCACACTGATATCGTCGGCTGGCCGGTTGTCATCCAGTTTTACGGCGTGGGCCAGGAGTTCATCGGCCAGCTCCTGTGCCGAGGGTTCCTGCTCCTCAAGCAGCGACTGAATGACCGCGCAAACATCCATGGGCTGCCCGCGACGGGTGCCGGCGTGGACGAGGCCATCGGTATAGAGCACGATCGTGAGGCCCGGCTCGAGCTTTGTCTCGGTGATCAGGGGTCGAACATCCCGAGAGGTGCCGAGGGGGACGCTTTCGGCGCTTAGGCAATCGGCCTTCTCGCCGCGGCACACGAAGATGGGAGCCGGGTTATTGCGAGTGAGCACGATCGTCCCGCTGTGGAGATCCACGGAAGCTATATTGAGTGTGGAGATGACCTGGCCCTTTTTGTCCGTGAAGAGCGCATCCGAGGCGGCGCGGGCTGCCGCGCCATCGCGGACGCCTTCAGCCAGAAGGCTGATGACCTTGCGAACCACCATCATGGAGATGGCTTTGGCGCCGCGGCCGGATGTCTGTCCATCGGCAAGGACGACGGACAGCCCGCCGTTCGGGCGCTCAATGGCCTCGAGCGTGTCGCCACTTTCGGACGAGGCGTATTTGTTGACCTTGGCGACCGCGATGTGCACTTCCACGCGGTCGATTCTACAACGTTTCGTACTTGACGTCACCCTGAGGCGCCGGTATAATCGCCGAACTTCGCAATGGACTTGAGGACGGGCGCGAGCCCGTCCTTCGCACGTAAAGGAGAACTATATGACACCACATCCCAAGCGGAAGCATTCCAAGGGGCGCCGCGACCGCCGTCGGGCTCACGATGCGCTGAGGCCTCATAACCTGGTGGCGTGCTCGAACTGCGGCTCGATGCGGCTTCCGCACACAGTATGCTCCAACTGCGGTCACTACCAGGGCCGCGAAGTCTTCGAGGTAAAGAAAGAGAAGAAGGAAACAGCATAGGTGGAAACGAGCCGGCACTCTTGCGGCTCGTTTGCATTTAAGAACCTGTCGGATGTGCCGCTGCAGATGCTCGCGCTGAAACCCAACTAACCTTACAATGACGAACCTTCAGGATTTGAAACCTGGGACTACAGCTCTTGTCTTTCCGGGACAGGGTTCCCAAGCCGTCGGCATGGGGCACGACCTGGCGGAAGCCTACCCGGCGGCGCGCCGGGTTTTCGATTGGGCCGACGAAATTCTGCGGTTCCCGCTCTCGGAACTTATGTGGTCTGGCCCAGCCGAGCGACTCAATGAAACCATCAACACGCAGCCGGCATTGTTCGTGCATTCGATGGCAGCGTACACGACGCTGCAGGAACGGGCGCCGGATTTTCAGCCGGCATTCCTGGCGGGGCACTCGCTGGGTGAGTTATCGGCCCTGACTGCGGGCGGCGCATTGGCATTTCCTGCAGCCCTGAGGCTCGTACGGCGGCGGGGTGAGCTGATGAAGCGCGCCGGAGAGCAGAATCCGGGGTTGATGGCCGCCATCTTGAACCTGGATATCCCCACGCTGGAGAAAATCTGCGAAGCGGCATCGAAACCGGCAGAGACGGTCCAGGTGGCGAATGACAATTGCCCCGGGCAAGTCGTGATCTCCGGATCGAAGCCGGCTGTGGAACGCGCAATGGAGGCCGCAAAGGCGGCAGGCGCGCGGCGGGCCATTCCACTCGCTGTGTCGATTGCAGCGCACTCAGCGCTTATGGCGTCGATCCAGGACGAGTGGAACCTGGCCGTTACCGAAGCCAAGCTCCAAGATAGCAAGCTGCCTCTGATCGGAAATGTGGATGCGGCTGTCATATCGAAAGCGGCCGACCTAGAACGGGACATTCAGCGCCAGATGCAGTCCCGGGTACGATGGACGGAGACGATCACGGCGGCAACGGCCCAAGGAATCAAGAGCTTCATCGAAGTTGGCAGCGGCGCGGTGCTGCTCGGATTGATCAAACGGATTGCCCCGGATGTCGAAGGCTTTGGGTTGGGCACGGCAGCGGACTTCGCCGGCCTTTCTTGAGCCCGGTCTCTCAAAGCCGTGTAGTATAATTCGCTCGTGATGCAAAGAACTAACGATGCTGGCACCCCATCTGCGAGGGGGATTGAGCGCTGGCGGGCGACGAAGAGAACAAATAACCTGGTCAGGTGATCCCTGACCAGGAATTGTTTCGCATAGTTACACGGAGCCGATTTGGGCGGAATTCCCCGCCTGGCGGGAGCAACGGAATGAAACTGAGCAAGCTGGCCACCGATATTGCTGAGTCACCGACACTGGCGCTCAATGAAGAGGCGCGATGGCTGCGCGAGAGGGGCGAGGCTGTCATTCACCTGGGCATTGGCGAACCCAAGAATAAGACGCCCATCAATGCCATACTGGCCTCAGCGGCCAAGCTCACCAGTGGCGAAGTAAAGTACGCTCCGGTGGATGGGACGCCTTCGCTCAAGAAAGCCATAATCCGGTATACGGAGGAGAATTACGACCGCTTGGTGGAACCGGAAAATGTGATCGTCACGAATGGGGCCAAGCAGTCGCTATTCAACATCCTGTTCTCGATTCTCAACCCGCAAGACGAGGTCATCGTCATTGCGCCGTATTGGGTCTCGTACCCGGAAATCGTCAAGATGTGCGGGGCGCGGCCGGTTATCGTCACTCCCGAAGACGGGACGTTCGTGCCGCGGATCACGGACATCGAGCGCGCCATCACCTCTTACAGCCGGGCCATCATTGTCAACAGTCCCAACAATCCGAGCGGGGCGATCTATCCACCCGAGCTTATCGAGGCGATCGTCAAGCTGTGCGAGAAGCACGGATTGCTGATGATATGTGATGATATCTATCACAAGCTGACGTTCGATCACAACGTGGCCTTGCCGGCCACGCAATTCTCATCCAAGCCCCCGGACGAATCAAACATCCTCATCGTCAACGGCGTGGCGAAACTCTACGGCATGACCGGCTTCCGTGTCGGTTGGGTGGTGGGGCCGAGAGATCTGGTTCGCGTAATGGCGAACGTGACAGCGCAGACCACATCCGGCGTGTCGCCGGTGAGCCAGGCGGCCGCCGAGGGCGCTCTCAATGGGATGCAATCCGTGGTGGAGGCCATACGGCTGCAAATTCAGAATAACCGGGATGTGTTGTTGCAGGAAATGAAATCCTTCAGCGGCGCGCGGCTCATTCCGCCAGCCGGCACTTTCTATGCTCTACCAGACTTACGGGCCTTCAGCACCGACTCGGTGGAACTGTCCAAGTTCCTTCTGAAGAAGGCGCTCGTGGTGACGGTGCCGGGCAGGGAATTCGGGATGGAAGGGCACCTGCGACTCTCCTTCAGCGGCACGGTAAAGGACGTTTCGGAGGGCGTCGAGCGCATACGTTGGGCGCTTGACCCGAGCAGCCCGAACGAGATCTATATCGGCGAACGCAAGATGATCCGGGACTGGCTCTAGAGGCTGGCGCCCGGTCTGAACGGCAATCAAGGACGACTATGAACAACCTGCTGAACATCAAGACACCCGCTGAAGCCGTCGCCAAGGTTCGGAAGTCGACGTACGGCCTCAGCAACCACGGCGTAGCCAATCTTCGGATGGCGTACTGGAATCTGGCGACTGAGGCGCTGTACGAAGAGGCCGTGTTCCGGGGAGAGGGTGCGACGTCTCGAGGCGGCGCTTTTGTGGTCAATACAGGGAAGCACACAGCCCGGTCGGCGAACGACAAGTTCGTTGTCCGAGAGGCAGCCACCGAAGAGCACGTCTGGTGGGGTCAATACAATCGACCCATCGCACCAGACAAATTCGAAGTCCTCTATCAGCGCATGCTCGGATACCTCGAGGGACGGGATGTTTTCGCCCAGGATGTATATGCCGGCGCAGATGAGGAGTATCGACTGCCAGTGCGCGTAGTGGCGGAGGAGGCATGGCACAGCTGGTTCGCGCGCAATATGTTCCTGGCGCCGCAGTCACTCGAGGAGTATGCGCGCTTTGTGCCCGAGTTCACGATATTTGCCGTGCCGGGATTTAAGTCGGCGCCGCCGGTGGACAACACGCCCAGCGAGACCTTCATCTGCATTTCATTTGAAAAGAAACTAGCCATCATCGGGAACACGGCCTACGCGGGGGAAATCAAGAAGTCGGTGTTCACCATCCTGAACTACCTGCTGCCGCTGGAGGGTGTGCTTTCTATGCATTGCTCGGCCAACGTCAGTCCGGAGGACCCGAACGACGTAGCTCTTTTCTTCGGGCTCAGCGGCACCGGTAAGACTACGTTGTCGGCGGATCCCTCGCGCCGGCTGATCGGCGACGATGAGCACGGTTGGAGCGATCGCGGTGTTTTCAACTTCGAGGGCGGCTGCTATGCCAAGGTTATAGGGCTTTCAGCCGAGGCAGAGCCCGAGATCTACGCTACCACCCGCATGTTCGGAACGATCCTCGAGAACGTGGCCTACGATCCTGTTACGAGGTTCATCGACCTGGAGGACGACACGCTCACCGAGAACACGCGTGCCTCGTACCCGCTGGACCTGATCGCGAACGCCGTGCCGGAGAAGCAGGCCGGCCATCCGAAGAACATCATTTTTCTCACGTGCGATGCCTCCGGGGTGATGCCTCCCATTGCAAGACTCACGCCTGACCAGGCCCTCTACCAGTTCATCTCGGGGTATACCTCCAAGATAGCCGGCACGGAGGTGGGTCTGCGCGACGAGCCTGAGATCACATTCTCCGCTTGCTTCGGCGGGCCGTTCATGGTGCATCCTCCGCGCTTCTATGCGGAGCTGCTACGGGCCAAGATCGAGCGCCACGGCGTGCGCTGCTGGCTGGTCAACACCGGCTGGGT
>DATDCZ010000194.1:0-1990 GCA_036524055.1 Anaerolineales bacterium | reverse complement strand
GACCTCAAGGAGCGTCTCCGGCCTTGCGGCGAAGAAAGAGCTGTGCGGGCGAAATGCAAACACCCGTTTGCCCTCCCATCCGGGCTTCACGGACGGTCCCGCTGAAACCACCCTGCCGACAACCGAGTAGCCGTACGGTGTCGGGTATGCGAGGCCGCGGCTCACCTCATCCGCCGTCGAGTTGGCTACATTTGGCATCTGGCCGCGATACAGCAGCATCTCCGTCCCGGCGCTGATCGCACTGAGCTCGGATTGCACCAACACTTCGTCAGCCGCAGGAGCAACTACCTGTTCCTCGCGGACTTCAACCTGCCGCGGCGCGACGAAGTAGAGTGTCTTGCCCAACATGACCCCCCCGGAGGACGCCTCCCCGCGCGGAATTAGGGCTTGTCCTTGCGCAGGAAGTACAGCAGCACGAACTCCACGATCTTGGCCGGAATGCCGTACATCGCATCCACGGAGAAGAACGGGTGCCCATCGATGATCACGAACTTGAGCACGTAGATCAGGAACCAAGCCACGATGGTCACGATGGTATAGATGAAGAACACGCGCCAGGCCAGCTTGTGTTGTTTCTGGGCAAATGGTATAGGCAGGAAGTATGCGCCCAACAGGCCCAGGTATCCAAGGCCGTTCAAGGTGAAAAGCGGATCGGGCATGTCTGGAAATATGCGCTTGTCGAAGGCCGCGCCGAAATGAAGCAGCGCCGTCGCCAGTGCCAGGATAATGATTGCGAGCTGACGTCCCTTGAGTTGCATCTGTGCTCCTTGTGTCCTCTGAGACTTGCCCACCAACGGGTCGGTGCTTCTTTACAATACGTTGATTGTATGTCAAATGGATTACGTCAGCGAAACAGGTGGCCCGGAGTTCCGCTGTGTTGTGAAGTGTCTCACGGAGGTGGCCGCCAGCAGGAGGCCGATTCCTCCGAATACAAGATCGCGGCCGCGCAAGATGAAGGTCACCCCCAGCGCACTGACCGGCGCAACGCCGAAAGCGCCCAGCGCCAGGACTTGGCTGGCCTCCAGGGCGCCCAAACCACCCGGGAGCGGCAGCAGAAAAGAGATCCATCCCGCCGTCCAGGCAGCCAGCACTTGCCAGACATCCAGGCCGGTATGCAAGAAGGACGTGATCAGTGCGTATTCCATTACCGCCACGATGCAAGCCAGCAAAGAAATGGCGATGGCCCCGACGAGCTGCCGCGGTCGTCGTTGGCAGAATCGCCCGGCCAGGTGTTCCGAGGCGCGAATGAACCGGCTGGCTTTCGCAAGGCCTCCATGCGTCGTGAACCTGCCTAGCAGAGCCGAGACGGGGTACCGGCCCTTTCGCAGTAGGTACACGTGCACCACAGGCAAGGCGAGCAGGGGCGCGATTACGAATGCGGCCAGCGGTGGCATGGAACTTGCACCTCGGAGCAGACCGTGTCTCAGTAGCAGCACGGAGCCGATCACCAGGAATACAAAGTTCGCCAGCAATTCAAGCAGACGATCCACCACGACGGTCGCGGTCGCGCGCATAAAGGTGGTTCCGTAGCGTTGCTTCATGTAGATGACTTGCAGTGGTTCGCCGCCCACCTGCGGTCCGGGCGTGAAGTAGCTCACACCGAACGCCGCCAGTCGAACCACGAATAAATCCAGGAGCCGCGCGTCCTCTACATCGGCCCGCGCAATGGTCCACCAGCGGAGAACCGTAAGCGCAAGAAAGAGTGTGTTGACCAGGAATAGCAGCCCCAACTGAGTCAGGCTCACTTTCCGGAGCGCCTGGGCGATCTCGGTTAGCGGTGCGTTCCTCAAGGCCCAGTAGAGCAGCGCAGCCGCCAACAGCGCCGCAAGGATCCCCGTCTTCGAGGTCAACGATTGGGCCCTTGTGGGCCTCATCGGTGCAGGGACGGTCTGACTGTGCCTCACAGCGCCGAAACTCCCCCGGTCACAGGCAGATTTTGGATCATTGCGCGCATCTCCCTCAGCACACTGCTGTGAAGCGCGGCCGCATC
>DATDCZ010000193.1:0-10421 GCA_036524055.1 Anaerolineales bacterium | reverse complement strand
GAATTGCGATGGCACCGACCGCATTCACGGAAGTAGAGGGCGCTCCCTTTGGGGGTCGTGATAAAGCCGGCGAGGGCGTCGATTTCATCTGTACTGAGATCGCCGCCCCAGGCAGGCATGCCTTCATGCTTGCCTTGCGCGATGATCTGATGCAGGTCAGCCGCCGGGGGCACCGAGATGGCCTCTCCGTGGCAATTGGCGCAGTTCTTCGCATACAGAGCCGCCGCCGGATCGACCGCGTTTGTCACCTGTGGAGGCGGGGCCTCATTCACTGATAGGAAGGTCAGTAAACCGATGGCTCCGACCACGAACAGGGCCGCGCCACTGGCCAGAGGGCGGTTAAGGAAATGGCGTTTGGGGCTCCGGTCGAGGAAAGGCAGGGCCAGCAGGAGCAGGATGAAGAGCCCCGGCAGCAACATGGCCCCGATGAACTCCAGTTGGCCCGGGAAGTATTTCAACAGTTGGAACAGAAAGAGGAAATACCACTCGGGCCGGGGGGTATACGTGGCATCATTTGGATCAGCCCTTGCCTCCATCTTCACGCCGACGAAGTACGCCAGCGCCGCAAGGATCAGGAAGATAACCAGGGAAACGACGACGTCCTTGAAGATGATGTCGGGGAAGAACGGGACGCCTTTCTCCTTGGCCTGTTTATAGTGTTCCAGGTATTCTTTCTTCTGCTTGTCGTCCATCACCCCTCCTTCTTATCCGGCACGGCAGAAATGCCGATGCGGACAACCAGGTAAAGGTGCGTGAAGATCAATAAGCCCAGCGCCGCAGGCAGGACCCACACATGCGTACCAAAGAAGCGTGCCAGCGTTACTGCGGAAAGCTCCGGTCCTCCACGCGCGATTCGCAATATCCAGTCGCCCACAAAGGGCGCGACACCCGCTATCCGCGTACCAACCGTGGTGGCCCAGTATGCCTTCTGGTCCCACGGCAGGAGATAGCCGGTGAACCCAAAGCCGACAACTACAAGGAGCAGCAGCACGCCGGTGATCCAGGTTGCCTCTCGCGGGTACTTGTAGGCGCCGTAGAAGAATACCCGCAGCAGGTGCAGCACCACCAGCACGATCATGGCGCTTGCGCCCCAGTGATGCAGGCCGCGAATGAACCATCCGGCCGGGAGCTGCGTGGTGATGTAGGTCACGCTGTCATACGCGTGATCCGGCGTGGGGACGTAGTAAAGCGTAAGCAATATGCCAGTCGTTGCCTGGAGTATCGCCACGAACAGCGTGGCGCTGCCCAGCGTGTACAGCCAGTTGACATGCGGCACCTTGCGCAGGAAGATGGCTCCCCAGGCCTGCCGCCACTCGAAGCGTTCGTCCATCCAGTCGGCAAACTTTGACAACATCTCAGCCTCGCCTTATGTACAGGATGCCATCTTCGACTTTGCTTTCGAACCTGTCCAGTGGTCGCGGAGGAGGCCCCGCAACCACCGTGCCGTCCTTGGCAAACACCCCGTTGTGGCACGGGCAGTGGAACTGCTTATCCTCGGCGATCCAGCGGACCCGGCAGCCCAGGTGCGTGCAGATGTTTGACATCACCACAAAATCCTGCCCGTCTTGGGTCAGGACGTACGCCGAGACTTCTTCCTGAGTGTTGATCCAGCCTGTCTCAGTTTCGACGGTGGTCTTGAACAGGGTCGGATTATCTAGCTCTACCTTGCTGACCGCGCCCAGGCGGATCCAAAGATCGGATGCCTGCTTGAGCGCCGGCCCGACAATGTACGCCACTGCCGGCAGACCCAGGGCGGCAGTGATCAGTCCCCCAATCCCCACGATCGCGGTCTTCATGAAATCGCGGCGTGCTGATGTTGATTCCGACTTTTCCGTCACTGCGTACCTCCATCAGCTGAATGAGATCTCATTCCAACGCGCCGGCTTCAATCCAGGCGCTTATGCTGGCCAGCTCATCCGGCGATAATTGGCCCGGGTGACCCCCCGCTGATTGGATAATGATCAACTTGCTGGCTGCCGGGTCACCCGGAGCGATCACAGGGCCATCCTGGCCGCCCTTCATCGCGCCTGCATATGTATCCAATTGTAGACCACCACTGGCCAGCGCGGCACCGTGACACACGCTGCAGCGTGCCGCAAAGATCGGGCCCGCCTGCGCCCATGTTTCGGCAACGGCCGAGGTGCCGCTTGCTTCCGTGGTTGGTTCCGCAGTCGGCGATGGCAGCGGCGTCGGTGTCGGTGGGGCGGGAGTCGGCGTCTGAGGCACGTACACCGGGATTGTGGCGATTTGCGGCGGTACCGTTGTAATGGCCGTTTGCTCGCCGCTGATGAAGCCATAGACCGCAAAGAGTAGTCCGGCTGCAACCACAACCGCAATGGGATAGTAGATCAGCTGTCGACGTCGAAGCTCTTTCGCCGGCGGCATCTGGCCCGCCGCGCCGGCTTTGATGTCGGCCAATTCCAGCGGGTGCTCGTGCAGCATCTCCTCCTCGCTCAACTTCCCGGTCCACATGGACTTGTTGAACCGCCTGAGATGCACCCCGTACATGTGCCAGACGATGATCGCCAGGACAGCCAGCACTGCCTCGGCCCCGTGCGCCGCCTTGGCCGCGGGGATGAACTCACCGGGCAGCAGGCGCACCGTCGACAGCGGGTTCCACATCATGAAACCCGTGAGTCCCATGATCAGGATGCCCCAGATCAGCGCCCAATACTCTGCCTTCTCTTCGAAGCCATAGCGACCGATCTGCGGCCGATGCCTGCCGAGACCTACGTTGAAGCTGAGTGCCTTCCAGGCATCCTTGATGTCCTGCACGCCAGGGAGCATCGTCAGGGGCGTGCGAAGGACAAATGCCTTGTAGCCGAGCTCTACCAGGTGGTAGACGGCTATGAACATCAGGGCCGTTGCCGCCAGGTGATGTGTCGCGCGTACCTTTTCAATGCCGCCCCAGGCACGCACGATGCCGACGGAGGCCGCACTTAGAGCGTATTTTTGCACAAGGCCGGTGATCGCCAGCGTCGTGAACGAGATGAGCATGATCACGTGCTGCAACCGCGCCGAAAGGCTGAAGCGCGTGTATTGCTGGGTTTGGACCGGGGCGGGCGTGTTCTTTGCCATTAGCTCCTCCTCCCCTTCCGTCTCTCGAGGCCGCGGCGGAAAATATCCGAGAGGACGAACACCAGCATGCCCCCGATCACCGTCGGGACGAAGATCTTGTAGAAAAGGTTTACGTAGTACACCAGCGGGAAGTGCGTCGGGCTCGCCACGTAATGGCTCATCCACGCGGCTGTGAAGTTGGCGCTGGTCACATTGGGATGGCACCGCTGGCACTTGCCCAGCAGGTTTTCTTTGATCGCGATGCCGGTCGCGGGATTATCCACCAGGGAGATATCGTGGACACCGTGGCAGTCCGTGCACACGGGCTTGTTGGTCGGCGTATCCGGTGACACCTGCTCGAAAAGTGTCACCGTCGTCCCGTGAAAATCCGCCACGTAGGTGTTCAGGACATCCGTGCTGATGCCATATTTCGACATGCGTTTGGCGTCCGTGTGACACTTCGCGCATAACTGCGGTGTGGCATTGCGGAAGCGCGCCGTCGTCGGGTTCTGAATATTATGCACTCCGTGACAGTCAATACACGTTGGCACATCCGGGTTTCCCTGCCCGGTCAGGGCCGCGCCATGCACGCTCGCTTTGTAGGTCTGGTAGATGGCGCTGTGGCAGCGTGCACACGTCTGCGGTATCCCGAGGCGCGCCTCTGGCAGGAGGGCCCCGCTGCGCGGGTCGGTCAGCCGCTTTTGCTCATGCGGATTGTGGCAGTCTGTGCACACCGCCGCATTTGTGTTCCCGGCCGTCAAGGCGGTCTGGTGGACGCTATCCAGCACGTTGTTGTATTGCTCAGAGTGGCAGCTTTCGCATGCCTTGTACAGCTCCAGCGTCACAGCCCGGCGTGATTCTGCAGAGAAGACCGGATGCGGGAAGGTGGTTATGTTGGTATGGCAATCCACGCAGGCAACGTTCTCCTCCCCGTGCACGCTGCCCCGGAATCGCTCACCATTAATAGTGAGCGGCAATACCGAGCCGTCATCCAGCTTTCGGCTCAATCCCTGCTGTGTGTGACAGCCTATGCAGTAGTCATTCGCTGGCTCTTGTGCGGGAGGGCTGGCAGCCGGAGATGCGTGCACGGACTGAGTCAGGCCGATCCCGGCCGCCGCCAGCAGGCTCAGCCCGGTCAGAATCAGCCCCCGCAGCAAATACCTGCGCAATTTTCCGATCATGGTCGTGCCTCCTGGCGCGTGCACCCGGGGGTGTGTGGCATGGTTCGCATGGGAACGGCTGGTTCGAGCCGGACGTTTAGGGTACAAGTTGACATATTATGTTATGAAAAAAAAGAACTCATCATTGCGTCGCGTTCGTTGGGCCCAATGTTGGCCCGAACGCGATGGCGGGCGCCAAGCGCCCGCCATCGTTGGTCGTCGGGTTCCGGCCTATGGTCGTGTCAGGCCCGAGGTATTGCCTCCCAGATCCTTGATCGAGTCGTACAGGAACTGCATCACGTATTTCGGATTGTGGGTAAAAGCCCCTGGATCCTTGATCGAATACTGGTAATTGTAGGCACCCTTGAGCAGGCGCGGCGTCCATGCGTTGTAACTGATGGCACCCTTGTCGCCTGTGTCAGCCTTGCCGTCCTTGTCCATATCCACGAACCAGTATGGGTAGGAGGTTGCACTGTAGGTGATCGGCGTGCCATTCTTTTCGGCGTAGGCCTGGATGGCCGCGTACAGAGCCTGTCGGAAGCCATCGATCTCGACTGCAATGCCTTCGGTAACATCGCCGTTGCCATTCCAGTCCGTCGTATCGGTCCCGAAGCGGATCTTCTCGAGATCCTCGACCCCGGCTACGTTGGTGTGGCAGCCCTTGCAGGCATCGATCTTGACGCCAAGCTCGTGCACGTCGTGACAGTCAGTGCACTTGTTGAGCGGGTGCACCGTATTCTGGCCCAGGTATGTCTGGTTGTCGTATTGATAGGCACCCTTGGCAGCATCGCCGAAAAGCGTGGCGCCCGCGGCGAAGTAGTGCACATTCTTGAAGCTGATCTTCGGATCAGCGGTGTCGAGAGGCTTGTCGCCGAGGTAGTTGTTGACCGTCACGGTCGACTCACGGCCCTGGTGGCACTCAATGCACAGGTTCGCATCCACGGGCAGCAAGTTGCCGTCGGCGTCCTTCTCGGTGCTGAAGGTCAGTGAAGCGCCCGAGGGGAATGGCACGTTCACCACCGCCAGTCGAGCCGGCCAGTTGGCTTCGTCATGGCAGGTTGAGCACATGAAGCCGTTGGCGGGCGGCTGCGCAACCACACCCGTGATCTGAACCCCGGACTTCGTCACAACCAGTTTCCCGGCGTTTTCAATATACTCTGGCAGACCACCGGCACTGTGGCACTTGGCGCAGCCAGCAGGAACTTCACCTTCCTTGTCCCAGTGGCGGAAAGCCTCAGTGTTTCCGGCGAAGTGACCGGCATCGTCACGAGCCAGCGTTGTCATATCCACCGGTGTTGAGATCTTTGCGTTCAGATCATCGATGGAGTCATACAGCAGCTCGATGATGTATTTCGAGTTGTGGGCGAAGGCGCCCGGATCCTTGGCGGAAACCTGGTAGTTGTATGCAGCCTTGAGCATGCGGGCGGTCCAGGTCGAGTAAGCCACGGCGGCGCCATCTTTCTCGTCCGCCTTTCCGTCGCCGTCTGCATCCGCAAGCCAGTACGGGTACGTTTCCGGATCGTAGATAACAGCCGTGCCCGCGACTTCCTTCGCGTACGCCTGGATCGAGCTGTATAGGATGTCCTGCAGCCCCTTTAGCTCGTAGTAGATGCCTTCCTTGGTATCGCCGTTGCCGTTGTAATCTTCCAGGGAGCCGTTTTCGCGGTTGTTCTTGAGGTCATCCACCGTCTTGACGTCCTGGTGGCAGGCGGCGCACGCCTCAACCCGCACCGTGGTGGCATGCTGATCATGGCACGCGACGCACGTGTCGAAATCCGGCACGTGGCGGAACTTCGGATCGTATGACTTCCCGTCATACTCATAGCCCATTTCCGCCTGCGAGCCGTATAGTGTCGCGCCGGCCGCGAAATAGTGCACATTGCGGAAACCGAACTTTACGTCCTTGCCCGTGGTCGCGTCCTTGATGGGTTGCACAACCGCGTCCACATCCGTGACCTTGAAGGTATCGTTGATCTGTTTGTCAACGCTCACCTTCGATTCGCGGCCCTGGTGGCAGGTCATGCAGCGCGCTTCGCCCTCTTCCCCGGTTTCGACCACTTTCCCCGAAGGGAATGTGACCGACGTCAGCGCCATCGCCGCAGCGTTGTGGCAGGTGTCGCAGTTCAACGTACCCGCGGGCGCCTTGATATCTGCAGCCACCTTGCCGGTGGAAACAAATTCCTGGTAGCCGGCGGAGGTGTGGCATTTCGCGCACGCGGCGGGGACCATACCGTCCTCATTCCAATGCGTGAATGGTTCGTCCGTGGCATTGGCATGCCCGGAGGCGCGGAACGCGTCGGCGAACGGAACGTTCAACACGAGTTCCGTCGGCTTGCTCGTCGCGGGCGTGGCAGAACTGCTGCCGCACGCCGCCAGGAGCACACCCCCCAACACGATCGCGCCAAGAAGAACAAGGATTCTCTTCATCGACATTGATGCACTCTCCTTTTCAAGTTCGTCTTGCTCCTCATGTCATGATCTCCCTGAACCACCTCTAAAGCCTTCGAGTGGGCCCACCACTGTGGCATTGTGCCCAATTTCACAGTGAGTGTACCATAAGGCACAGATGAGATTGGGGTGAATGCCACGTGACAAATGTACTGATTCCTAAGTGATTTCATCCGTGTTGCGCCCCTGAGAAACAGGCTTGTACGCTACCTGTGCCATATGACATCCGTCATGTCTGCCGGGGACGCTGGTCACGTTTCCGAAACCGGGCATTGGGCTAGAATACTCACTGAGCGCCCTTCCAGTGGACATCGGCTTACTTCTCGTCTACTTTGTGTACGGCCTGGCCTTCTGGGCGATGGGCTTGGCCGTTCTGCTTGAGTCTGGCCGAGCCCCATCCACTGCGGAGGCCCGTCGGCTTCAGTGGCTTTCGGCCTTTGGGGTCGTGCACGGCACCCACGAGTGGCTGGAGGCCTATCTTCTGGTGGCCCGAGCTCTTGGGTTCCCCCTGCCGCCGTGGCTGGACTGGCTGCGCCTGGCCTTACTCACAGGTTCATTCGCTGCCCTGGTCGTCTTCGCAGTCGGCTCGCTTCGGGCTGTCCCCAGCTCGAACGAAAGGTCGCATTGGCAGGTTGCCGTCCCCCTATTTGTGGCACTTTGGTTCCTGGCCGCCGTCGGCCTCAGCCGGCACTCCTCGGCTCTGCACTGGGTGTCCTCCCTTGACGCCGTCGCGCGTTACAGCTTGGCCGTGCCCGCCGCGGTCCTGGCCTCAATGGCCCTGATGGCAAGTGCGCGCTCCTTTGCGGCGCAGGGTAATGCGACCATCAGCTCCAACCTGCGCCTTGCCGGTGCAGCCTTTGGCGGCTACGCTCTTGGCCAGCTTTTCGTTCACAAGCTCGACTGGTTCCCCGCCAGCATGCTCAACCAGGAGATGCTGCGGTCAGCAACCGGTATTCCAATTCAGGGGATCCGCGCTCTGATGGCCGCGCTCATTGCGGCCGGCCTCTTGCGCGCCGCCCGCGCCGCGGAGGAAGACCGAAAAATACAGCTCGCTGCGGCCGACCGGGCCCGCCTGGCTGCGGTTGAGGAACAGGACTTGCTGCGTCGTGATTTGCTGCGCCACGTCGTGCGCTCGCAAGAGGATGAACGAGCCCGCATCGCACGTGAGTTGCACGATCAGGTGGCTCAGTTGCTCTCCGCCTTCACGCTGCAATTGGCCTCTCTTCGTCCAAAGCTCAAGCGCACCGACACCCTTGAGATCGTCGACCAGCTGCAGGATTTGGCGCGCCAGATGTCACAGAGCTTGTACGGTCTGGTTCGCGATCTGCGCCCATCGCATCTGGATAATCTCGGCCTCGTTCCGGCCGTCAAATTCCTGTTGAGCCAGGACTTCCAGCCCAAGGGCCTCGACGTGGACTTCCAGGTTCACGGCAACGCCAGGCCCTTGAGGGGGCTCATTGATACAGCCCTGTTCCGTGTGGTGCAAGAGTCCCTCGCCAACGTCTTGCGCCATGCAGACATCCAGCAGGCATCCGTCGACCTCCAATATGACGCAGACCGGGTCGTACTGCGTATCTGCGACGGTGGACGCGGCTTCAATCCGGCCGAACCGTTCAGGCCGCCACGCGGCTGGGGCCTCGCCGGAATGCGCGAGCGCGTCGAGGCCCTTGGAGGGCAGTTGAGCCTGCAGTCCGCGCCGTCGCAGGGCACCACGGTGCAAGTCATCGTCCCATTAACAGAGGGGACTCCCAAGGACGGACAGCATGCGTGACATAACCCTGTTGCTCGTGGATGATCACGACGTTGTCCGCACCGGCCTGAAGGCCTTCCTGGAGACCCAGGAAGGCATGCGGGTGGTAGCCGAGGCCGCGACCGGGGCAGAGGCGCTCGAGCGCGCCGCCGAATTCAGACCCGATATTGTCCTGATGGATATCAGCATGCCCGGAATGGACGGCTTGGAGGCCACCCGGCAGCTGACCGGCAGATCGCCCGCGACTCAGGTACTGGCTCTGACGGTCCACGACGATAAACAGTACTTCATGGAGATGCTGGCTGCGGGGGCCTCCGGATACCTCACCAAGCAGGCTGCAGCCGAGGAGCTTGTTGCCGCCATTCGCGCCGTCGCAGACGGCCAGGTGTACCTGCAGCCAGCCCTGGCGCGCTGGCTGATCGAGGACTACCAGCGTTTAGCCACCGGCAAGCAGGCCGCCGATGAGCACGCGGGGATACCCAAGCCCCAACCCCGCAGCCTGGATGTCCTCAGCGCGCGCGAGCGCCAGGTGCTGGAGCTTGTCGCCCGAGGGCGGAGCAACGCGGAGATTGCCCGGGAATTGGGACTCAGCCCAAAGACCGTTGGCCGTCACCGTGAGCGCATCATGAACCGGCTCAACCTGCACTCCCGCACCGAGCTCGTGAAGTTCGCCATTCGAACTCACCTCATTTCATTAGAATAGCAGCCACGCTCCTGCGCTGCAGTACATTGGCTGACACGTAATCTATGTAGGCCGTTAACCGTGACATTCGTTTGAGGACCTCTCAGCCTACTCTAATCTGCCCATGTAGAATGACTTGAGATCGAACATATTGGGTAGTCTTCGGAGACTCTGATGGGACGTTCGAAATTCATTATCGGCGGTGTGCTTATCCTTGCGGCAGTGGTCTACCTGATCGCTTCCTCAACCAAGGCCAGCGCTGAATACTTCCTGACCGTCGACGAGGTTGTGACGCAGGGCCAGGCCGTCGTCGGCAAGAACCTGCGGCTGTCCGGCGCAGTCATCGGCGACACGATCCAGTATGACCCGCAAACTCTCACACTGACGTTTGACATCGCACACGTGCCCGGCAGCAACCGCGAGGTTGAGGCTCAGGGTGGATTGGCCGCCGTATTGCATGCCGCCGTGATTGATCCCAGCCGCACACGCATCAAGGTGTCGTACACCGGGCCCAAGCCCGACCTTCTCAAGGATGAGGCCCAGGCGATCATGACCGGCCAGGTTGGGTCGGATGGTGTATTCCACGCCGAAGAGCTTCTGCTGAAGTGCCCGACCAAGTATGAGGAGGCCGTTCCGACTCAGGCCGCGGATGCCTCCTGACCGGAGCTTCCACCCCGAGTAGGCGGCTGAACCACCTTGCGGGCAGCACACGCATCCATGTATAGACCTGACGGCGCGCTCTTTCGTCAGGTCTTCTGTTTCAATGTAGGCGACGTGGTCGGTGGCGGCCCTCTGCCGGCAGCCCCAACCCCTCCTGGAGAATCGCATGATTGCTGAATTCGGATATGGCATCATCGTGGTGGCGTTCCTTGCGGCGCTTTACAGCGTGGCAGCAGCCATCTATGGCTATCAGAAGAGATCCGCCGGTGCCGTTGAATCAGCGCGACGCGCCATGCTTCTGCTCTGGCCGCTGATCACCCTCGCCGCAGCGACCCTCATTTACCTGCTGGTATCCAATCATTTCGACGTGGCGTTCGTGTATGAGGTCACCAGCCGGAGCATGCCCACCTACCTGAAGATCACGGCCTGGTGGGGCGGGCAGGCTGGGTCACTGGTGTTCTGGTCCTGGCTGATGTCGTCCTTTGCCTCCCTGGTCACCCTCCGCAAATGGGACCGCGATCGGGAGTTCCTGCCTTGGGTGATCGTCGTTACCTCGATCACCACGGCGTTCTTTCTCGGCCTGGTGGTCTTCTTCGAGAATCCCTTTGCCCGCTACTGGCAGTCGCAATCGGGCGAGGTCATCACCAGCATGTTCGCACCCGCC
>DATDCZ010000192.1:0-4407 GCA_036524055.1 Anaerolineales bacterium | reverse complement strand
GCCCAGCGAGTATACGTCCGAGGCAGGGCTGGGCGCGTGACCCGCGGCCTGCTCGGGTGAGTAGTACTGCGGCGAACCCCAGACCACATCGTTCCGCTCCGAAGGGTTGAGCGTCGCCAGCGCCCGGGCGATGCCAAAATCCGTCACTTTCAGGCGACCATCCGGTGTGACCAGCATGTTGTGAGGTTTAACGTCGCAGTGGACCAACCCGGCACGGTGGGCTTAGCCGATTCCGGCACAGGCCTGGACCATCAGCGGTATGCCGTCTTCGACCGTGAAGCGCCCACGTTTGTGCAGCAGCGACTTCAGGTCCGTGCCCGGGACCAGCTCCATCACGATGAACGGCTGGCCGTCTTCCTGGCCGAAGTCGTACACCGTAACGATGTTCGGATGTGAAAGGTTCGCCGCAGAGCGCGCTTCGTTCTGGAACTGGCGGTCGAAGTCAGCGTTATGCGCCTGGTCCTCGCGCACGATCTTGATCGCCACGTAGCGTCCGAGCAGCGTATCGCGGGCGCGGTATATCAGCGCCATGCCGCCCGAGCCATACTGTTCGAGCAGTTGATAGCGCTTGTTCAGCAGCCGGCCTTCCGGCGGTGTGGTCATCGGAATCATTATAACGGCGGTTTCACCTGAGCCGTGCAAGCCTCGATGAAGCATCTCCGATCATCGTCCCCAGTTCTGCGCAACCGGCAATGCCGGCTTCGTGTATCTGAGGGTATGTCTCAAGGGTGTCCTGACAGAACGCAAACAACACCCCGCCTCCTACCCTGGCTCGCTAAGGGACAGACGCGGTTCATGGGCTTTGCTGATGCATATGCAACTTTGTGCCCGCGGTGTGACGCGAAACCTCGCGCCCCTTCCCCTCCAATTAGCCTTCACCCAGACGAGGATCGCCCTTCCGGCACCGACATCAATTATGACTATTGGGACCTTGATGATGAGGTGGTTCCTGCGGCCACGCTGACTTGATCCCCATTGTTTCCCCACCGGCTCGAATCCAGCTGAGAGCCAGATCCATGCCGGGGGGTCGTCCGGGCTCTCCGGCGTCCGCCCGGCGCAACCTTCCCTGCGTTGGTGGACGCCCCTGCCCGCCCCGCAATCCTTGCATCCCTGCAAGCGCCATAGGCACATGTACTGCGTTGTCCTGCAGGGGCTTGCGGGCGCTCGAGTTCTTTGTTATCGTCAGTACAGGGGCAGCCGGTCGAACCATGTCCAGAAAGATCCGCGTCGCCATCCTGGATGATCATCAGAGCATCGTGGATGGCTATCTCTATCGCCTGAGCGCCGACTCGCGCATCGAGGTGCTCGGCAGCATTGCCTTCGGTGACGAGTTGGTGCCGATGCTTTCGCGCAAGCCGGGCCCGGATGTATTGATCCTGGACGTCAACGTCCCAACGTCGCCGGATAATTCCAGCCCGTATCCCATCCTGCACATCATCCCGGACATCCTGCAGACGTTTCCGGGACTCAACATCATCGTGATCAGCGTCTTTGCCGAACGCGGCCTCATCCGGTCCATCGCCAGAGCCGGTGCCAGCGGCTATATCCTCAAGGACGACCAGGCTGTCATTCGCGACCTCGCCAACGTGGTGGTGGCCGTCGCCGATGGCGGGATCTGTTTCAGCCAGAAGGCGCATATGGCCCTGATCGCCACGGGTGATCTTCCCAGCACCGAGCGGTTGAGCGCCCGGCAGCTGGAAGCCCTTTCGCTGTGTGCCTCCTATCCGAACCAGACGACGGCCGAACTCGCCCAGAGGATGTCGATATCCAATTCCACGGTCCGGAACCTGCTGTCCAGCGCGTATATGCGACTGGGCGTGCGCACCCGGGCGGCTGCCATTGATAGGGCCCGCCACCTCGGCATGATCGCGCAGGCCGCCGTATCGTTCCGGGCCGAAACCTGAGCACGCAGCCTCGCATCGGAGGCATGAGTTTTCGATACGTTGGACGGCCTGACACGGCGGGCGACAGCCCGAATCCAGAACTCCCAGGGCGGATTCAGTCAGAGGTTCCAGTGAAGGCGCACGTTGATGGATTGGCTCTGTCGCCGCGGGGCGACCACAAGATGATTCCAGCCTGTCCGCTGTCTGTACCTGCGCCAACCTGGGCGCCAAGGCGTCCTGGATGAGTCGCGCCCGGCAGCTTCTCGACTTCACGATCGAGAACGCCGCCCACTGGGCTGTCCTGGCGATCGTCCTGGCGTACACCTATGCCAGGCTTTTTGAGGTCCCCTACAAAGGCTTCGATCTCAACGCCCAGGGCACGGTGCTCGACATATTCGTGCAAGGCAGCCCGGCCGACCCGCTTCAGATCGGCGATCGGCTGATCCAGGTGGGGAATTTGAAATGGGAAGACTACATCAGGGACGACACCGCGATCTTGTTTGAGGGGCTCACGCCCGGCCAAACCGTGCCGATCATCCTTGAGCGCAACGGAGATCGCAAAAGCATCAGCTGGATCTATCCGGGCCGGAACGTAGCGGAGTTCATGCTCTACGCCGTTAGTGGAATCTGGCTGGGTTACTTCTTCTGGCTGGTGGGCCTGATGCTCAGCGTCCATCTCAGGCCTAAAGGCGAGCAACGCGCCGTTGCGATTGCCTTCAGTTACCTGCTTGCAGTTGGAATCGTACTTGGCGGCGAAAGTCGCGTTTGGTATAGTGCCCGCCTGTTCATGTGCGTGTTCTTCCTGGGGGTGCCTCTGAGCCTCCATTTCCACTGGTTATGGCCCACTCCATTGGGAAAACTGCCGGCTGGCATCAAGTGGGCCGCCTATGCGCTCGCGGTCGTTGCCGCAATTGCAGCAATCCGCGGACGCATGCCGATGGAGGGATTCCTGGCCGGCCTGGCGATCGGGGTCCTGGGGTCTCTGATACTCCTGGCCCTGCACGCCATCTTTCAGTCCGCGCTGCGCCCAGGCCTGGTGCGCATGGCAATCATCGGAACGGTAGCCATGCTTCCCCAGGCGGCGTATCCACTCCTGTATCCGCATGTGTCCGCGGGTCTGACGGAGTTGGTAACATCTGCCGGTCTGCCCCTCCTTCCAATTGCATATGCCGCATCGGTATATCACCTGCATCTGGACAATCTCGAGCTGCGTGTCAACAGGCTCACGAGCGCGTACCTTTTTCTTGTCGCGCTGGGAATCATCTTGCTGCCGCTGATCACCGCCATGGCGATCATAACGTCCGACCCCGCCGCGGTGACAATCATGGCTTCGTTGGTCGGAATGGCCACGGCGGTGGCAGCCATCTACGGCTTCCCTCTGTTTCAGTCCCTGGTAGAGCGTCGTCTCTTTAAGCTGCCAGTGGCCTCGACCGACCTGGCGGCTGCGTATGCCTCCCGGATCATCACTTGTACGACTATCCCGCAACTCGTCACGCTTCTACGTGAGGAAGTACTTCCCAGCCTTGTCGTCCGGGAATTTGCCTTCCTGCATTTCGATGGAGCAAGTGCTGAGACCGCCCTGCTGGTCGGTGTGGAGAACGGGGATATTCCGGACGAAAGATCGGCGCGTGTCTTGCTCGACAGCCAGGAGCGCCGGGGGGACGGCGATTCGGAGCCCGGCCTGTTGCCATATCGCTGGATCAGGGCCTCGATCCCCCTGAGAGCCGGCCAGAGTGTTATCGGCGCCTGGCTCATGGGTAAACGGGACCCGGACGACGTCTACCGTCCGTCGGACATGGCCGTAATCAGATCTCTGGCAGACCAGACGGCGATTTCGCTAAGCAACATCGTACAGGCCCAGCGGCTCCGCGAACTCTCCCAGGCGAATGTCTCGCGCAACGAGGAGGCGCGGCTGCGGCTGGCTTTGCAGCTGCATGACAGCGTCCTCAATCATATGGCCGCCGCCCTGATGAAGCTCGACGGGCCATCCATGACACCCGCCATCCAGGAGTCGTTCGCGGAGCTGGGCAACCGCGTCCGCGCCATTGTCGGCAATCTGCGCCCGCCGATGCTCGCCTACGGGCTTCGACTGGCACTGGAAGAACTCGCGGAAACCCTGAGTGAGCGCTCCGACCATCCGGTGAGCCTTGCGCTGATGCCTTCCCGCGGAGAGGTTCGCTACCCGCCCGCGGTTGAGCTGCATGTGTTCCGGATTGTGCAGGAGAGCTGCGAGAACGCGCTGCGTCACGCCAGCGCGGATAACATCTCCATCAGCGGGCGGCTGGAAAAGGATCGGATCGAGATTCTGGTGCAGGACGACGGGGCCGGCTTTGAAGTTCCGCGCGCGGCTGCCCTGGAGAGCTGGATCGCCAGAAACCATTTCGGCCTGGCCGGGCTCGTGGAGCGAGCCAACTTGATCGGTGGTCAGGTAAGCATCCGTTCGGCCCCCGGCACCGGAACGCGCGTCCTGATCAAGTGGAGTTCCGGGAATCCGGTCGACCCATCGCAGGCTAGCCAGTGGTAG
>DATDCZ010000191.1:0-96751 GCA_036524055.1 Anaerolineales bacterium | reverse complement strand
ACCAGGAATGAAATCAGCAGGCCGTAGATGGCAATACCTTCCGACAGGCCCACGAAGATCAGTGACCGACCGAAGGATTCCGGCTTCTCGGCGATCGCGCCCACGGCGGCCGCACCCGAACCTGCAACGGCGATACCTGCGCCAACACACGCCAACCCTGTGGAGATGGCCGCCGCCAGTGTGGCATACGGATCCGTGGCGGCAGCCTGCTGGAGACCCGCCGCGGCGGCCGTCTGAGGAGAGAACAGCCAGACAAATCCCACACCCGCAGCCATCATGCCGAGCAGGGCATTGAACCCATTAAGCCCGTAGACCAGCGTTCGGGCTGCCTCGCTCGGCTGTGACCTCCGCTGCTGCAGAAAGTAAAACACAGCGGGTGCGATGGGTAGAAGACCGATCACGACAGCAATAATCAACATCATTCTTCACACTCCTTTGAATTTGATCCCTCTGTCTTGCCTGAATTCGGCCACGGGATACCGAATTATGTCTCTACGCTTCCTTGCTGGGCAGCAACGCAAGAGGTTCAAAGCGCATGCCGCCGCCCGTGAAGAACTTGCTGAACAATTCATAGTATGAGAGCCGCATAGCTTGGATCCCCACTATCAGGCCCTCGTAGAATACGATGCCGACATTACCGATGACCACGATGACCCAGTAGCCAATCCCGTGCGCCGGACTAATGAGCTCGGCAAGCAGGAACACCACCGAGCTCAACACCACGTGGGCGATTGCGAAGGCGCCGATGCGTACGTAGGATAGGCTATTGCTCAGGAAGCTGATGACGGCCTCAAAGAGCTCCATCGGCGCCTGGATAGCGTATGTACCGATTCCGCCCTCTATGAGGGGCCGTTCGCCCTCTACCAGACGGATCAGGACCCCAGAGAACATAACGGCCAGGCCCGTGACCATCGCCAGTATGGCGAAGATGCGTGGCGCGACCGGCAACAACCCGAACGAAGATGCAGCGAAACCAAGCAGTGACCAGTACAACACAGCCGGGGAAATCCCGCCATGACCGAAGAGCAGATGACCCCAATCCCGTGACACCACCCCATTGAAGATGCCGATAAGGAAGCCAACCGATAGCAGTACCACTCCAGCACCAATTGCCACGGTGAGGATCGTGAGCGGATCCTCGCCTGGCTGCAGCCACGCCGCGTGCAGCACGTGCTCAAAGCCAAATATGCTGCCATATAGGAAGCCGAACGCTGCGGCGACCAGGCCACATACTGTAATCAGTCCCCCCAAGCTGGCGAGGCTACTCAGCATCTTGACTCTGCGAGTGCTCAACAGCGCGCCGAGTGCCGCCAGCAGCAGCCCATGTCCCACGTCGCCGAACATGGCCCCAAAGAGGATGGGAAACGTAAGCGCGATCAGCCAGGTCGGGTCCACTTCACCGTAGCGCGGCCGCGCGTAAGTTGTGACCAGCAGTTGGAAGGGCTTGAGCCAGCGCGAGGATTGGAGTTTGACGGGAACATGTCGGCGGTCGCCGGCGCGGCCAGCAGGCGATGCTTCCATCAAGGTCTCCTTCGAGACAGCCTTGATCCTGCCGGTGAGGTCAGGCAGGTCCTCGGTTGCGATCCAGCCTACAATTACATACGTGTGTCGCAGCCGGCCAAAACGGACAATCGCGTCAGTTATCGTCCGGCTGGCATGGACTCCCCAGGCTAGATCGAGAAGTTCCTTTGAATGCTTGCGGGCCAGATCATGAACCTTGCCCCTGAGGGATTGAAGGCGCGCCTCCGCCTTTGAGATCTCTGCATCGAGCCACGCGACGACCTCGCGAGGTGTGCCATCGTAGTCCAGGGGCAATGACAGGGCCTCGAAGTACGCGCTGCGGGCAGCTCGTTCCATGATGTCATGGTTGCTCTGAGTCCCCGCAAGCCAGACGATCGGGCGGTGGGCATCCTCACGCAGCGTCAGAATTACGTGGGGAATCCGCGCAAGACTGGTTTGCAGGCGCCCCAAGTTTGAGGCCGGTATGACGCCCAGCATGGGGAACAGGTACTTGGTCTGACGCAGTCGCCCTACATTGAGGTCGATGTCAGCCACAGATTGGAGCTGCTGCCTATGATCCTTGAGGCGTTCAAGATTACGTGTGGCCTCGGCAGTCTCGTCCGTGACTCCCTTCACATCCCTTTCGATCCGATCCAGCATATCCTGCGCCGGGGCCAGGTCAACCACGTCCTCAAAAGGAACTGCTTCAAGCGGCGTTCCATCGATGCCGAGATTCTGCAGCGTAACCTGGATCCGCCTCTCCAAAGCCGCATATGCTGAAGCCTTTTCCTGCCAGCCGGTCTCGGCGCTGGACGATTGGGGGGGCGTGCCATAGGTGCCATCCACTTGATGGAAGACCCCACGGCCGCCGAGGATCCGTGTCACGTTGAGCAAATCCTTGGCAGGCACTATCAACTCGATCTCGGACATCGCCTTTGGAAAGAACATGTGCTCTCCGGAACTCTGTGGATTTGGAACTTGCCGGCCCGAGGCCCGGCTGCCCGCACCCGACTATTGGGCCGGAACCCCCTCACCGCGCAAGACGTACGGCAGGAAGTCCTCCGCCGCCAATTTGCTGGATTTCGCCTCAACCAACACGATCAGGTCTTCAACCTCCAGGTCATGAAGCACCAGGAAAGCCAGAGGGAGACCAATATGAAACGGATTGCCGAGCAAGGCCGCCATGCATCGGCGCGCTGTAAGGCGTTTCAGTTCAGTCTCTAACCGTGGTAGACCGCTGCCGGGTGCATCGAGGAGCGCCCTGGCGCCCTCGAGTTCCGGGTAGAGTCGCGTAAGAATCGCTCCCATGTCCCCCCCGGCCGCAATCGCGCGTATGTCTTCATCCCGCACTCTGTGGCCAAAGGGCAGGGTGTAGTTGATCAGTTCCTCCTCTGAAAGATGCTTGTAGACGCGATAGCGAACCGCCCACATGAAATTGTTGGCATCCACAAGGGAACCGATGACTCGAATGGCCTGGAGTTGATCTTCGCCGGCCAGTTTTCGGGCTTCCTGCCACAATCTGCGCCAGTAATCCAGATCCAAGGCTACTTCCAGCGGGAAAAGGCTCTGCTCCGAACTGTAACGTTTCAATCCCAGGGACAGGGCCTCAAAGTATGGGGTCCCCCGCAGCAGCTCGATCGCGCCGGTGATGCTTCCAGTCTCAAGCATCCGCTCAGCAGGAATGGCCGAGGAATCGCCAACCGGAAACAGGAGACCACGGATCCGCTCCCATAGTGAGCCGGCGTCGTCCGCGGACGTCCCCGCTGCAACCCCTCGCAATATGGCCTTCAAGTTGTCCAACTCGTGGCGTCTGTGCAGTTGGACCAGCACCCTCCGCGCTGCACCGGGTGTCCCTTGTATTACACTTCGGGCCTCCGAAGCGAGCCGACGTCGGAGCGCGGCGACCAAAGCGGGCGCCGTTGGCTCCCGCTCACGAAGCTGTTCCACTTCGTCAGCATATTGTGTGTGCTTTAAGGCTTCTACGAGGGCCGCAAGATCGGGCGCATCCTCGAGCGTTCGCATTCCCTGTGCGTTGAGTAGAAGAGAGTATTTCACCCTGACCCTAGCGCAAATGGATGCGTAGTTCGAGATGCCGCCGGCCATTTTGGCTATGCCTCTCCTACAACCCGTGCAACGACATAGGAAATGGCCTTTTCGAGGTTCTTGGCGGCAAGCTTATCCAGCTCGCCCATCTTCTCCTGGGCCTTTGAGATGATCTGCCCTGCCTGGTCTTGGGCCCGTGCTTGCTCCAGAAGTTTGCGGGCTTCTTCGCGGGCCGCGGCCCGTACCTTTTCAGCAAGTTGACGCGCCTCGCTCTCAGCATCGGCCGGAATACGCTCAGCGTCCCGGCTCGCAGCCGCAAGTAGCTCCTGCGCCTGCTTCTCGATCTCGATCACCTCTTGCACGCGCTTCTCATTCACGAGACACCGCCTTATGAAGCCCAGGTTTTCGAGCAGCTATTGTACGAGGAAAGTACCGGACAATCAAGGTCTCAAACGTGCCATTTGTCCGCGTTTGTGCGTCAGGGCGCAACCGCGAGGACGGTGCAGTTGTTCAATCGCTGGCCGGACGAAACGACGCGCCCCGTTAGAGTCTGGTGCACCGAGGACCAGAAAACGAAAGAGCCCCGGACGACGTCCGGGGCTCTCATGTTCGAGCGCGCGTTTCGCTACTTGAGGCTCTGGCGCAGACCTTCGAGCTTGGCCGCGACGCTGCCGTCGAGCACCTTATCCCCCACCTTCACGACCAGCCCGCCCAAAATGGCCGGATCAACGCGGAAGGAGACGGCATGGGCGCTCAACTTGGCGAGCAGTTCCTTCTTCACAGCAGCTTGCTCGTCGGCACTTAGAGGCAGTGCGCTGGTCACTTCGGCCGATTCACCCTGGAAGTCTGCCCCCTCGAGCACAACAACCTTCCCGCCTTTCGTCCCGGAGAAGAATTCATCGATCAAGGCGTGTTGTCGTTTCTCATCGAGCGTTTCTCCAATAAGCTTCTGAGTAGCAGCGGCGGCAAGTGCAGCGACCTGCCCCCGCAGGTCACCAAGAATACGGTTTCGCTCCTGCTGGGCATCGGCCACAATCGCCTCTCGGGCCGCAGCAGCCTGTGTTTCGGCCGCGGTTTTTGCGTCACGCGCAGCCACAGCTGCACGGTCGGTGGCCTCCTGCACGATCTTGCTGGCCTCTGCATGCGCATCCGCAAGGACCCGGGCAGCCTCTTTCTCCGCGTCCGCCCTTGCATCCGCCGCCACGCGGGCGTCTTCCAGACCCTGCGCGATCTTCTTCTTTCGGCTTTCCATCATGTTCAGCAGGGGTTTGTACACCCATGCCTGAAGCGTGAGGAATACGATGATAAATGCAATGACCTGGACAATCAGCAGGCCAAGGTTAAGTCCAAGAGCTTCCATCTGCCTCTCCCGTCCCGGCCTACACGACCTTGAAGAGCATGAGGAACGCGATCACCAGGCAGTAAATAGCGATTGCCTCGGAGAAAGCAATTCCCAGGATCATGTTCGTCAGCAAATTGCCATATGTATCCGGATTCCTTGCCATGCCGGTGAGCGCCCCCTGTACACTCAGTCCGATACCCACGCCCGCGCCGGCCGCCCCGATCATGGACAAGCCTGCACCAACAAACCGAGCTGCATCCAGAATATTTCCTTCCATGTCACGCGCCTCCTTGGGAGTGAACCTTGTTAGATTTCGTGTACTTCGGCATGCGCCTCGGCTTGCTGTTCCTCGTGCCCATGACCCTGCGTCGCCTGGGCCATGAAGACCATGGTAAGCATTCCGAACACAAAAGCCTGAATGATACCGACAAACAATTCAAACATCATGATCATCGCCGGCAGGATGGAGATCTTTCCGAGCAGCCCTGCCACGATGGCCACCAGCACGATTCCCGCGAACATGTTGCCAAAAAGACGGAAGGCAAACGATAGGATCTTGGAGAGTTCGGAGATCAATTCCAGCAAGCCGACCAGAAAGTCCATGGCACCGAAGAAAGGCACCTTGAACATCGTTCGAAAATTGAAGAACTTGCTGAGATAGCCGAATCCTTGAGCCCTGAAGCCAACGATCTGGATCATCACCACGGAAATCACAGCCAGAGCCGCGGTGAAATTCAGGTCTACCGAGATTCCGCGCAGGAAGGGAACCAGCATGAATTCGCCCTCTGCGGGCTGGACGTTGTAGAGGCTCCCGAACAGAGGTGCGATGGCATGGCCTCCGGCGTGCGCCTCATGGAATACTCCGATCGACTCGAAGCCCGGTATGAGCTTCAGCAGGTTCGCGAACAGCACGTAGAACATGATCGTGGCAAACCATGGAAAGATGACCGGTGCCCACTTTGATCCGGCGGACCCCTCTGTCAGGTTGTAGATCAGCTCAAAGAAAGCCTCCATGAGGTTCCCGACGCCGCGTGGCACAAGATCGGTCCGTTGACTGCGCCGCATGGAGCGATTCGTGAAGAACGCCAATACAACGATCAAGAACACGGTCAACAAAAGAGTTGGGAGCGTGTTGACAAGCGGAAGATCGCCTACGAGCGGCAGTCCGCTTAACCAGGCTGCGCCCTCGCCTAGAATGTTCTCGGCCTTCACGGATATGACCGGTTGGACGGGGATGAAGGTGCCCCCGATTATGAAGCCCACGATCATCAACCCCAGCACCACCCAGCGGCGCCACGGCCGTCGCTTTGTCTGTTCCAAATTCACCTCCGCCTACAACGGATCCTGCGTTTTGCTTTCCTTCCCATCCTCAAGCCGCGCCAGAGTTCGGCGGGCAATCACCAGCATCATTATCACCGACAACGGTATTCCGGCGAATAGCAGGATCAGCGTGTACAACGGCCGAGTCTGAAAGTACTCATCCAGCCACAGCCCGATCCTCACGGAGAGCAGGATCACACCCAGGGTAATGCAGCCTACCTGCCCAACCAGGACGATTAGGACGTTCTTCAGGATGCTACGTCGATCCGAGTCCCTTTGTGCCATGCAGCACAATTATAGCAAACCCCGCCAAACCATGTCGATTTTACCGGATTCTGCTGTGACTGGCAGGGCCCTTTCCTAGAAGAGATTCAGTGCCGCCGCCTCCGCATAGCCGAAGAAAGGCGCGAAGACGGTGCCAACGAGAATTACGCCCAGAGTAAGCACAATGATCGCAATCGCGTAGGGCCGCGAGAGTGCAACCGGGTGCTTCTCTTCATCGGTGCCTTCCATTCGGAACAAGTAGACGTATTTCAGCACGTTAAGGTAGTAGTAGACACCCACCACAGAGTTGACTATGCCTACGACGACCAGCCACACGAAATCTGCCTGTACGCCTGCCGCGAATACCAGGACCTTTCCGATGAAGCCTCCAAAGGGAGGCATTCCAGCCAACGAGAGGAACGCTGCCAACATGGCGAGCGCAAGGCCTGGCGCCCGGCGGCTGAGACCCCTATACGCATCGTAGTCGTCGGATCCAGTGACGCGCCCCACTGCCATCACAATTCCGAACGCGGCCAGGTTCGTCAGGATGTACGCCAGCATGTAAAACACCACGCTCGCCACCCCCAACCGCGTCGCGGCGACGATTCCAATCAACGCGTATCCAGCATGCGCAATCGAAGAGTACGCCAGCATACGTTTCACATTGCGCTGAGGCAGAGCCAGCAAATTTCCGATCGTCATCGTAATTGCTGAAAGGATCGCGAGGATCGTTGTCCAATCAATTGCAGCGACCTGGGTGCCCAGCGGGAATGCCACCACAAAGAGCCGCGCCAGCACGGCGAACCCGGCTGCCTTGGATGCAGTGGAAAGGAATCCGGCGACCGGAGTGGGAGCGCCTTCGTAGACGTCCGGCGCCCAGAAATGCAACGGCACAATGGAAATCTTGAACCCGATGCCAACCAGGATCAGCAACAGGATGCCCAGCACGGAAGTCAGGGATACCTGCGACGACTGCAGCGCGGCCGGCAGGGCATAGATGTCCGTTGTACCGGCAAACCCAAACAGCAAGCTGAAACCGTAGAGCATGATCGCCGAGGTCATGGCGCCAAACAGGAGATATTTGAAGCCGGCCTCCGTCGATTTGTCGTCTGCGATCATGAAACCGGCAAGCACGTATAGCGGAATGGAGGTCGTCTCGATGGCAAGATAGAGCATCACGAGGTCAGCCGACGTAGCCATCAAGCACATGCCGATTAGCGAGGCCAGCAGCAACAGGTACGCCTCGCCGCGCCTGCCGACCTGTTCGTGATCCATCAGCAGCAAGGCGGTGATGGCGGCCCCAAATATGAAGAGTTGCTTGAAGAAGAATCCCAGCCAGTCAAAGCGGATGGTCGTCCAAAACGTTGTCTGCGGGTCGCCCGGCCGTCCATACAGCACGCTGACGACAGTCACGATCAAGAGTCCGATGGCGGTGAGCCAGCCGAGATTGCGACGTTGTTCTTCGCGCCAGAATGGCTCCACAGCAAGGACCAGGATGGCGAGCGTCAGGATCAAGACTTCCGGGAGTATCGATCGGAATGCAATCGCTGTAAACATCATGCAACCCCCAGAAGGTCGAGGATGTGCTGAACTCCAGTCTGCACCATTGGGACCATGATCATCGGGAACAGGCCAATCCCCACCATCAGCACGCACAGCGTACCGATGGCGAGCTTGTCGAGGGCTGTCACAGGGCCAATGTGGCCATCGAGCTTCTCCGGCATCTTGCCAAAGAAGACACGACGAATCACCAGCATCACGTAGGCCGCCGTGATGACGATGGATATGGAGGCGATGACCGCCACCAGCCATTGCTTCTGCCAGACACCCAGGAAGATCGGAAATTCCGCAATAAATCCGGAGAAGCCCGGCATGCCCATGGAGACCAGGCTCCCGATAATAAAACCGATGGCCGGCCACGGCATCACACGTGCCATACCGCCGAGTTCCGGGATCTCACGGGTGTGTGCCCGGTCATAGACCATGCCGACCACGGCGAAGAAGAGGGCCGTCATGATGCCGTGTGAAAACATTTGGAGTCCCGCGCCGGTTAACCCCTCTCGCGTCAACGTTGACACCCCAAGCATCACGAGGCCCATATGGGAAACGGACGAGAACCCGATGACATATTTGAAATCCGTCTGGACAAAAGCGATGTAGGCCCCGTAGACAACTCCGACGCCGGCGCACAGCATGATCAACCACGACCAGGTCTTTGCGCCTTCGGGCAGGAGCATGATTCCGACCCGCAGGGCCGCGAATGCGCCCAGCTTCATCAGCACCCCTGCATGGAACATCGACACTGCTGTGGGCGCTGCCACGTGGCCATCCGGTGACCAGTTGTGGAACGGCCAGATGCCGCCGAGCACCGCAAAGCCAAAAAACACAGGCAAGAACCACAAGTTCTGAAAGGCAACGGGAAAGTTGGCATGCTCGAGTTGAAGCATATCGAACGTATACGTGCCCAGAGTCTGCCCGGCTTGCCAGTACATCACCAGGGCTCCGACGAGGGAAATAACAGAGCCGATGAACAGGTATAGCGTCAGTTTCATTGCGGCGTATTCCCGGGTGACCACCCAACCCCAAATGACGATCAGGAGGTACATTGGGAAGACCGCTATCTCATAGAAAAAGAACAGCATGAAGAGATCGAGCGAGGCAAAAACGCCGAAGACGCCGCTGGCGAGGATGAAAAGGAATGCAAAGAACTCGCGCGGCCGATCCTGAATGCCGGCCTCCGTATGATCACGCTTCTCCCCCCAGGAGATCAGCACGCCGGTGAACATGACAACGCCCGTCAACAGCACAAGCGGTGCGCTGATGCCGTCAATTCCAAAATGCAGGCTAATGCCCAGCGCCGGAAGCCAGTCGTACTTCTCCACAAACTGATAGCCGGTAAGGTGCCCCAGCAGGTACTGCAGATACACCGCGGCAGACAGCGCCAAATCAAATATGGCGGCTGTGAGCGCCACGCCGCGCGCCAGGTTCTTCTTCTGGGCAGGCAGCAGCAGCACGATCAGCGATCCCGTCACAGGGATGAAAACAATTGCGCTGAGGAACGGAAAAGACATCGCCACCTCTTAGAACAGCTGCATGACTGCTTTGTTGATAATGTCCAGTATCCAGGCGGGCCAGACGCCAATTACCAGCATGAGGATCATCAGAGGCGCCGCCACAAGGATTTCGCGCTTGCTGATCTCAACAAGCCGATGCGCCCCTTCGCTCCAATGCGCGTTCAGCGGTCCGTGAAGGACTTTCATGATCCCCTTCAGAATATAGGCGCCCGTGAAGAGCAGTCCCAGCATGGAGATCGCCGTGTACACGGTGAGCAGCGGATACGTGCCCCGGACCACCAGGAACTCCGACACGAAGCCGTTCAAGCCGGGAAGCCCAAGTGATGCCATGGATGTAAAGATCAGGATGCCGCCATAGATGGGCACCAGCGGGAACAGACCGCCGAAGTCCTCAAGATTTCGGGTGTGGGTTCTATCGTACAGCACTCCCACCAGGAAGAACATTCCCGCTGCCGAGAGACCATGATTGAACATCTGCAGGACGGCACCGTTCATAGCGATCCGCGCGTCTGCAGTGCCGGGGGCGAGGCCCGCCGCGGCAATACCCAGGACGACGAAACCCATGTGATTCACCGAGGAGTAGGCTACCAGTCGCTTGAAATCGGTCTGGGCAAACGAACCCAGGGCACCGAAGACGATGGCAGCCGTCGCAAGCGCTGCGAGGGCGAAGGCGAAGATCCTCGCCTCATCAGGGTAGAACGGCAGCACAAGTCGAAGGAACCCATAGGCCCCCAACTTGAGCAGCACGCCAGCGAGGAGCATCGATCCGCCCGTGGGTGCCTCAGTGTGGGCATCCGGCAACCATGTGTGAAAGGGCCATACAGGGACTTTCACCGCAAAGGCTATTACGAACGCCCAGAAAACGATCGTCTTGACCGTCTGAATTGGAAGTCCCAATAGGGAGCCTTGAAAGGTGCTCCATTGCGTGGTTATGGTGGCGAGGTCGAAGGTGTGAAAAACCACGCCCAGCAGCTGGATCCCCAGCAATAGTCCCAATGATCCGCCCATCGTGTAGATCATGAACTTCATGGAGGCATAATCTCTATTTGCGCTGCCCCACTGGTTGATCAGGAAGTACATCGGCACCAGGCCAATCTCCCAGAACACGAAGAAGAGCAACAGATCCATCGCCAGGAAGACGCCCAACATTCCCGTCTCCAGGAAGAGGAAGAGCATCATGAAGGCCTTGACGCGATCCGTGACGCCGAACGAAGCGAGAATTGCCAGAGGCGTGAGCAGCGTGGTGAGCAAAACCATCGTAAGAGACAACCCGTCCACGCCCAGGTGCAAGGATGACCCGATGGCTTGATACCAGACGTATTGCTCCTCGAATTGATAGCCGGCGGCGTTCGGATTGAAGCCCATCCACAGGTAGACCGTGAGAACGAGAGGGATCAGACTCGCAATGAGCGCCCACCATCTGAAGAAACGTAACGATCCATTGGGCAGCAGCCACAGAACCACGGCCGCCACGGCTGGGATGAATAAGATCAGGCTCAGGAGATGTGTATCGATGAAAAGCATCAAGTGCTCCAGTTCGCGCGTGCCCCGCGTGTTATCGGGTTCGAGGCGCCGGGGAATCGGATCCAGGACGGCCGCTTCATAGTCTTATCAGGAGGAAATATGCAAGGCCCGCAACCACCATCATGATGAGCAGCGCGACCAGCATATACTGCTGGATCCTGCCGGATTGTACAGCCCGCATGTTGCGGCCCGTGCCTTGGACGACATGCGCGGTGCCGTCGCCGAAGAAGGCGTTGATGACGGGTTTGTCGATGACGTTGCGCAAGCCCGAACCTATCGCCGCAGTGCCCTTTCCGAAAAGGTGCAGCAGCCCGTCGATGAGTCCTTTGTCCATTGTCTGGTACACCAGCGTCTCGGCAATCCAGTAGGCCGGTCGTATCAGCAGGGCACTGTAGATCTCGTCGATGTACCATTTCTTCTTGAGCACAGGTATTTGGAGCGCATCCTCTGCCGGAGTCCTGGTCCTTCTGTATGCCAGCCAGCCCACGAACAATCCGCCGAACGCGACTGTCAACGATGTCAGCAAAGGGATCCAATTGAACTCAATTGCATGCGTCTCACCCAGCATGCTTCCCACAAAGTGGTGAAACCAATTGCTGCTGACCCCGCGCAGGCCGGCGAAATCCTCAGGTATTCCCACCCAGCCGAATCCGACGGCAAAGATGGAAAGCAGGATGAGCGGTGCCGTCATCGTCCATACGTTCTCTTGAGCGTGCGCCGCCGCTTCTGTGCGCGCTTCGCCAAGGAAAGTGAGCGTAATCTGGCGCATGGTGTAGAAGGCCGTTAGGAAGGCCGCGATCGCCAGCGTGATGAACACTCCCATGTGCCCACCAAAGGTGCTGGCGAGGATTTCATCCTTCGACCAGAATCCTGCTGTCACCAGCGGGAAGCCGGACAGCGCAAAGCCCCCAATGAGGAACGTCCAGAAGGTAATTGGCATCTTCTTCCGCAGTCCGCCCATGTTGAACATGTCCTGGGCATCAATGTGCTTGCCTGTGTGTAAGACGCCATGTTCCATGCCGTGGATGACCGAACCGGAACCCAGGAACAACAGGGCCTTGAAAAACGCATGTGTGACCAGGTGGAATGTCGCCGCAACGTACGCGCCTGCCCCGAGCGCGGCGATCATATAGCCCAGTTGCGAAATAGTTGAATAGGCCAGCACGCGCTTGATGTCATTCTGGGCGACCGCGATCGTCGCCGCAAAAAGCGCCGTAAAGGCGCCGATGAATGCGACGATTGTCATGGTGCGTGGATCGAGGCTCAGCAAGGGGAAGATGCGGATGACCATGAATACGCCCGCGGACACCATCGTGGCCGCATGGATCATCGCGCTCACCGGCGTGGGGCCCTCCATGGCGTCTGGTAGCCAGACATGCAGGGGGAACTGCGCCGACTTGCCGACGGTCCCGATGAATAGCAGCAAACCGATCAGCCCGGCCGCAGATAGCCCAAGGATCGGCGTAGATACGCCTGCAAGCGTCTGCAGTACTTGCGGCTGGAAGATCTCCCGATACGAAAGGGTCCCCGTGGCGCTGTACACGAAAGCGATACCCAGCAGCATGAACACATCGCCAACGCGCGTCGTCATGAAAGCCTTGACGCCGGCATCCCGCGCGGAGGGCTTGGCATACCAGAAACCGATCAGGAGATAAGAGCACAGGCCCATGATTTCCCAGCCAACGAAAAGGGTCAACAGGTTGTCTGAGACTACCAGGGTATACATCCCGAATGCAAATAGGCTGATGAAAGCAAAGAAGCGCGAATACATGGGCTCGATCGACGGCACTACGTGGTTGTGACCCCCGTGCTCAATCGTCGCGCCGTGTGGGGGCAGGCCGGGTACATCGTGGTCGCCTGCCGGCTGGCCAAAGTTGTGATACCCCACGCTGTAGATGAAGATCGCAAGTATCGTCCAGGCAACGAAGAACAGCGCTATTGCCGACAATGGATCGACCAGAACGCCGATCTTGAGCCAAGAGTCGGCAGTGGGAATCCAATTAATGAAGGATGCGAATGGTTCCTTTGCCAGCTCGTGTTGACCCACGGCTTGCACAAAGACCGACATGGCGGCTGCCCACGAAAGCGTGGCAGCACCGATGGCCACCCAGTGACTGAGGCCCTTCCGCCGGTTCGTGAGAAGGATGATCAAGAAGAACGCCAGGATCGGCGGTAGGGGAATTAACCAGATCAATGTCTCGGTCGTCATCCAGCCTCTGAAGTGTTATTCGTTCGCCGCGGCTCAACTCGGGCCGCCAGTAGGTTCCTCAACGAAGTCACCATTTCAGCAAATCCAGGTCGTCGGCCAGCACGGTGCGACGTTGCCGATAGACCGATATCACCAGCGCAAGTCCGACGGCCACCTCCGCGGCCGCCACAGCAAAAACGATGATGGCGAATACCTGGCCAGACATGTCCGCGATGCCGCCATAGCGCCAGAACGAAACCAGGTTGATGTTGACGGCGTTCAGCATCAGCTCTACGCCCAACAGGATGGCAATCGCGTTTCGTCGCGAGAGCACCCCAAAGAGCCCAATGCTGAAAAGTGCAGCTGCAAGGATCAGGTACCAGGAGATCGGAATCATCTAGTTTTCCCTCAGCGACGCGTGAAAGCCACGTAGACCGCGCCTACGAGTGCGGCGAGTAGCAGGATCGACGCCACCTCAAATGGCAGAACAAAGGCATTCGGAGCAACAAGGGCGTCGCCGAGCGCCCCGATGGCGTCGAATCCCGCCGGAAACTCGCCACCGACGTTTTGGATGCCCGTCCAACCTCTGAGTATCCACAGGAGACCCCCGAAGGCGCCCACAGCCACAAGGACGCCCAGCCACCAAGCCCGATTGTGCTGTGAACCGCTCTCCAGCAGGTCCTTGCGAGTCAACATCACTGCAAAGATGAAGAGAATGGCGATTGCGCCGATGTAGATGACAACCTGCACGACCGCCAGGAAGCCGGCATTCAGGAGTGCGTACACAACCGCCACCCCGAACAGCGTGACGATCAGCCACAATGCCGCGTGAACGAGGTTGCGCGTCGTCACGACCATGATGGCAGCCATCAGGATCACTGCACCAATTCCGAGGAAAACCACTTGTGTCGCGTCCAACTTGTCCTCTTACCGTGCGACCGGCACGCTTCGATTGGTAGGCTCAAGCCTCCGGCGTTCGCGGGCGCCGAATCTGCGCAATACCTCGATTACGATGCCGGAAGCTACGAGGTTCGTGAGAAGTAGCCCGCCGGCGAGCATAAGGGGCGGGAATCCGCGCAGCAGTGTATTGACCAGGGCGGTTGCCAAGAGCAATCCAAACGCGAGCGGCGTGAGGAACTTCCAGCTGAAGGCCAGCATGTGATCGATGCGGATACGCATGACGGTGTACCGCACCCACATGATGACCCAATAGCCAAACAGAGCTTTGCCCAGCAGTATCGCCGCTGCTACTAATGGTCCGAGTTGCTCCAGTCCAAAGAGACGATAGCCGCCAAGGAATAGGATGGCCCAAAAACCGCCGAACGTGAAGGCGTGCAACAGTTCGCCAGCGTAGAAGAGGCCGAATTTCATTCCGGTGTACTCAATGTGGAAGCCCGCCACGATTTCCGACTCGGCCTCGTTCAAATCGAATGGCGAACGGCCCAACTCGGCGATGGCAGAGATCATGAAGATCAATGCGGCCATGGGGGCGAAAACGATGTACCAGATATCCTGCGCCTGGATGATCGCGTTCATGCCCATCGAACTCGCCAGGATCGTCGGGATCAGCAGCGTTGCGATCATCGGAACTTCAAACGACACCAGGACGGCGACCTGGCGAAATGCGCCGACGAGAGCATACTTGTTGTTCGACGACCATCCGGCCATGATTATCGCGAGCGTCCCCAACGCACCTGCGGCAATAATGTAGAGCGCCCCAACGTTCAGGTCGATCCCGAAAATGACCGGCGCCAACGGGATGATCGCCCATAACAAGAGCACCGACATGAGAGACAAGATCGGCGCCAGGTTGTACACCACGCGGTCGGCACCGCGGGGCGTAATGTCCTCCTTGATCAGGAGCTTGATGATGTCGGCAAAGGGCTGAATCAGACCAAATGGGCCGAGACGATTCGGGCCCAGCCGATCCTGAAAGCGAGCCACGACCTTCCGTTCCACCCAAACGAGGAGTATGTCTGTGATCATGATGATCGTGACGAGAAGTGCGACACCGATCAATTGAATCAGGAGCGCGCTCAACCAGGCGGGTGTGCCCCAGCTGGAGAGTACTCCGGCGAGCCAACGTGCGGCAGAGTTGACCGGATCAAACCAGAAATTCATCACATCTCCTGTCGGCTCGCCTGGCGCTATCCCCGCCGGCGTTCGGCCGTGGCAGTCGGATTCAAACAAAAGGCTGGCAGGTCCCAGCCTTTATGTTCTTGCTGATATGGCGTTCTTCACGCCCACTCCAGCATTCCTTTTCGCCAGGCGTACACCAGCCCGGCTATGAGGATGAGGACAAAGATGATTCCTTCAATGACCGCGAACAGAGGCAGCTTTCCAAGGGAGACGGCCCATGGAAACAGGAAGACTGACTCAACATCAAAGACCAGGAAAACGAGCCCAAAGATATAGTACTGTGCGCGAAACTGTACCCAGTTTTCCCCTACCGTTTCCATGCCGCATTCATACGTGCTCTGCTTGATGGGATTTGGTTTCTTGGGCGCGATGATCGCCGCGATGATGATTGCCGCCGCGGGCACCAGGGCGCCCACGATCAGGAATAATCCCACGTACATCCATTCGTTTGGCATGGTTGCTCCGCCGAAAAGAATCGCCCGTACCGGTGACCGGCGCGGGCGCTATTGTACCATGAAGCACATAGTGACAACTCTATGGTGCAGACATCACCCCTATGATGTTCGTCATGTATTTGTTCATACGAATATACTCATTTAGACTGATCGTTCGCCGGTGCCGAAAGTCGACCGATCATGTTTGCCGCCAGCGGAAAGCCAATGACGCCAGCAGCCAATATCCCAAGGCCGGCGACCGCCCGGGCCATGGGTCCGCTGAGGCCCAACACGGTCGCGCCGCGAGTCTCCATGGGTTGTGCAGAAATGGTGGCTCGGGATTGCTGCCCGGACTGCGCGTCCTTCACAATCAGGGAGAGCCAGACTGTGCCGCGAGCTTCTATCGGTTCCGCCAGCACGGCGCTCCATACGAAATCCGCGGCCCTGCCCGAAGAGGCGTACTGGTTGACGGCCTCGCGTGGTCGCACGTCTGCGCCGGGAAGCTCCAATCTTGCCTCCGCAACCAGACGCTCGGTCTTTAGGGCTTCTTGAAGCCGTGCTTCCTCCGTCGTGGGTGCAGACCCGACGGCCGTGTCGGTCGGCGGACTTACGTGGAGCCACACGCGCCATGAATCCCCCACTCGCATTTGCGTCGGGTAGTTCAGGGACACTGTGAAGCTTTCGATCTCCGATGCATCCCCCGAGCTCGGGGGCGCGTTCGGGAAGCCTGACTGCGGATCGAACAAGTCCTCAGCCACTCGCCGTTGACTGATCGCCAGCTCGCCCGTGGCTCTCGGTGGGGGCCAGGAAGCCCACGCAAGCATGGTCACTGACGCGGCCGCGAGCAAGACACAGATCGCGGTTCGCCACCTGCTGACTGGCATCACGGCCTTGGCGCTCACCACCTAGTTGGGCTTGGCAGACTTCCGTGCGCGGAGTTGTTGCCGAGCGATGGCAGCGCGGAAGATCCGGTCAAAGAAGCCGAAGTAGCCATCTTTGTCGTAAAGGATCATGTAGTCTGCCGGCCCATATTCATCGGGCCGATAGAGTATGCCCGGATTTGCATTTATCTCCAAGAAGTAGATCCGTCCATCGTCCTTAACGCGCACATCGCATCGCCCATAACCCGTGCCCCCAAGTGCCATGTAGAGCTTGGACCCATCAGCTTGGAGCTTCTCTCGCAACGGATGTTGGACTACCTCCTTAAAGTCGAAGGGGAGTGAGTAGTCCCACTTGATGTCCGTGTGCCAGAACTCCTCTTTAGGCGGGAAAATAAGTTCTGTGGGCGGATAGACAAAGGGTTTTGAGAGGTCCTCCGGGTTGTCGACCACAAAGACGTTGTACTCCCTGCCCTCGATGAATTCCTCCACCCGGGCGCTGCCGAACTCTCCCGCAATCCGCCGGAACTGTTCATGCAGTTGGGTGGGATTCTCAACTTTCGATTCCCGGGTCATGCCCGTGCTGCCGAAGCTTTGCGGATGCTTGACCATCAAGGGATACTCGAGGCCGTTCGTCAGTGGTTCGAGTTCGCTTTCATTGGATATGTGGTGCCCCTTGGCAAAACCGATCCCATTGGCTTCTGCGGCCGCTTGCATCTCCTCTCGTGTCGGATCATAGAACTTCGTGTCCGATCCTGTGTACGGAAGATTGAGTTCCTCGAGTGTCTGGATAACATCAATTCCGGCATAGTCCTCGGATAGCGGTGCGTCGCACAGGTTGAAATACACATCGAAGCGGTTTTGCGAGGCGATCTCGAAGATCCTGTCGCGGACGGGCCTCTTCAGCAGCACCATCTCCCACTCGCACGGATACTGCGCCAGGAATTCTGCAGGCGAAAAGGGTTCGTCGGGATCGTCTTCGTACAGCACGCACACGCGCATGGAGCACCTCCGCAATTCAGGCAAACGGTATCACAAAAGAAGTGCAAGGACAACCCTGAGGCCTGCAACCTCTCCAGACTATGCAGCCGACTACGCCTCGTTTCGGCGTAGAATGTGGCTGTCAAGGGACGGCAAATACAGAGAACCGAGGGAACGAATGGGACACCCGGCAGAACCATTTCGCATCAAGGTTGTTGAGCCTATTCAGCTGATCGCCCGCAGCGATCGCGAGGCCAGGATGAAGGCGGCGGGCTACAACGTATTCGCCATTCGCGCCGAAGATATCTTCATCGACCTGCTCACGGACTCTGGAACGGGCGCGATGAGTCATGAGCAGTGGGCCGCCTTGATGCATGGGGACGAGAGCTATGCGGGCGCACGATCCTTTCACAGGCTGAAGGCCGCGGTTGAGGACATCTTTGGATTCAAGTACTTTGTGCCCAGCCATCAGGGACGCGCCGCAGAAAACATCCTGAGCGCCGCCATGGTAAGCCCGGGACAGTATGTGCCGTCGAACATGCACTTTGATACGACGGATGCGAACATCCGGGCTCGTGGTGGGCGGCCCGTAAACCTGGTCATCGATGAAGCCTATGATCCGGCAATCGTTCATCCCTTCAAAGGCAACATGGATGTAGGCAAGCTCGAGGGCTTCATCCAGAAGGTAGGCGCTGCCAACGTTCCATTTGGCATGATGACGATCACGAACAACGCGGGCGGTGGTCAGCCCATCTCGATGGAGAACATCAGGGCCGTCTCCAAGCTTTATCACTCCCACAACATACCCTTTTTCATCGACGCTGCCCGCTTTGCGGAGAACTCCTACTTCATCAAGTTGCGTGAGCCGGGGTATGAGAGCAAGTCCGTGCGTGAGATTGCCAGGGAACTTTTCAGCCTGGCTGACGGCATGACGATGTCTGCGAAGAAAGACGCCATCGTCAATATCGGCGGCCTGCTTTGCATGAATGATGAAAAGCTGTTTGAACGGGTGAAGAACGAGCTCATCCTGCGCGAAGGCTTCCCAACATATGGCGGCTTGGCCGGGCGGGATCTGGATGCGATCGCCGTAGGGCTTTATGAGGGTTTGGACGAGGCGTACCTGGCATATCGATTGGGGCAAACGGCTTATCTGGCCGGTCGGCTCAACGAAGCCGGCTTGGCCACCATCCAACCGCCCGGGGGCCACGCGGTTTATGTCGATGCCCGCGGAACCCTCCCGCACATCCCACAAGCCGAGTTTCCCGGACAGGCCCTTGCGGTCGAGCTCTACCTTGAAGGGGGCATCCGGACCTGTGAGATCGGATCCGTGATGTTCGCATTTCCGGATCCTCAAACAGGCAAGATGACGTACCCGAAGCTGGAGCTGGTTCGCCTTGCGATTCCCCGTCGCACCTATACCCAGAGCCATATGGACTACGTCGCCGATTGCTTTGCCCGCATTAGGCAACGGGCCGGAAGCATCCCGGGATACAAATTCACATACGCGCCTGAATTGCTCCGACACTTTACGGCCAGATTTGAGCCTATTGCATCTTGACATTCCCTCGCTCGGAGACCATCCAGCTCGATCAAAGGTGACAAGTCTCGGGCACATGAATGGATTCCATTTTGGGCCCCTGTATCGTGGGTAGCCAGAATTGACCCGCTGGACCGACGCCCCGCGCCGATCGGCAGCCCGTCTTGCTAACCTAGGACTGTCCGAGCTCTTACAAACGCTGCTCGTCAGTCGCGGCATAGAGGACGAGGCTGCGGCACGGGCATTCCTCAACCCGGAGTCTGTTGCCCCTGTGCCGTTCCCCGGTGTGGAGCCGATGGTCGAGCGACTCCTGAAGGCGGTCGACACCCACGAGCAAGTGCTTGTCTGGGGGGATTTTGACCTGGACGGCCAGACGTCGACCGCTCTCCTCGTACAGAGCTTGCGCATGGTGGGCGCGAATGTCCGTTTCCACGCGCCCGTTCGAGCCACAGAGGGTCACGGCATCCACCTCCCCACGCTTCAGCACTTCCTGGGTGAGGGCATCACTCTAGTCCTGACGTGCGACACAGGAATTACGGCGAATCAGGCCGTTGAATCTGCCAATACGCATGGTGCAGAATTCCTGGTTACCGATCACCACGATCCCGCAGATATCCTTCCGGCCGCCTTCGCGTTGATCAATCCCAAGTTACTTCCGGCTGGGCACCCACTCGGCAATCTTGCCGGCGTTGGCGTCGCCTACAAGCTGGCTGAGGCGTTCCTGAATGCGCGTGGTGGCGATCCAACCACGCTATTGGACTTGGTTGCATTGGGATTGATTGCAGATGTGGCCACCTTGCAGGGTGAAACGCGCGCCCTGGCCCACCGGGGCATTCGGAGCCTGCGGAGGACCGGCCGCCTGGGCCTCCGCGTCCTCGCCGAGCTTTCGCAAACGGACCTTGAATCACTGACCGAGGAAACGATTGGGTTCGTCCTGGCGCCGCGCCTGAATTCCGTGGGTAGGCTCGCCGATGCGAATGATGCTGTCGAATTCCTGCTCACGGCCGATGAGGTCCGTGCGCGTGTGCTGGCAGGCCAAATTGAATCGCTAAACGCGCAGCGTAGGCTTCTGACCCAGCAACTTGAACAGGCCGCGGAATCGCAATTGATGTCGGATCCCGCGGTCCTCAGTCGCCCCCTGCTCCTCCTTCGGCATGCATCGTGGCCGGCCGGCGTGCTCGGGATCGTTGCTTCCCGGCTTGTCGAACGATACGGCAAACCCGTGATTCTTCTCTCACGCGGTGAGGATGGTGTGTGGCGAGGTTCCGCACGTTCGATCGACGGCATTCACATTACCGAGGCCATTGCAGACTGCAAGGATATCCTGCTGAGCTATGGGGGCCACCCCATGGCAGCCGGACTCTCGATCCGGGATGAGGACTTGGCTCGCTTCAGCTCGCAGATCCAGCGCAAGATCGAGGGTATGCTCAGCGACGCCCACGTCCAAGAAGGCACTCTCCGAATTGACGAATGGGTGCCGCTTTGCGACCTTACGCTTGAGCTCGCACAGGAGATCGATCGCCTCGCGCCATTTGGCGCCGGGAACGCCGCACCGGTTCTTGCGACTAGCGACTTGAGTATTCTGCAGACTCAAGCGCTCGGCCAATCGCAAGAACACCGTAGGCTTACGGTCAGCGATCAGACGGGCATGGGGGCGGAGATCCGATGGTGGGGTGGGGGCCAAGACGTTGTGCCGTCGGGTCCGGTGGACGTGGCGTACACGATTCGCCCCACCATGTATCGCGGCGAGCGGAAGCTCTCGCTCACGCTCGTAGGCATCAGACCGTCGAAGCGGAATCCACTGCAAGTGACCCCTGCTCCGCCTGAACTCCAGGACCTGCGGAGGGTTCACGAACCCCTCATCCCCAGCGGCTGCCTTGTCTGGGAGGAGGGCTTTGAGAAGAATCAGGGAGTTGACCGCTTTCACCTCAGTCCATCTCAGGACTTCGCAATCTGGACTGCTCCTCCGGGACCGCATGAGCTTTCGGCCGCCTTAAAGGTGGTAATGCCGCGTGTTGTCTACCTGGTTGGACGCAGACCTGACGCGCCTGTCGTCGCCCATGAGTTCCTGAAGCAACTGGGCGGCATGGTCAAGTTCGCCATGAGGGAACGCGAGGGCTACGCGGTTGTGAGTGAACTGGCCTCAGCCTGTGCTGCAAGAGAACTGTCCATACGCCTCGGCCTCGAGTGGTTTGTTGCGAGCGGGCACATCCGTACTCAGGCCGATGGGGATCGCGTGAAGATCGCAGCCGGTACTGGTTTAGTGCAGGCCCCTTTGCGTGACGAGTTCATGACCGCGCTGAGAAGTCTGCTGGACGAAACGGCGGCGTATCGCGCCTACGTGCGGGATGCATCGCCCCTCGCGCTGGCACGGGAATGGATGCGGTCGAGCCCTGGCGGTTGAGAGGCGGACCAGCATCCCGGATGAACTGCAGCCGCGCAAAAGGTAGAATGACATCTGAACATTCTCGGGCCGATGATCAGCCATGGGATTCAGAGAGCTCCCTCACACAGCCGATTGCGCCATTCGCGTTTGGGCGCCTGATCTTCCTGACCTCTTCGCAGAAGCAGCCCGCGGCATGAACGCGCTCGCGGGCGCCCGGTTGGCCCGGAGACCCCGGGCAAGCCGCCAATTCCTGCTGAACGCTCCCGACGAGGAGAGCCTTTTGGTTGCCTTCCTGACCGAACTCATAGACGCACAGGAAAGGGCGCAAACGGGATACGATGAGTTCGACCTGCAGGTCTCTGCATTGAGTCTAACCGGGTCCGCCGAGGGCGGGCGCCTGATCAGCCTTTCGAAACCGATCAAAGCAGCCACATTTCACAATCTCCACATTCGGGCAACCGTCCAAGGCGTGGAGACGGTGATCGTCTTTGACGCTTAAGGTCACGGTGAACCAGAGAAGGGGCGCCTGAGCGCAGATGCAGATCAGCGACCTGGTTCCGATCAGCGACTTCCAGTGGGAGATCCCGCGCAGCTTCAGGTCTGACATGCGTGCGTCCGTGAGACTGTTCGCAACGCGGCCCATCCTCGAACGCGTCGTGGATGACAAATCCCTGGATCAGGCTGTCAACGCTACCACCCTACCCGGCCTCGTGGGCTCCGTCATCGTAATGCCTGACATGCACCAGGGCTACGGCTTCCCGATCGGAGGCGTTGCCGCAACGGAATACCCCCACGGTGTGATCTCCCCGGGCGCGATTGGCTATGATATCAATTGTGGCGTTCGCCTCCTGGCATCCTCGCTGGAGTTGGGCGAGGCACAGCACTTGCTGGGAAGCCTCGCCAATCGGCTTCAATCCTATTGTCCGAGCGGCGTGGGCGCCGCCGGTGGTCTCTCCATTTCTGCCGCCGAACTTGAACGCCTCATCCGTGACGGGGCAGCATGGGCCCTGAGGCATGGGTACGCAACGGAAGCGGATCTGGAGGCGACTGAGGATGGCGGTTCATTTGACTCGGCTTTGCCCGAAGCAGTCTCGGAACGCGCCAAAGCCCGTGGCCGATGGCAAGTCGGCTCACTGGGAGCTGGTAATCACTTCATAGAGGTGGATGTCATCGATCAAATCCTCGACGAGCCCACCGCCGGCGTTTTTGGCCTTGTTGCCGGCTCTCTCGCAGTGCAGATCCACTGCGGCTCACGGGGTCTTGGGCACCAGATCTGCACGGACTATGTTCAACAATTCCAGACTGCCGTACGGAAGTACCAGATCCTTCTGCCCGACCGCGAACTGGTGTGTGCGCCCCTCGAATCTCCCGAGGCCAAATCCTACATGGGCGCCATGAGGGCTGCTGGTAATTTCGCCTTTGTGAATCGCCAGGTCCTTGCCCACCTCGTCCGCCGCGCATTCGAGGACACGTATGGATACACGGGTGCCCACTGGCATTTGCACCAGGTGTATGACGTGGCCCACAACATGGGCAAGATCGAGCAACACGACATACAGGGCAGAAGTGCCACCGTCTGCGTTCATCGAAAGGGTGCCACGAGGGCCTTCGGCCCCGGTTCAGCTGCCTTACCCGCTCGATTCAAGTCAACGGGTCAGCCGGTCCTGGTCCCCGGTAGCATGGGCACCTCGTCTTGGGTCCTGGCGGGAACCGATGCAAGCATGCTGCGCTCGCTTGGATCGGCATGTCACGGCGCGGGGCGTGTCTGGTCGCGCGCGCGGGCCAAGAAAGCGGTCCGCGGCGACGCCCTTCGCCGCGAGCTTGAAGAACGTGGCATCCTCATACGCGCCGGATCGCTAGCGGGCCTTGCTGAGGAGGCGCCGGCCGCCTATAAGGATGTCGATGAGGTGGTTGAGACAGTCGTGGCAGCGGGGATTGCCACGAAGGTCGCTCGGCTGCACCCCGTAGCAGTAATCAAGGGGTAACGGGCTCGATATGGGGCCCCTGTCCGGCGTTGTCGACGGCGGGATCGGGTGCGCTAATGGATGCGAAGCGTGCCCCCGTTATCCTGGCCAGATCCTCGACCGACATCCGGATGTTCAGGCCGCGCTGACCGCCGGAAATGTGAAACTCCGTCAGCCTCAGGGCGGATTCGTCGATTAGCACTCGGAATCCGCGGTTGAGCAAAGCAAGCGGCGAAATGCCGCCCGCCTGCAGTCCCGTGAGCTCTTCAGCCTGCCGCTCGGTCGCTATGTGCACCTTCTTTTCACCGATTGCCACCGCAACCTTCTTCGGATCCACCACTGATGTCCCGGGCACTACAGCCAAGAGAGGCTTTCCGGCCTTGTCTGCGACAAGCACTATAGTCTTGTACACGAGCCCAGGATCCGTCTTCAGCAACCTGGCAGCCTCAAGTGCACCCAGCTTCTCATTGGGGACGTCAAATGCTGCGAAGCGGATTCTTCTTGCCTGCAGAATTCGCAGGACGTTGTTTGTCGCCGGCATGGTTGGATTATAAGTGCGGCGCAGCGTCGCTGAACCCACACTTGGTGATGTATTCGTCGCTCCTGTGGCGCCTTTCAAGGGGTGGTCCTAGTTTGTGGATGGTAGAATTCTGAGAAGGGAAACGCGCCCAGCGGACCGACTTGAGCTTGTAGGATGGTGCAATTGAAAGACAGGGTCTTGAAGGCAGTCGTACCAATCTGGGATGCCCAGCTTGTGCAACTCCGCGCGCTTGGCACCGCCGAGGCCCTGTTGCTGATCGGCGCGCTGGGTTTTGGCGCGCTCGTTCGCTATCCACTGCTGGAATTCAAGTCTGCGGATTTCCTGAACTCACTGAAGCCATGGTACGTGACCATCCGGGAGCTCGGCTTCTCCGCGTTTGCCACTGATTTCTCCACCTACAATCCGCCTTATCTCTACGAACTGTATCTAATTGCCCGCTACTTCCCCGATATCCCGAATCTGCTGGCCATCAAGATACCCTCCCTGATTGGGGATTTCATCGGAGCCTATTTCGTCTATTGTGTCGCCCGGCGGAAATATCCTCAGGGTCTGGCAGCCTCACTCGCTACCTTTACGTTCCTCATGGCGCCGACGGTCGTGCTTAATAGCGCGTTTTGGGGCCAGGCAGACATCCTCTACGCGGCACCGCTCATTGCCTGCCTGCTCTTCCTGATGCGGCGACGCAACTCTCTAGCCATGCTCGCATTTGGCATCGCATTGGCATTCAAGCTCCAGGCCATTTTTCTGGCTCCGTTGCTACTCGGCCTTCTATTAAGAGGCGATCTGACGTTCAGACAGCTGCTTCTTGTGCCCGTTGTCTTGCTTGCGGCGCTGGTGCCGGCCGCGATCGCAGGTCGACCCATACCTGATCTTCTCCTTGTATATGTGTCTCAGGCAAAACAATATCAGTTGCTGCAAATGAGTGCTGCCACCGCATATGCGTGGTTGCCCGACTTTGGCTTGACTCAACGCTTCTTCACCTTCGCCGGCGTGGTCTTCGCGGCGTCTTTGGGGTTTGCCCTTTCGATCTTGATCTATAGGACGAGAGCGAGCATTTCAGATGGCTTGCTGCTCAAACTTGCCTTGCTTTGCTGTGTGCTGGTTCCGTTTTTCCTGCCCAAGATGCACGACCGATACTATTATGCTGCCGATGTGCTGGCAATTCTTTTTGCCTTCTACTTCCCGAGGTATTTCTTTGTGCCAGTCATCGTAATCCTGGCCTCATTCTTTGCCTATCAGCCAACTCTCTTCTCGGCCGAACCTGTGCCCATGTCAATCCTGGCCGGCGGCGTTTTTGTCGCCCTGGCGGTTGTCGCACGCGACGCTCTCGCTTCACTACTTGCAACGGAGCCTGGGCCCGATCCGGCGTCTGCAGCAGTAGAATCGCACGCGTGAATTCCGTCGCTCCTCCGGCACCACTTGCCCGGCTCCTGGAGCAATTGCCCGCAACCTACTCCCCCGCAGACAGAGAGCTGATTCAGCGCGCCTTCTCACTAGCTGAAAAAGCCCATCGAGGTCAAACCCGCATTTCTGGGGAGCCGTACATCAACCATTGCCTGGCGGTTGCGCAGATTCTGGCGGAGTTGCGGGTGCCCCCAGAGGTTGTGGCGGCTGCCCTTCTGCACGACACGGTAGAAGACACACCCGTCACGCTGGCTCGCATTCAGCAGGACTTCGGTGACAGCGTGGCGGCGCTCGTAGACGGCGTTACGAAGCTTACGAATCTGCCGCGGGTGTCCCGAGACGACCAGCACGCCGAGCCGGCAGCCAAGGTTGCCGGCGGCTCCAAAGAAGCTCCGGCGCAGGGCTCCTCGTTGGGCCGTCGCCCGGACATGGCCTCCGAAACCCTGCGAAAGACATTCTTGGCGATGGGCGATGATGTTCGCGTCGTCCTCATCAAACTTGCGGATCGCCTCCATAACATGCGCACGCTGGGCCATGTGCCGGAGGCAAAACGGCGCCGGATCGCCCAGCAGACATTGGACATATTTGCGCCCCTGGCCAATCGACTTGGAATATGGCAGATCAAGTGGGAGCTTGAGGACCTTGCATTCCGATACGTAAATCCCGTTCGCTACAAGGAGATCGCGGAGCAACTGGCGGAGCGACGCCCCGACCGAGAGTCGCAGATCCAGTCAATAATGGGGAACTTGGGCCGCCTTTTCGAAAACAACGGGATTCATGTCGAGATGAGCGGCCGGCCAAAGCACATCTACTCCATCCACAAGAAGATGCAGGAGAAGGGCAAGGCCTTTGAGTCGGTGAGAGACGTCCGAGCCGTTCGCCTGATCGTCCCCGATGTGGGGACATGCTATACCGCGCTGGGTCTGATCCACACCAACTGGCGCCCGATCCCCGGCGAGTTTGACGACTACATTGCAGCACCGAAAGACAATTTCTATCAATCCCTCCATACAGCAGTAATCTGGGATGACGGCAAGCCGTTGGAGGTGCAGATTCGGACGCCGGAAATGCATCAGAATGCGGAATACGGCATCGCGTCCCATTGGCGCTACAAGGAAGGCGCCAGGCGCGACAAATCCTACGAGCAGCGCATAAATTGGCTCCGAAACATGATGGAATGGCGCTCCGAGGTCAACGATGCCACCGAGTTCGTGGAATCCATGCAATCCGACGTCTTTCAGGATCGGGTCTACGTCTTCACCCCCCGTGGCGACATTATCGACCTGCCTGCGGGGTCCACGCCGCTGGATTTTGCCTATCACGTGCATACAGATATTGGCCATCGATGCCGCGGTGCCAAGGTAAACGGGAAGCTCGTGCAGCTTCAGCATGAGCTGAAGACAGGCGATCAGATCGAGATACTGACTGCTAAACGGGGTGGGCCAAGCCGCGATTGGCTGAATTCAAACTTGGGTTTGGTAAAAACCCAACGGGCCAAGTCTAAGATCCGCCAGTGGTTCAAGAAGGAGGACTACCAGCAGAATCTTTCCCAGGGTCGCCTGCTTCTCGAACGGGAGCTTCAACGTCTTGGTCTCACACAGGTGAATTTCGAGGCCATGGCCCGCAACTTTGGAATCAAGAACCCTGATGAGATGTTCGTCGACCTCGGCACGGGCGATCTTTCGGTGAGCAGCGTGATTCGCGAACTGGCCTCAGCCGAAGAGAACGCCGATCTACTTCAGACCGCAACACCTTCAGCAGAAACCAAACCGGGCGGCGAGGTCAACATTGTCGGCTTGAAGGGATTGCTGACAACCCTTGGCCGCTGCTGCAATCCGACGCCGGGCGATCAGATCATCGCCTACATAACAAGAGGGCGCGGTGCCACGATACACCGTCAGGATTGCCCGAACATACTGCGGCTCGGGCGTGAGGACCGGGAGCGTCTGGTCCGCGTCGACTGGGGCTCACAGGTTCGGACATTCCAGGTACCGGTCCGTATCAAGGCCTATGACCGCCAGGGACTCATGGGAGATGTATCAAACCTACTGGACGCTGAGGGAGTGAACATCGCAGACGTCAAGGTCAATGTGAACCGGGGCCTCGCAGAACTGCGCCTCGTGATCGAGGTACAGGATCTGTCACAACTCAGCAAGATCCTCACGCGTCTCGAGAATGTGGCCAATGTCATGGAAGCCCATCGCGTCAGCGGTTAGCACGACTCTGCTTTGCGTTCGCAACTCCCAAAAAGGCTCCGGAATCTGCATGGTATAATGCGCCCGCTTTGGCGGAGAAGTTGCTAAGTGTAAAGGCTGCACAGCGCCGTATCCTGCGCATTATGTCGCCGGTTGGGGCGGAAAAGGTTCCACTGGCCCACGCGCTCGGGCGCGTACTTGCGGCGGATGTGCGTTCAATTGCGTTTCCCCTTTTCGACAACTCTTCAGTTGACGGTTTTGCGGTGATCGCGTCTGACGTGCTGGGAGCAGCTCGGACGAGCCCCTGCGAACTACATGTCGTCGCCGACATCCCCGCAGGCGTGCGTTTCGGGAAGAAGTTGAAATCCGGGCAAGCGGCGCGTATTATGACCGGAGCGCCTATGCCGCCAAATGCGACCGCCGTGGTGATGCTGGAAGACACCGATCTGGCAGGCCGCGGGAATGGATCTGCGTTGCCGGCCACAATCCGCGTCTACAAGGCACCAGTACGCGGCGAAAACGTCAGGCGTCGCGGCATGGATCTCAGGCGCGGCCGCAAGGTACTCGCAACCGGTCAACGCTTGCGCGCGCAGGACCTGGGCCTGCTGGCAATGTTCGGAAGCTCAACCGCCCTGGTATACCGCCGACCGCGCGTTGCGCTGCTTTCGAGCGGCAACGAGTTGGCTGCCCCGGGCCGTCCCTTGCGAGCTGGAGAAGTTCGCGATACGAACTCTGTCACCCTCGGCAGTCTGATCGCAGAGGCCGGAGGAGACTTGATTCCGCTGGGGGTGGCACGCGACAACCGCAGCGCGATCGAAAGACTCTTGGAACGCGCGGTCAAGATGCAGGCCGACTTGATTGTCTCATCGGCGGGCGTTAGCGTTGGAGCGTTCGATCTCGTGCGCGAGGCGATTCTGGCGCATGGGCGCCTCCTGTTCTGGCGCGTGAATGTGCGCCCCGGCAAGCCGCTTGCCGTGGGCGAGTACCGCGGCATTCCTCTCATCGGCCTTCCCGGCAATCCCGTGTCAGCGTTCGTTGGATTTGAGCTTTTTGTCCGGCCAGCGCTCTTTCGACTCGGGGGCGCGTCCCGGCTGCAAAGGAATCTAGTTCATGTCATCGTGGGAGAACACATCAGTTCCGATGGCCGTGAAAGCTATCTTCGTGCACGAGTCAGTCGCAGGGGCGGGAGCTCTGTTGCCATGCTGACCGGGCACCAGGGATCGGGGAACTTGCATTCACTGGTTGAGGCCAATGCTTTACTTATGGTACCCGCTGGAGTAAAATCGCTTGCCGTTGGGGATCAGGCCGATGCCTGGTTATTCTGAGCACACATGAATCGATTGCTGACACGCACCTCCCTCGTACTTGCAGCCTTGGGCATTTTGGTGTCTGCCTATATGACGGTGTACAAGGTGACTGACAACCAGACCATGTGTCTCGGCAATGGAGGCTGCTCGGTGGTCAATAGCAGCGTCTATTCTGAGGTATACGGGATCCCAGTCGCGCTGGTCGGTGTCCTCGGGTACGCGGCCATTCTTGCAAGCCTCTTCAGCTCCGGGCGGCGCGGCATGCTAGGGGATTACGCAGTTCTGATTACCTTTGGACTTTGCCTGGCCGGTTTTCTTTTTACCGTCTACCTCATCTACGTCGAAATTGCGCTGATTCACGCGCTGTGTCCGTTCTGCATCACTTCCCAAGTGATCATGACGCTACTGTTTGCGATTTCAGTGATTCGCCTGGTTCGCGAGCCCGCATAATAGGAGGAGACGCATGGCCCGCATTCGTTGCCACTACGCAGATTGTGTGTTCCTCGATGAAGGCTATTGCTCCGCTGCCGCCATCGAGCTGGACCCCGACACAGGCTGCGCCACGTACTCGCCCACTGAGGAAGCCGCCAAAGAGGACTGGGATGAGGATGAAGAGCTTGATGAGTGGGAAGACGACGACACGGAAGAAGAGGAAGAAGATTCCTGGGACGAGGACGAGGACCAGATCTAGTACCTCCCCATTCAGCGCGATGCTACGGCACGGGGCCCCCAGATTCTCGTGGGGACCCCGTGTTCGATTCTGAAAGGCTGATGACGAAACACAGCCCCCGGCCGTCAGGTGACCCATTCGTACATGAGGATGCCAGCGGCCACTGCAAGATTGAGGGACGAAACGCGCCCGCGCATGGGCAGGAACACTATGCTATCGCATGCCGCCCTCTGCTCCTCGCTCAGACCTTTCTGCTCGCTTCCGAGAAGCAAGATCCAAGGTTGCTTTGGGTCTGCATCTCGATAATCAACCGTGGCGCGGGCCGAAGATCCAATGATCTGGACGTTATTACGCGTCGCCCATTTCACGAAGTCTGCGAATCCACACTGAACTAGCGGGACGACAAAAGTCGAGCCCATGCCTGCCCGAATGGCGGTCGGGTGATACGGATCAACTCCGCCGTCGAGGATGAACATCGTTCCGCCGCCGACCCCATCAAGCGTACGGACCATCGTGCCCAAGTTCCCCGGATCTTGAGGACTAACCACGGCGATTCCGCAAGTCCCTGGAAGAGTGATATCCAACCGAAGGTGACGCTGCCGCGCCACGGCAACGATGCCCTGTGGGTGCTGCTTCTCAGCAACTGACGCCAAAACATCCGGGGAGACTGGCTCACATCGTCCTGGGAACCGAGACACAAGATCGCGCCCAAACGCGCTGCTGAGCTGATCCGGGGCATACAGAATGAATTCTATCTCCCAGCCGGCCTCAATCGCAGCGCCGACATGGTGCACTCCTTCGACTAGAAAATCGCCCGTCTGCGAGCGTGCGCGCTCCTGGCGCAAAGAACGGGCTTTCTTCACAAGCACATTGGATCTACTCGTGATCACTCGCGGGCCTCGCCGACTTCACCATGCATGAATACAGCGATGCTGGATCTGGGTCGATGTTGGGCAGAACAGACTACTGACTTGCCACAACGAGCAGCTTTCCAACCATTCCAGCCTCGAAGTGCCCAGGGACACCGCAGACTATCTGATACTCGCCCGGTGCGCTCGGGGCCAGGAAGGTCGAGGTGAGCGTGTGCCCGGGCTCCAGGAGGTCCTGCTCCCAATAGGCATTCCCGTGCTCCTCCGCGTGGACGTGCTGGTTGGCAACGAGCTCGTAACCCGCCTGCATAATCATAAGATCGTGGGCCACGGCCCCGCTGTTGGTGACATCAATCGTTATCTCTTGCCCAGCAGGTACGGTGATGGTATTAGGAAGGAAGCTAAAGTCCGTCATCGTCAGGCTCACATTCGTTGAAGCCGTCGCGGGGGAGCAGCCTGATACAATCAGGCAAAGGGCAATTGCCGTACCAAATGCGTTCGCAATCCTCTTCATGCTAATGAGCTCTCCTCTGTCTGCGACGAAGGATAGCAGACAAGTTCGCACAAGGCAATGCCGGCCGCGCTTGGGGCAAGGGTGGATCCGGCGTGCTCCGTTGCCATCCACCTGTTCGCGAGGATGATGGGATGAATACTCCTGCATTTCGACCTGCTGATCCGCCGACGCGTTTGTTGCTCGGTCCGGGACCCGGGATGCCGCATCCCCGTGTTATGCGAGCCCTGGCCGCCCCCACCCTGGGTCACCTCGACCCTGAGATGCTCAACATATTCGCGCAGGAACAGGAGTTGCTAAGGTACGTCTTTCAGACGACGAATCCGTGGACCTTCGCCCTCTCTGGGACCGGTACCGCGGGCATGGAATCCGCGCTTGCCAACCTTATCGAACCTGGGGACCTCGTCCTGGCCTGCATTCACGGCTACTTCGGTGCGCGCCTGGCCGAGATGGCGGAGCGCCTGGGCGCGAGCGTGGATCGTCTGGAGCGCCCTCTCGGCGAGATCTTCTCAGTGAATGAAGTTGCGGTCGCACTTGCGCGGCGCCGATATAAGGTCGTGACGCTTGTGCACGCCGAGACCTCCACGGGCGCCGAGCAACTTGAAATCGGGAATCTAGCGAATGCCGCCCATGAAGCAGGGGCTCTCTTGGTTCTCGACACGGTCACCTCGCTCGGCGGAATCCCGGTCCAGGTCGATGCATGGGGCGTCGACCTTGCCTACTCGGCCAGCCAGAAGAACCTTGGTGCTCCATCGGGCCTCGCGCCCATAACCGTTGGCCCGCGCGCGCAGCAGGCCATTGAAAAGCGGGCAAAGCCACCTGCATCCTTCAATCTGGATCTCAGGCTTTACGCCGCCTACTGGGACGAGCCGCACGCCTATCACCACACGGCTTCCTCTGGTCTGCATGTTGCGTTGCATGAGGGCCTGCGCGTGATTACCGAGCATGGATTGGAAAGCACGTTTGAGCGATATCGCGGGACAGCTGAACTATTGTGGGCAGGCTTGGAGGAACTCGGCGCGGCTCCATTTATCCCGAAGCTGTTCCGTCTCCCCTCGCTGACGACAGCGCGTGTGCCAGAGAACGCGAATCCCCACGAAATCCGACGGCTGCTACTGGAGAAATTCAATATTGAGATCGCGGCCGGATTCGGAGCTCTGAAAGACAAGGTCTGGCGCATTGGCCTGATGGGGTACTCGAGCCGGCCTGAGAATGTCACCCTCTTGCTGGCAGCCCTTCGCGAATTGCTGCACGTGAAATAGCCCGGCCGGGAACATCACGGTCGGCGCAATTTGTGTGTTCCGGCCGGGTGACCGGTGGGCGGTGCGTCAGGGCTGGGGCGGCACTCTCCCTGGTCGCAAGAATTGGTCATCCTTGCACTTCCGAACGCGTATAATGAATCCCATGCGGCTAGCAGCGTTTACTACAGTTCTGGGCCTATTGTTCTTGACCTCCTGTGGGGCGTCAGACGCCCCCACATTCACCCTGGTCACCGACAGCGGCTCTATCAGGATGCTGGCGCGATCCCGCATTCCGGCACAGCTAATCGCTGAGGCTGGCGTCCAAGTAGCACCGGGAGATCTGATCCTGAATCACGGGTTCAAAGTAGACCCAAACGCGCCAGTGCCTGTCGGAGAGCCGATCCAACTGCAGATCATTGAACCCATTTCGCTCCGGTTTGAGGGAGCATCACTGACAAGCACAGCAAGCAGCGTCGGCGAATTCCTGCAATCTCGCGGAGTGCAGCCCTACGCTGCGGACGTCCTCGAACCCGCAGCCGCAGCCGCCCTCACTGCCGACGTGAACATTATCCACAATCCATCCCGGGAGTTGATCCTGACGATGGGCGGCCGCCAGGCAATCCTCCGATCCGGTTCCACTACGATCGGGGGAGCCTTGGCTGAGGGCGGGTACCCTGCCTTGGGCCTCGATGTCACGACACCAGCCCTGGATGCGTCACCTCCAAATGACGGGGCCGTTCGCCTTTCAAGGATTCTTGAGACCGTCTCCCTGCAGCAGGAAGCAATTCCGTACGAAACGCGTACGCAAGAATCGGGCGAGCTTGAAATCGGCACGGAGCAGATCCTGCAGCCGGGACGGCCCGGCCTTGCTGTTACTCGGACGCGCACAAGATTTGCCGATGGCGTGCAGATATCAGCCGAAACAGAACCAAGAGTAACGCTGCGGCCGGCGGAGGATCGTATTGTCGCCAAGGGCACGAAGATAGTTGAAAAGACAGCCACCGTTGACGGACGGACCATCACCTATTGGCGTGCGGTCCAAATGTACGCCACCGTATATTCGCCGTGCAATTCGGGCACAGGCGATGGTTCATGTTCGTCCGGCACCGCCAGTGGATTGCGCGCAGGCAAGGGAGTCGTCGCCGTGGATCCGGGTCTATACGCTGTGCTGAACGGGCAGCGCTTGTATATTCCCGGATATGGATTTGCCGTAATTGGCGACGTGGGTGGCGGCTACATCGTGGAACAAAATCTGGGTGTATCACGTTATAGGTGGATTGACCTGGGTTTCGATGACAACAACATCCAGGACATGACGGGCTGGATAACCGTTTACTTCCTTGCCCCCGCACCCGCAAGCATTCCCGAGGTCATCCGGTGACCGGATCGCGGGATGGAGCAGCAGACACCAACTGTGAGCGCCAGAGAATGATGAAGAACAGGAAACTTCTGATTGCTGCTGGCATTGCTGTCCTCCTTTGCGCAGGTCTGCCGACGGCAGGTTTTGCGGGATACAACTTGCTGTATTTTGTTCGTGAGCAGTTGGACTTGGGTCCGGCGTCGAGTGTCGCCACGCCCGCCTCACTTTCGAGCCCCGCAGCGACCGCCACCCCCGCCCCGGCATGCGGAGGCCCATCTCAGATGTTCGTCCTGCTGATTGGCAGCGATACGCGTGCCAACAACTACTCAGCAGGGTTGGCAGATTCAATCCGCAGTGTCCGCGTCGACTTCGTCAATCCGGGCCTCACATATTTGACATTCCAGCGGGACCTATATGTCGAGATTCCTGGGATTTCGACGCATGGCGGCATCACGCACGGCAAGCTTAACCAGGCCTACCTATATGGCAATTCCGCTTTTGACTACTACGAAGGTCCCGGCCAGGGACCGGGCTTGCTTGCCCTGACGATGGAGCAGAACTTCGGTAGTCGGACGGATCACTTTGTGGCGGTTAACATTCAAACGTTTGCCCGCATCATCGATCAACTCGGTGGACTTGACATCAACCTGCCTTACACAGTGGATGGACGAGCCGCGCATTCGACTGACCAGGATCGCTACTTCCCCGCGGGCCCCCAGCATTTGGACGGGTATCGAACCATGCTCCTGGCGCGAATGCGTCCAAACGGGGATCTGGAGAGATCACGGACGCAGAATCTGATCCTCCAGGCGCTGGCTGTGAAGTTGTTGACCCCCGCAGTCTTGCCGACACTACCGGGACTTGCTGAAGCCCTCTATGGGTCGGTCCAGACTGACTTGAGTGCATCTGACATCGCCGCACTCCTCTGCCTCGCCGCCAAACTCGGTCCTCAGGACATTCAGCCGAGAGTCTTCCCCGAAGAGCTGTTCACGGGAACGAGAATCCAGGATCCGGTTCTTGGCTACACGTTCATATGGGATGCCGATTTTGATCAACTCCGCGAGTACGTGCGCCAGTTTAATGAAGGGACGTGGCCCGGCGCGCCGTCCGTTGCCCCAACAACCGCGCCGTGAACAAATGGCAGCGTTTGGCCGTTGCGTCCCTGTCAGTGCTCGCCTGCGCGCTGGCGCTTCTAGTTGTTCAGTCAGGCTTTCAGGCATACCACCAGTGGTCCGATCAGGCGCTCGGTGCAGCTCTTCCCACCTCACCCTACACCCCCATTGCACTCCCAGCCACACGGACTCCGCCGGCTGATGCCTCAACACCAATTGGCGGCTCCGCGGTCACACCGGCTCCGCGCTGTGGGGGACCAACATCCCTGAGCATCCTGCTTATCGGTTCAGACACTCGGAGCACAGGTTACACCTGGGGCTTGGCCGACGTGATTCGCGTGGCTCGGATCGATTTTGCCACGCCGCGTCTCACGGTGCTCGACTTTCCCCGCGACCTTTGGGTCGAGATCCCCGAAATTGCCGACAACTTGAATGGCCAGGATCACGAGAAGCTGAACCAGGCATACTTGTACGGGAATCCCGGGGACGGCTTCGGATATTGGGATGATCCAAGTGCCGGCCCTGGCCTGCTTGCCCGCACTCTGGATCTCAACTTTGGCGTCAAGACCGACCACTACCTAGCCGTCAACATGCAGACATTCGTGCGCGTCGTCGATGCTGTGGGCGGCATCGACGTGGTCCTGGAGCATCGCGTCGCTGGCAGTGACGATATTCATCTCCAGGCTGGGCGTCATCATTTGTCTGGTTCGCAGGCGCTGGCAGTTGCTCGTGACCGTTCGAAAGGCGTCTTCTCCCGGGACGACAATCAAAACCTCGTCTTGTGCGCACTTCAAAAGAAGCTCACCAGCCCGTCGGTCCTACCGAAAGTGCCCCAACTTATCCAGTCTTTCCAGGGTTCTGTGCAAACAGATCTGGATCCCAGGATCGTCGGTCAACTGGCCTGTCTTGCCGGACAGATGCCCGCGGCCAATATTACGCTCTACAGCTTTCCCGAGTCGATCTTCGGCGAAACACGGATCTATGATCCCGTCTTCAAGAAGAGCGTGTTCATCTGGGATGTGGACACCCTGGTGCTGCGCAACTATGTTGCCCAGTTTCAGCGCGGCGGCTGGCCTGATTCGGAGGCTGAAGCCAAGACCTCCGGATCATCAACTTTTTGTCAATGACCTTCCCGCACCAGGACGCTGCTGCAGTTCTGCGCAGGCACGGCATTCATGCTCGCCGCGGCCTCGGTCAGAACTTCCTGGATGAGCCGCAATACTTGGAGAGGATCGTTGAGGCCGCGGATCTGTCCAAGACCGATACAGTGCTTGAGATTGGCTGTGGGCTGGGGGCCCTGACCAGGCATCTTGCGCAAGCCGCCCGGAGGGTCGTTGCGGTCGAAATAGACGGCCGGCTCGCCGATATCGCGCGGGCGAGCCTCGACGGATTCACCAATGCAGAGATCGTGCAAGGTGATATTCTGGACATGGCGACCACGGAGCTTGGTTTGCCCGAGGGCTTTGTGGTCGCGGCCAATATTCCGTACTACGTAACGTCACCTATCCTGCGGCTTCTCCTAGAGACAGAGCCCGGCCCCAAACGAATCGTGTTGACCGTGCAGAAGGAAGTCGGCGCGCGACTGTGCGCCGGGCCCCCAAACATGAGCCTGCTCTCCGTGTCCGTGCAGGTCTACGGAAGCCCTCGAATAGTCTTTGGCATTCCAGCGGCTGCTTTCTATCCAGTCCCCAACGTCGATTCGGTCGTTGTGCGGATAGACTGCTATGATCCGCCGCCGGTATCCCCCTCGCTGCTTCCCGCACTCTTCGCGGCAGCCAGGGCCGGATTCAGTCAGCGGCGAAAGATTCTCCGCAATACGCTGTCGTCCGGCCTGGGAATTTCGACGAAGGATGGGCAGGCGCTCCTGCAAGCCGCGGGCGTAGATTTCAGGCGACGCCCGCAAACCGTCTCCATCGAGGAGTGGGCGCGTATCGCCCAGGTGCTGTTGGACCGAAAGAGTTAGGTCAATCGCGCCGCGCGTCCGCGTCGGCGAAGGTGCCTGTGGTGCCAGGCAACCTGCCAGACGCGGAAAGCTGCCTCGGCCTGGATGCCAAAGGACATCTTGGATTTTCCCCGCTGCCGCTCCGAGAAGTGGATGGGGATCTCTCCAATCCGATACCGAAGGCATTGCGCCATGTACGCCATCTCCACCAGGAATACATAACCATTCGATTGGATTTGGTCGAGGGGCATTCCGGCAAGGGTTGAAGCGCGCCACAGGCGAAACCCGGTGGTGACATCGGTGATCGGCATGCCCAGGATTACCCGGGCATACAGGTTGCCAAAACCAGAAAGACTCCTGCGCCAAAGGGGCCAGTCATCATCCAGCGACCCTCCGCGGATATATCGGGAACCGTGCACAACGTCTGCAGCTTCCAGAGCAGCCTCGAGTTCCGGAATCTTCCGAGGGTCGTGAGACAGATCTGCATCCATCTGCAAGATGGCGTCCGCATCGGTCTCGAGCATCCTTCGAAATCCGGCCAGATAGGCCGAACGCAGTCCTTCCTTTGATGCGCGGTGCAGGACTTCGACTTTGGGCTGCCTGGCCGCCAGTTGGTCTGCCACCTTACCGGTCCCATCCGGGCTATTGTCGTCCACGATCAGCAGCCTGAGTTCCAGAGGTAGCGCAAACAAAGCGGAGACGACCGCGGGCAGGTTCTCCGCCTCGTTATATGTCGGTATGATAGCTGCGATGCGCAAGTGCGGCTCTCCTAGCTCACTGGTTCCTTCGGAATGACGAATTCGCAGATCTCCTCCCCCACGGCGATGCATTTGGTCTCCGTCACCCGAAACTCGTTCCCACCGGATACCCATCGCAAGGATTCCAGCAGTAGTCCGGTGGCGATGTAGCACACCGGCTTTTCTTCATTGTGCCGGCCCCAGCAGCAAGGGCATTTGAGTATGGTCCAGATGAACTCGCCGTCCTTTTCTTCGACCGTCGTCACCTGATCCGTCAATTGCACAAACATCTTGGCGAATGCGTTCAGCCCAATTCGCAGCTTGGCCTGCAATGGGAGTACAACAAACGCCAGGTCGGACACGCCCGCCAATGCGCCGAAGTTCTTGAGCGCATCGGAGAAAGTGGCCCTTCCGGCCCGCAACGCCAGGCCACGTCCACCACGCGGCCCATACATCTGCTCGAGGGCGGAGCCTATTGCTGAGAGCTCGGAAAAATCAAATCCCTTCTCCAGATTGTCTGGTGGATAGTTGTCCACGTAGTTCGGGATTCCGGCAAGATTTAGGATGGCATTCAGGCCATTCTTGCCCATCACGTCCTCCAGGGACTTGATGGTGATCAAGCCGAATTTGTTGGGATAGTACAGACCACTCTTGGGAAGAGGCGTCATGTAAGTTCGCTTAGATAAGCCGGCCAAGGTCCTCGGCCGCGCGTCGCATATCGAGGAACACGAGCCCCAGTTTGGCCTGCTCCCCTGCAAGCGCGGTGAGAACAGCATCTTTCCCCACCGACATTAGAATGACATAGCCCTTCTCGCCCCTGATGTACACCTGCTCAAGAGTTCCACGTCCCAGCTCGCTTGCGATGCGCTCTCCCAGCGACAGCATCGCCGCCGACATTGCAGATACGCGGTCTTCTTCAACATCCCTGGGCAGCGCCGACGCGATGCTCAAACCATCAACGCTGACGACTGCAGACGCCTCGATATCTGGCGAGGATGCCTGCAGCTCCCTTAATCGATCGACCATTTGTTGTGTGCGAGTTTTTGACACCACCACCCTCCACATCGGGGAGACGACGGTCTAAACCGGGCCCATGGAGCATCCCGGTCCCCGATGTCGCCACGGTATTCTAGCATAGGGCAAAGGCGTGTCAAGCTGACGCAACTCGCACCGGTATAATCATGAGGATGTTGCATTCAACGGTGTTGGCTTTCTTGGTCCTCGCGTGGTCGGTGGCGTCTACCTATACTGCGGCCGCCCAGACGACCGTTCCCGAGCCCGATAGTGGAGGGGTCGTATGTCAGCCGGGCATTTACTTGGCCAGCCCGGACGATTGCCTTCCGCTTGGACCATCCGGTCTGATTACCAATCTTGCGAGGTCTGGTCTCACATATCCTCAGACTCCACTGCCTGCCATCAAGCCGGACCCCGCGCTAGCTGATCTGCCATATCACTATTTTCACGTGATATCCGATGACCCGGTATACATGGGCAGTGCACCGGGAGCAACCGGCGGGCAGGCCCTATTTCCCGGCTTTGTCTACGTTGGCTACGTGGATCGAATTGACACCGGCCATGGGATCTATTATCTGAGCCAGAGTGGAGGCTGGGTTCCGGGCCGCGGTGAGCGTGTGGGCGAAATACCCTCCTTCCAGGGTTTGGAGTTCCGGCACACTCCAGCGAGTTCCTTCGGTTGGACATTCGAGGATATCCCAGTCCGCAGCGGACCCGGATACGGAACCGGTGAGACGGGTCGCAGGCTGCTTCCCTTCAGCGCTGTCCCAATCTACTCCACTGAGCCGGCGGATGGAGCTGATTGGAACATGATCGGCCCTGACGAGTGGATTGAAGCCCGCAAGGTCGCGCAGGTTGTGATCAACACATCTTCGCCGGACGGAGCGGGTGAGTCGTCCCGGTGGATTGACGTGAATCTTGCCGAGCAGACGCTTGCAGTCTACGATCAGAACCGACTGGTTTTTGCCACGATGATTGCCACGGGCATGGAGCCGTTTTGGACGAAGCCTGGCACTTATCAGATATACAGCAAGATCGAATCTGAAACCATGCGCAACAACGATCCGTCGGACTTCTACTATCTGGATAACGTCCCATGGACGATGTACTTTGACGGGCCGCGTGCTTTGCACGGCGCCTACTGGCGAACGCGCTTTGGTTACCCACAATCGCACGGGTGCGTCAACCTTTCAGTCGGAGATGCACATTGGCTTTTCAAATGGGCCCACGAGGGGGACTGGGTCTATGTGCACGATCCCACCGGCCTGACGCCGACCGATCCGGCCCTCTACAAGGGCGGCGCGTACTGATTGCTTGACACTGACCGGTGCGTATGATAAACTCGCCGCGCTTCATAACTGGTCCCGTGGTGTAGCGGTTTAACATGCGGCCCTGTCAAGGCCGAGATCGCGGGTTCGAATCCCGTCGGGACCGCACAAATCCATGCCCAATCCGGCGTACGAGCGCAATTCCTCGGCGCCGGTTCGCTTTTGGGCCGACACACGCACCCCGATTCCCTGCCCCGGGCATTGCAATTAGCTACAGCTGGGTCTAGACTCAATTTCGTGAAGACGGTACGTCTTGACTTTGACGCGGATCTTGTTGGATTCCTGCCTAAGGCATGGCATCGCGCCACGATGCCCTATGCCTTTACAGGCCCGCAGACCGTGAAGCATCTCGTGGAGTCGCTCGGGATCCCGCACACCGAGATTCAGAGCGTCGAGTCGAACGGATCTCCCTCGAATGTGGGCTATCTAGTGCAAGATGGAGACCGCATCGCTGTCCACGCAGTACGCGCCGATTCCAACGGTGAACCTCGATTCGCCATCGATTGCCACCTTGGTCGGCTCGCCGCGCGCCTTCGCATGCTTGGTTTGGATTGCGAATATCGGAATGATATTACAGACGATCAGCTCCTCAACTTGGCCGCTGACGGGCAGCGGACGCTCCTGAGCCGCGACCGCCGCCTGCTTATGCGCAAGGTGGTCCGGCGAGGTTGTCTTGTGCGCAGTCTGGACCCGCTTGAACAAGTTCTCCAGGTCGTCGCCCGGTTCAATCTCCGGCCGTGGGTTCGACCCTTTTCCCGCTGCATACGCTGCAATCACTTGCTGGAATCGATTGCCAAACACGAGGTCGTGGCTCGCCTCGAGCCGTTGACTCGACTCTACTTCGATGGCTTCCGCATGTGCCCGGCGTGCAATCAGATCTACTGGAAGGGTTCGCACCTTGCCAAGATGGAGGCGATCATTCGAGACCTTGGATTCGAAGCCACAGGACGATAGCTGTGGTGCCGAAGCCTGGCATCCATCAGGGATCGACTGAAGTGCGCCAGATCGTGATGCTATAATCTCGCCGCTCAAACGCTTTGGGAGGACCCATGCCCCGCACCCAGGATCACCTCGTAATGAAATGGATCATCGCGTTCGGCTCGATGGCCGTGTTACTTGTCATCTATGGTGGATTCGTGCGGCTTACTCGGGCCGGGCTGTCGATCGTCGAATGGAATCCGGTGAGTGGTGCCGTCCCGCCCATGACCTCAGGGGCATGGGAAGTCGAATTCGCAAAGTACCAGTCCACACCAGAATACCAGCAGATAAATCGCGGTATGACGCTGCCCGAATACAGGGAGATATTCCTCATCGAGTGGATTCACCGCTTTCTGGCGCGGTTGGCCGGCTTCGTCTTTGCCGTTCCGTTCTTCATCTTCCTTTTCACCGGGCGCATCCCCTGGAAGGAGTCGGCGCTGTATGTGGTCATGGGAGCTCTCTTCCTCCTACAGGCCGTTATGGGCTGGGTAATGGTTTCATCCGGTTTGGTGGAACGCCCTTCGGTGAGCCACTTCCTGCTTGCGGCACACCTTTTTCTGGCCCTGTCCCTGATTGGTCTTTCGGCGTGGACGGCGTTGGGACACTACTACGGCTTCCCCCCGCCAAGTGGCCAGTCCAGCTGGTCCAGCCGCAGCATTGCAGCCCTTATGGGCCTCGCGTTTCTTCTGGCACAGATGGCATACGGCGCGTTCACCGCGGGTCTAAAGGCCGGCCTGGTTTCAAATACATGGCCTATGATGCTGGGTCGGTTGCTTCCGGGTGGGCTGCTTGACCAGGTGCAGCCTCCCATCTCAAATCTGGTCGAGGCGCCACTTACGGTGGCTTTCATCCACCGCTGGTTCGCATGGGTGGTCTTGCTGGCGGCAGGCATGGCAGCCAGAATTGTCCTGCGTGGTGGTGTGGGCTTGGACCTTCACCGCACCGTCAGGCTTATCCTTCTCTTGGGATTGCTGCAAATTGGTCTCGGGGTCGCCGTCGTGGTCTCTGGAGTGAGCATTGCCTTGGCGTCGCTCCATCAGTTCAACGCCCTGGCGCTCTTCTTGCTTGGTGTTTTTCTCCTGTATCGCCTTCGGCAGCAGGATCGTTTGGACTCACCTGCTGCATCCATATAGTTCCCCCCCATCCCGACCGGTACATCTTCCGTGATAAAGGATGTCTGAGGTCTTCGCCCTTCACTACCGAGGGATGCCGTTTATTAGCCTTGGAACGGCTCACATCGTCGCTCTCCTGGTTGTCCTATGCCTCAACCTCGGGCTGATCGGGTTCCGTCGGGCGTCTGCCGACACCAGATCCATTGTACGGTGGATGCTCGCAATTACCCTCTGGGCGGCGGAGAGCTCCTGGCACATCTGGAATGTCGCGGTGGGCGCGTGGGACGTCCGCACTTTGCTTCCGCTAAATCTTTGCAGCATCTTGATCTGGCTTTCCCCATTGATGCTGGTGCGTTGTGATTATCGTATCTTTGAGTTCGCTTATTTCCTTGGTATCGGCGGTGCCCTCCAGTATCTCGCCACTCCGGATCTTGGGCCCTACGGTTTCCCGCACTTTCGATTCATCCAGGCCTTTACTTCACACGGACTGCTCCTCACGGCGCCTATCTATATGGCAGTCGTGGAAGGCTTCCGGCCGACCTGGGCCTCTCTTAGGCGCGTCGTAATCGGCGCCAATCTCTACATGGTCTTGGTCTTCATTGTCAATTTGGCCATCGGCAGCAACTACCTCATGCTGAACGCCAAGCCTGGAACCCCGAGCCTCCTTGATCTGTTGCCTGCCTGGCCCTACTACGTTCCATTTATGGAACTGATTGGGCTTACCACGTGCCTGCTGCTGTTGCTCCCCTTCATCCTGGCCGATGTTCGAAGTGAGCGAATTGCGCGACATCGCGAATAGGCAACCAATTTCCTTTAGACCCCTCCAATGGGCGGAATTCGTCTGGGTTACAATTCTTTCGCTCGGGGCGATGGCGGAACTGGCAGACGCAGAGGACTTAAAATCCTCCGGTGGCGACACCTTGTGGGTTCGACTCCCACTCGCCCCATACGCAGCTTGACTTACTGTTGGCTATGGTAATAATGGAGGGGCATGTTCTTCGACCGTAAGAAGCTTGAGCAGCTTGAGGACCAGCAGCTCGCGCCCTATGGAGTCAGGAGTCGCGACTCGCGGGGCCGCGCCTTTCTCGACGAGGAACCCGAGTATCGGACCGCCTTTCAGCGCGACCGCGACCGGGTCATCCACACGACCGCCTTCCGGCGCCTCGAGCACAAGACCCAGGTTTTCATCATCTACGAGGGGGATTATTTCCGCACCCGGCTCACCCATACACTCGAGGTGGCGCAGATCGGCCGGACGATCGCCCGAGCACTGGGCGGCAACGAGGATCTCGTGGAGGTCATCTGCCTTGCGCACGATCTGGGCCATTCGCCCTTTGGGCATTCTGGCGAGGTCGCCCTGGCGCGTCTTATGAAAGAGGATGGGGGATTTGACCACAACCGGCAGTCCCTACGTATAGTTACGGAATTGGAGCAGCGCTACCCCGATTTCCCCGGCCTCAACCTGAGCTGGGAGGTCCGAGAAGGCATGGTAAAGCACGAGTCGGAATACGACATTTCCGACGCCCGTGAATATGATCCTGCCCTGCGCGGCAATCTTGAGACACAGATCGCCAACGTGGCCGACGAACTTGCCTACACCACGCATGACCTCGACGACGGCCTGCGATCCGGGATGATCACGCCGTCGATGCTCGCAGGGGTTGTGCTTTGGGAGCGCCTGCGCGAGGCGTTCTCGTGGCAGGGTCCGGAACTCTCCGATCTCGAGCGGCATCGGATGATCCGGGAGCTCGTCGGCATCATGGTCACGGATTTGGTCCACGCCACAGATGAGCGCTTGCGGGCGAGCAAGGTGAGCTCCCCACTTGATATTCAGCGTCTGTCCGCGAACCTTGTTGGCTATGGTGAGGATATGCAGAGACGCCACAGGGAATTAAAGGACTTTCTGTTTCAGAATCTCTATTCACACTATCGTGTGCTGCGGATGGCCGTCAAGGCCGAACGCGTGATCACCGATCTGTTTGACGCCTACCGCAGTCAACCGGCGATCTTGCCCACGGGGATGCGAGCTGCCATCGATTTGCGGGGCTTGGAGCGGACCATCTGCGACTACATTGCGGGGATGACAGACCGGTTCGCGATCGAGGAACACCGCAAGCTCTTCGATCCGCTAGAAAAGCCCTAGCAATTCGGTCAACGTCCGAGACACAAAATGCCCGATGCAATGTACCTTACCCCTGAAGGGATGGCGAAGCTCAGAACCGAGCTTGATGACCTCAAGGGCCCCCGCCGGCGGGAATTGGCCAAGCGGCTGCGATCTGCCATACAAATGGGTGACTTGTCCGAGAATGCGGACTATCACAAAGCCAAGGAGGACCAGGCATTCCTCGAAGGGCGAATCCTCGAGCTTGAGCACCTTCTCAGGCACGCGGTCATCATCGAAAAGAATGCCTCGGCCGATGTCGTCGGATTGGGAAATCACATTACCATTCAGGAAGATGATCATCCACCGGAGACCTATCATCTTGTGGGCGCCAAGGAAGCCGATCCTCGGAATGGCAAGATCTCCAATGAGTCCCCCATTGGCATGGCACTTGCCGATCATCGGGTCGGTGACGTGGTGGAGGTCCGGACGCCAGGCGGGACCCTAAGACTGAAGATTCTGAAGATTGAATAGGAGACCGTCCAGCAAGAAAAGAGCGGCCGGGCAATGTTGCCCGGCCGCTCGAGTGTTCGGTTCAGTGGCCCGCTTTGCGCCAGATCGCTAATTCGAGCGTCACCCGCTCAAAGTAGCTGCTTTCAGGCATGGTACCGTCGCCGTATTGAAGGTCCACAACAGTAGCCAGCAATTGGAGCGTTTCTGTTTCGAGCATCAGCTGCTTTTGCGGCTCTACCTGGATTAGCTCCCCCTTGGCTTCCAGCCGGCTTCTTGTCCCGGCGTCTGCGAATGCATGCGCGCTCATCAGCACCTTGGTTGCCGTCTTGATATCGTTCTTGTCAAACAGCCAGATTTCAAGGGCAGTGACCTTCTTCGGTTCGCCAATACCAATGGTTTCAGACACCCCCACGCCGTATTCACCAAGGAAGTCCCCACTGGGCGTATCGATGCTGAATGACTCATCATAGAGATCGTCACCCAGCACATACGTCGTCATGTTCTGCGTGATAGGTGGCGCAACGCCCAAGGACTCGAAGTTGGTCTTCCGAGAACGCACCGGTTCACGCGGCGTTTCAGGTTGCTCGAAAGTCGGGGAAATGCTCACGCTGGCACGCCGCTGCATCATCCGCCGCACGAAGAATAGGGCGGTCGCGGCCGCCACCAGGACGAGAACGGCCATTGCAGCTATGAGCAGGCTTGTGGACGAGGGCCGTTTGGTCTCTGAGGAAGCCGGTGCGGCTTGCTCAGGGCGCGTGCCCTTGACTGCCTGTATGACCTCCCCAAATGCCACGATGACGACCGGATCGATGCCGCGGGGATCTTTTTGGATCTTCACGAACGCAGGACCGGCTGCCGGTCCAAGTGAATCCCACCGGTTCACCGCCAGGTTGGGATCTCGGTTTACTCGGAAAGAGTCGATCGCCATCCGCAGGTAGTCTTCCTGCAAGTCGTCGCGCAGGACTGCGGGGGTGGTGTTTACGACGCGCACAGTTGCCCAGCCGAGTGGCACGCCGATTGCCACGCCAACGGCTAGCACCAGCAACACCAGGATGAGTTGCTTCTTCAGCACGTCCATGGCGGATGACATGTGGAGGCTCCTTGTGCGTTCCCTTGCCGGCTTCAATTATACAGGTACCGGGCGCCTGCAGGCTACTCGCGCGCTGCCTCCGGGCTCACTTCCTCTAATGAATAGGTTCGCTCGCACTTGATGCATTGCACCTGCCGTTTGTTGAGCATCACCAACAGCCCACCACAGTTCGGACAGGGCGCGGCGATCGGCCGTTTCCAGGACGTAAAGTCGCACGCAGGGTAGTTCGCGCAACCGTAGAAAGTCCTTCCCTTCCGGGTCTTGCGCTCGACAATTTCACCGTTGTCCTTGGGACAACTGACGCCGATCTTCTCGAGCCACGGTTCGGTGTATCGACAGGCCGGGAAATTCGCACAGGAAATGAACCGGCCATAACGCCCATAACGCACAACCAGTTCGCCCCCGTCCTCTGGGCATTTTCGTCCGATAGGCTCGGGACCGGATTTTGTAATGGGGATCTCGGCCTGCGCCTTCATCACAAGCTCTTTGAACGGCTCGTAGAACTCTTTGAGGGCGGCGGTCCAGTTCATTTCTCCAGCAGCCACTCTGTCTAGGTCATCTTCCATGTGTGCAGTGAATTTCACGTCCACTACTTCCGGGAAATACTCCACGAGCAGATCGTTGACCTGAAATCCAACGTCCGTGGGCGTCAGGCGCTTCTCGATGCGCTCCACATAGCCTCGCTGTTGGATCGTGGAGATGATAGGTGCATAGGTCGACGGTCGGCCGATGCCGTTTTCTTCGAGCAGCTGCACCAGGGATGCCTCCGTGAGACGGGGCGGCGGTTGAGTGAAATGCTGCTCCGGGATCACGCGCACCAGCTCCTGTTTCTGCCCTTCCGCCACACCGGCAGGTATTTTTACGTTCTCCTCGTCGTCCTCAGACTTGGCATCTTCGTTCCGGGCTTCCTCATAGACTGCCAGGAAACCGGGAAAGCGCAGCGTGGAACCGGACGCCCGGAGCAGGTACTCATGCGCGTCTCCTATGCCGACAACCTCGACTTGAAGCGTGTCATAGACCGCCGACTCCATCTGGGATGCGACAAACCGCTGCCATATGAGATTGTAGAGTTTGAACATGGCCGGTTCCAGGAACTGCCGGATTGATTCCGGCTCGCGTTGGACCGAGGTTGGTCGGATAGCCTCGTGCGCCTCTTGAGCCGTCGAACTCTTACTCTTGTACTCGGGCGCTTGTTCGGGAAGAAAGTCGGCGCCATACTTGGTCCTGACGAACTCCCGCGCCTCGGCAACGGCCGTCTCAGAGACGTGCGGCGAATCTGTGCGCATGTACGTGATCAGACCGGTAGCACCGCCGTTGCCGACATCCTGTCCCTCATACAGTCCTTGCGCGAGGGCCATCGTTCGCTTCGCCGGGAATCCGAGTTTGCGCGACGCCTCCTGTTGCAGGGTCGACGTTGTAAACGGTGCCGGAGCTCTGCGCCTGCGTTCGCTCCGGCGTACTTTGCTCACCTCGTAGGTGGCCAGTTGCAGGCGCGCCGCAAGTTCCTTGGCGGCGCGCTCATCGGGTAGCTCAAAATCGTTGCCGTCCACCTTGATGAGTTTTGCAAGGAAGGTGGCCTTCAGCCCCGCCGGCCGGAACTCGCCATGGATCGTCCAGTACTCAACCGGAACAAAAGCCTCGATCTCCCGTTCGCGGTCGACGATCAAGCGCAGAGCTACCGATTGGACGCGCCCAGCGGAGAGCCGGCTTCGGACTTTTTCCCAAAGGATCGGACTGATGCTGTATCCCACCAGCCGATCCAGAACACGGCGTGCCTGTTGCGCATTCACGAGGTCCATGTCGATCGACCTCGGGTGCGAGAAGGCCTCCTTAATGGCCGGCTCCGTGATCTCATGAAACGTGACCCGTCGGGCCACCAGCGGATCGATCTCGGAAGCCTCAAGCAGATGCCAGGATATCGACTCGCCCTCCCGGTCCGGATCGGTCGCGAGGAATACCTCTTCCGCCGTGCGCGCCAGATTCTTGAGCTCCTTCACGAGCCCTTTTTTCTCGTTGGGAACCCGATACTTCGGCTCAAAGTTGTTGTCTACATCAACCGAGAGCTGAGAGCGAAGCAAATCACGCACGTGCCCGATCGACGCCTTGACCGTGTATCCCTTCCCCAAGAAACGACCAACAGTTTTGGCTTTCGCGGGAGATTCGACGATCACAAGTTTGCCGTTCCGCGGCGTTACCTTTTCGACCTTTGCCGGGGGGTTCAGACCCTCATGCGCGGCTGTTCTGCCCATTCGATATAGTTTCGTGCCGCAAACGGGGCATGTGCCAGTGGTGACCGGTGATCCCTTGGCATTAAAAGATGCTTGCGCATCTCTGATTTCCCTTTTGGTCTTGCACTTCATGCAATAAGCTTCCATCCAAACTCCAGCCTACAGGTATTTTTCCTGGCGGTGTCTCCTCAGATGTTCCACCACCTCGCGTACCTTTTGCGCCTGGTCCGCCTTGCAGACCAGGAGAACGTCGCCTGCATCAACGATGACCGTGTCGTCCACTCCTATGGTCACGATGAGCCGCTGTGGATCATTTCCATATACCAGGGTGTTATGCGTCTCCAGCGCCAGGTGTTGCGCATTGGACGCCACGTTTCCATGCATATCGGGCAACAGGACCTCAAAGAGCGTATCCCAAGCCCCAACGTCGCTCCAGCCCAATCCCCCTGCTGGAACCACAACGACTTTCTCGGCGTTCTCCATGATGCCATAATCTATGGTCTCGGACTTGAGCTCAGGCCAGATCCTGGATAATTCGCGCTCCTGCTCCGCCGTTTCCCAGGCAGCCGAGATCTTCGCGAGCGCGGCTGCCAGATCAGGCATCTGCCGGCGGATTTCCGCCAGGATCGCATCCACTCCCCAGATGAACATGCCGCTGTTCCAGGAATGTACCCGGGAGCGCAGAAAGCTCTGGGCGGTCTCCTCATCGGGCTTTTCGGTGAACCGCTCCACATGATAGACCGGGTACTTGAGGTTGGCATCCAACGGCTTACCCTGCCGGATGTAGCCGTATGCCGTTGACGGTGTGATGGGAGTTATTCCCAGAGTCACCAGGTATCCCTTCCGCGCCACGTCGATCGCTTCACGGAGTACGTAGGTGAAAAGGTCACGGTCGCGAATGTAATGATCGGATGGCAAAACGGCCATGACAGCCTGAGGATCCCGTTTCTTGAGAACGCTCGCCGCCAGGCCTACTACTGATGCAGTCCCACGCGGCGCGGGTTCCATCAGGTAGTTCTCCGCAGGTATACCCGGCACTTGCCGTCTGATCTCCTCCACCTGCTCTCGAACGGTGACGACCAAAGTTCGCTCAAGTGGAAACAGGTCAACCAGGCGCGCCACGGTACTTTGCAGCAGCGTCTGTTCACCTATTAGTGGCAGCAATTGCTTCGGTCTATCTTGTCGCGAGACTGGCCAGAGTCTTGTTCCGCCGCCGCCGGCCATTATCACCGCATAGTCATGCTCAGGCATGTTTGTTCCTAGGCAGAATAGCCCGATTGTACCTCACGCACCGCTACATACTGCATTCCCCCCACTTGACGCACCATTCCCTTGAGTTCCATCATCACGAGAGCAGCCGAGACTTTCTCGACAGGCAAGGCCGTGCTGTTGCATATTTCATCAACGTGAAGCGGCTCACTTCCAAGCACGCCGAGAACGTTCGCTTCGACTTCGTCAGTCGGCAGGATCTTGCGCGCCGCACGTTGTTCTCCCGCACGTCCAAGATTCAAACCTTGAAGGACGTCATCGGGATGGAGCAGCGGCAAGGCGCCGTTTTGAATGAGCTTGTTGGTGCCCCTGCTTTGCGGTGCAAGGATGCTCCCTGGGACCGCAAACACGTCGCGCCCTTGTTCCGCCGCAAACTCGGCAGTGATAAGAGCGCCACTGGTTTCGCCGGCCTCCACAACGATCACGGCCCTGGACAGACCCGAAATGATTCGGTTGCGCGGCGGGAAGTTGCTGCTTTCAGGTGCGGTGCCCATTGGATAATCGCTCAGGAGAGCGCCGCTTCCGATGATCTTTTCGGCAAGCGCCCGATTCTCGGGCGGGTACACGCGATCCACCCCACTTCCCAGCACCGCGGCCGTTCGCCCTCCAGCCGCCAGCGCTGCCGAATGCGCGACTTCATCGATGCCCCGTGCCAGGCCGCTAACAATCGTGATACCGTTGGCGGCAAGGTGGCCGGCAAGTTGCTCGGTCACTTGACGCCCGTAGGCCGTGATGCGGCGGGTCCCCACGATGGCTACCGCCAGTTCGTCTCCGGTGGTCCAATCGCCGCGGACAAATAGCACCGGTGGCGGCTGCTCGATTTCCTTGAGTCTGGCCGGATAGGCCTCGTCCTCGGATGTCAGCAATCGTATACCTTGCGATTGGACGCGATCCCACAGCCGATCAAGGTCCACGTCGTTCCGAACCGCGACCAGGCGCGCTACGGTCTTCGGCCCCAGACCGGCAGTGCGTAATTCCTCGGGCGTGCCCTTCCAGGCATCTTCCGCACTTCCGAAATATTCGATCAACGAACGAAGCCGTACGGCGCCGATGCCTCGAACGAGATTGAATCCCAGCCAGAAGCGCTTGTCCTGTGCCATTTGCTGTATTCAGCGGAAGGCGTACGATGTATGTGTCGCCGGTATCACTCGGCGACGTCCCCAGCCAAGCCAGCAGGGATTCTTACACGGATCCGTCCGGCCGCCAGTTCAACATTCAGGATAACACCAGCGATGGCTGGAAGTAGCAGTTCGCCATTGTTAGGGCGCTTTACCACGTATACATCATTTGCACCCGTTTTGAGGATCTCAGACAGTTTCCCAATCTCCGAATCCTGCTCATCAACGACGGCCAGGCCGATCATCTGATGGTGGTAATACTGACCTTCAGGCAATCGGGGTCGGTCAGCTGAGCGCACATATACAGGCTGATTTCGATAGGCGCCGGCCGCCTCAGGCGTCTCGACACCCTGCAGGTGCACAATCAGGCCGGCAGCGTGAGGCCGCCTTGCTTCGAGGACGCCCGGCTTGTGACGGCTTCCGATAAACAAGCCGGCACCTGCCTGAAGCCGCTCCGGGAAGTCCGTAAGGACCTCCATCAATAGGTCGCCCCGCACACCGTGAGGCCGCCGAAGCATCCCGACCACTAAATATTCAGGCTCACCGGATTGCGGCGAGCCTGAATTTCCAATTCGCTTTCTTGCTCTTCCGGTCATTCTTCCGGTTCGACCACGTCCAGAGTGGCCTGCTTGCCCTCTCGCTCGGCAGCCACGCGCAGCATCGTACGGATCGCATTGGCAACCTTACCGCTCTTCCCGATGATCCTGCCCATGTCGCCCGGGGCGACACTTAGTTCGAGTCGGATTTTGTCACCGGTGCCCGATTCGCGCACCTCGACCTTCTCGGGGTTATCAACCAGAACCTTGGCGATGTACTCTACGAGATCTCTCATGATTGTGTTTTACGGTTTGACGCTCCGGACTATCAACCGAACTGCGTGGTCCGTTGCTGGCTCGTCAATCCTTTCGGGTTCTTGCCGGTGCCGCCCTGCGCTGCATTGCCTCTGCGGCTTCTGTCATGAGACCTTCGATGGCCTCACCCTTCTTGAAGCGCTCAAATCGATCGAGCAAGCCGGACGATTTGAATACCTGGCCCACTGACTCGGTGGGAAGCGCGCCATTCTTCATCCAATGAAAGACGCGGTCTTCCTTCACATTGATCGTGGACGGGTTGGTCCTGGGGTTGTAGAAACCCAGGATCTCAAGAAAGCGACCGTCGCGTGATGATTCCTTGTCCGCCGCCACAATTCGATATGATGGCTGGCCTCTCAACCCCATACGTCGAAAACGAATACGAACCATTGAACCTGCATCTCCTTCAGAAACTTGCCAACGACGCTATTGGCTTGGAAAGACCTTGCCTCACACCAGTTCCCAGGCTGCGGATCGTCGTCGGTGATGACTGCTGCCACCCATCTGGATGGCCCTAGCCACAAAACATGATTCTACCAGATATTGCGACTGCCCACGGGTCGCTCTCAAGACCGGAATAGGCCCGATAAGCCACGTCCACCGCTGCTTCTTAGCGTTTTCATCATCTTTTGCAGCTCCAGGAACTGCTTTATCAGTCGATTGACGTCTTGCACTGCCGTTCCTGAGCCAGCCGCAATTCTCCTGCGCCGCGACGCGTTGAGGCTGGAAGGATTTTGTCGCTCCTCCCGGGTCATTGAATTGATGATCGCCTCCGACGTCCGAAAGCCAGCCTCTAGGACTGCAGGATCTTGCTGCCGAGCGGCCTCTCCAATTCGACCCGGCAGCATGTCCGTCAGCTTCCCCAGCGGACCCATCTTCCTCAGCTGCCTCATCTGTTCCAGCCAATCCTCCAGGTCAAAGTTGCCACCCCGCATCTTCTCGACTTGGGCGGCGGTCATTTTCTGATCGAGACTACTCTCCGCCTTCTCGATCAATCCAAGAATGTCACCCATTCCAAGGATTCTCGAAGCCAGCCTTCCCGGATCGAATGTTTCCATGGCGTCAAGCTTCTCGCCCGTCCCCACAAATTTCAGCGGAATGCCGGTCACGGATCGCACGGAGATGGCTGCCCCGCCTCGAGCATCTCCATCCATCTTGCTCAAGATCAGGCCGCTTACTGCGACTCGCTGCCTGAACCCCTGCGCAATGTTGAGAGCCTCCTGCCCCGTCATGGCATCCAGCACAAGCAGGACCTCGGTCGGGTGAACCGCGGTCTGCATTCCAGCGAGCTCACGCATAAGTTCATCGCTCAATTGCGATCGGCCCGCCGTATCAAGGATGACGACGGTGTGGCCCCCATCCGAAGCAGCTTTCAACGCGTTCCTGGCGATGTCGATCGGATCCACGGCCGTGCGGGCGAAAACATCCACACCCAAACGGCCCCCAAGCTGCTGTAGTTGCTCAACCGCGGCGGCGCGATACGGATCACATGCTACCAACATAACCCTCTCGCCGTTTGACGCCAGCATGCGCGCCAGTTTTCCGGCGGATGTTGTCTTTCCAGAACCCTGGAGCCCAACGAGCATCAGGGCTCGCGGCTTGGGACCCGAGAGGTTTAGCGCCATTGGCTGGCCCAGGGTATTAATCAGTTCCTCGTGCACGATTTTGATTACATGTTGGGCCGGGTTGAGTGCTTTGGAGACCTCCGCACCTATGGCACGTTCCCTCACCCGCGTCAGGAGGCTCTTCGTCACTTCAAAATGGACGTCTGCTTCCAGGAGCGCCAGGCGGATTTCGCGCACGACAGCATCGACATCCGCCTCGCTCAGTTTTCCCCGGCGGCGGAGTTCGGCAAAGGCTTTGTTTAGTCTTGCGGTCAGGTTCTCAAACATGGGTTCCCCGTCCACAATGCATCGTCAGCCGGTCCTTTAGAATTCTTGGGGCCATCGGGCCCAAGCGCCCCCTCAGGGCCGGTACAAACGCCAGTGGATTTGTGACTCGCCGGTCATTGCTTGACAAGCCCAAGTGCGTCTAGTACAATTCGGCGCGCTTCTAAGGAAGTGTACCTGGCCGAGATAGCTCAGTTGGTAGAGCACGCGACTGAAAATCGCGGTGTCGTCAGTTCGATTCTGACTCTCGGCACTCTCGGCTGGAGTGCAGGACGTGCGGGCGTGGTTCAGTGGTAGAACGTCTCCTTGCCAAGGAGAAGGTCGTGGGTTCGAATCCCATCGCCCGCTCTAGCAGTTAGTTTTCACGGCGTCGTGGCCAAGTGGTAAGGCAAGGGTCTGCAAAACCCTCACCACGGGTTCGAATCCCGTCGACGCCTCAGGACGGGCCATCGGAGCGGTCCGTTTTTTGTTTCCTTGGCTGGGCGCCTGCGACTCAGACATGCCGCCGTCCACTTCTATCGCACGCGAACGAAGCGCCGCTTTCCGGCTTGGAGTATGCCGGGATGGGGAAAAGCAGCATCTCCGTGCTCCAGCGTGATCCCATCCAGCCGGACGCCTCGCTGGGCGACTAGTCTCTTGGCCTCGCTCTTTGTAGCCGCCAAACCAGCATCGATCAGCACCTCTACAACACTGAGGCCGGACCGGAGTGCATACTCCTGCATCCCTTCTGGCAGCTCCCCCTTTTGGAACAGCCGGATAAAAGACTGTTCCGCGCTCTCGCCCTCCGTCTCCCCATAAAAGATGCTCGTGATCTCCCGCGCCATCCGCATCTTCGCATCGCGCGGGTGTGTCTCACCGTTGCGCACGGCATTGATCAGCATATCGATTTCCTCCGGCAGCCACCGCGTGACAAGTCGCATGTATGTCTCCATTGCCGAGTCGGGAACCGACATCAGTTTGCCATACATGTCCTCCGCCCCGCTGTTGATCGGGATGACGTTTCCCGTGGACTTGGACATCCGCTGCTCGCCATCTGTACCCGGCAGGATTCCCATGATGATGCCCACGAGGGGCCTTTGTCCCATGGCCTCCTGTAGTTTGCGCCCCGCGACAATGATATTGAAGAGCTGGTCCGTACCACCAACTTGGACGTCAGTCTGCTGTGCGACCGCATCATATCCCTGCATGAGCGCGTAGAACGTTTCGTGCAAGTAGATTGGTTCTTCGTTCTGCAGTCGCCTGGCAAAGTTGTCCCTGGCCAGGAACTGTTGCACCGTGAAGTGCTGGCCCAGGCGTATCAGATCCACCAGCGAAAGCTCACTGAGCCATTCGCCGTTGTATCGTACGCGGGTCTTGCTGGGCTGGAGCACCCGCAACGCCTGCTCTCTGTATGTCTTCGCGTATTCGGAGACCTGCTCCTGGGTAAGAATCGGGCGGGCCTTGTTCTTGTCTGAGGGGTCGCCCACCAGCGCCGTGTAGCTTCCAATCAGGAAGGTCACATCGTGGCCCAGATCCTGGAATTGTCGCAGCTTCCGCATCGTGATGGTGTGCCCGAGATGCAGGTCGCTTGAGGTCGGGTCATAGCCGCAGTAGACCCGCAGCGGTCGCCCCTCATGCTGGCATGTGATCAGGCGATCTCTCAATTCGGCCGTCATCGCCCGTTTGAGATCTTGATCCCCATACTCCGTGCCCTGCATCAACAGTGCCACCTGGGCTTCGATGTCCATGCATTCTCCTTCCACCGCCAGGAACAAAAACGCGCCCGGGAGGGCGCGTTAGTAGTCTACCCTCACCCTCAATAGGAGCTAGCTGCGTACTCGTATGGACGCCAATCCCAATTCATGCTGGAATTATACAACCCTGGAAGGCTATTGGGCAAATGTTACCGGAAAAGACCAGGGGCCATGAATGGTATAGAACTCGTCGCTGAACACAATCTGCTCAGCCTCCTCCTGGGACATTCCCTCCGGTTTGCTCACGATTTGCATCGCTGGCTGCCCATCAACTATGGGGCAGTCCAATGATATGCCGATGCCCCGATCATTTAGGGTCTGTTGGATTTTCGGCATGTAGAGCGTGCAGTATTCGTCTGCAGTTGGATACGCGCCAACGGACTCTATGGTCATACTCGCGGCGCTGAGGTCCGCATCTGGCGGAACGTAGAAGCTCAGTTGATCACAACGACGCCCGGGTTGCCCGGATTGGCCCTCCTCCTTGCTCAGATATGAGGAGCTGAACTCGGAGACGGACGTGCCGCCGTACTCAAGGTGGGCCTCCCACACGGTCCAGTCGGAAGCATCAGGGAGTGTGAAACAGACCTCGGCGTTCACTTGTTTTCCATCCCGCCAGGCACGGCGCAACTCAAGCGAGAAGCCGCTTACTGTCTGGCTGGCCTCCTGTTCGGCCGCGGCGGCCGTCGGGTAGGACTCATTGGATGGTGGCACGAGGGTCTCACTCGGTGCCACGAATGTTGGCAGTACGGGGGCGGCGATCGGCGTCGGTGCGCACGAAGCGAGCATCAAGGCGCAGGCTAGCATGGCAAGCGTACGCAAATGAACCATTAGTTCTCTCCTCAAGCCGCCCCAATCATACGGGGTCGGCATTTCTATGCCAACATATCATACTTCAGAGTAATCGACCACCACACTTAGTGGCCACTCATCCTTGGACGCATCGATGCGATCAATCGCTTTTGAAAAGATCCTGTAATGCGGCATCGAGCGTTGGAAACGCAAATTGGAACCCACCCTCAAGGAGCCGCTTGGGCTGGGCTGCCCGGCCGGCAAGGATCATTACCGCCATCTCCCCTAGGACAAGGCGCAACGCGAACGCTGGCACATGGAACCAGTATGGGCGGCCCAGCCCCCGGCAGACGCTCCTCATGAATTCGGCATTCGCCACGGCATGGGGAGCAACCAGATTGTACGGACCTCTGGAGCCTTCAGACTCTAGGAGGCGCTTGATCGCCATGACCTGATCATGCCTATGGATCCAAGGCACCGCTTGCTGCCCATCTCCGAATCTGCCGCCTGCAAACAACCGGCAGGCCATAATCATCAATGGGAACAGTCCCTCATGGCGGTCAAGCACGATCGCGTTCCTTACCACCACTCGCCGTACCCCCATGGTCTCAACAGGTTCGGTGGCGGCCTCCCAACGGACAGCGAGCCTTGCCAGGAAATCGTGTGCAGCTCCGGTGGCCTCGTCAGCCGGGGTTTCACCTTGCAGGCCATACAGATTTATGCCGGAGAACTGGACGAACAGCTTTGGCCGATGCCGGGCCCGTTCGATGCCTGCTACCAGGGTCCGGCCGGGCTCAACGCGCGACGCTGCGAACCTGCGTTTTTGGGAGGCTGTCCAGGGCCAGTGCTCGAGCCCGTAGCCACATGCATTCACGACCGCATCGCTGCCTGAAATGGCCTCCGTCCAGTCCCCCAGCGTCGCACCGTCCCAACGTATCTCTCTCGCGCCCGGCTGCTTCCGCCTCGTCAGGACCGCGACCTCATAACCGGCATCCTGCAATACGACTCGAAGCGCAGTCCCTAGAAAACCGCGGCCACCTGCAATTACAATTCGCATTCTCAATGATCGCTATGCTATAATCGCCGAAATCGCGATTGTCCCATGCACGAACCGGTTCTCGTTCTTAACGCGAACTTCGAGCCCATCAACATCTGCACCACACGGCGTGCTGTCGTCCTCATCCTCGGGGGCAAGGCCGCAATGGTTGCGAATGGTCGTGGATACCTTCGCACTGTCACACTCGTGCTGCCCAGACCCTCAGTGATCCGCCTTGAGCATCAAATACGCCGACCGCGCCCCCACGTGAAACTCACGCGCCGCGAGGTCTTTCGGCGGGATAATTATACATGTCAGTATTGCGGACGCCGCGAGGCTGGCCTCACTGTCGATCACGTGATTCCGCGCTATCAGGGCGGCTTGCATGTTTGGACAAACGTGGTGGCAGCCTGCGCAACCTGCAATCACCGCAAAGGCGGCCGACGACCCGAAGAAGCTCACATGCACCTGTTTCATGTGCCCCACGAGCCACCGATCAATGCTGACTACATCTTTGGGCGGCACCTCACTGAAAACACGGAATGGGCGGAATTCATTAGGGGATGGTGAACCAGGATGAATCAAAAGAGAGCGGCTCAATTACGGGCCGCTCTCTATGATTCGATTGGGCACGCTAGTTCATCGCGATTTCCATAAAGTCCTCTGCCAGGGCGACTTCCCCCTGAAATCCAGACTGAGCCTCAATTACCTGCTCATTTACCGGGGAATCCCATGTAGGATAGTGGATCAGCAGCAGCTTGCGCACCTCGGCGCGTGCGGCGATTACTCCTGCCTGTCGAGCGGAGGAATGCCCCTTGCCTTCGCCCGCAGCCTCATGGATTAGGATTTCGGCGCCGTCCGCCAACCTCACCACTTCATCGCAGGGCTCGGTGTCGCAAGAGTATGCCACGATTTTGCCTGCTCCATCGGACTCAATCCTGAGCCCGATCGTGGGTATGAGGTGATGCACGGGCGAGCTCAACACACGATAGCCGTCAAACTCACCAATGGGCGCTAATTCGTGGGCCGGCACGCGATTCAGTGTAACGGGGAAGAAGTTGGGCCAGGCCCTCCATCCGTACAGGCCCATGAGCGTGTCGAGCCGATCCAGGGTGTAATCGAGACCATGGATCGTAAGAGGTGCTTTCCGCCCCAGCAACCACATGTCCATCAGGAAGAGCGGTGCTCCGGAGACGTGATCGGGGTGGAAATGCGTCAGGATCAGATCCGTTACTTTCCGAAAGTCCACTCCCGCCCTCTTTAGCCGGAGCAAGGGACTGCTCACGCAGTCCACCATGACCGCCTGCGAACTGCCGACAATCAGCATGTGAGTGTTGTCGTGCCCCTCCGTCGCCACAGCGTTGGAGGATCCCAGTATGATTATCTTTGTCATAGGAACCTAGGGGAATACCCGCTGCAGAATTGCGGGCGTGATATGGGCTTCAACGAGTGAAGCTATGATCAATAGTGGAAACACGACGCCCAGCAGCACTTTGGCGCTGTCTGCAAGAAGTTCCAGCAGAATACTCCCCATAGACCTCCCCATTTGCGGAGTAACCAGCACCGCGCCCAGTTTCAGGACGCTCGCGCTCGCAAGCATCAATGCCGGAATCTCAAAGATGCCGTGCGGTAGGAGTCCTGCTGCGAATAGCACGCCCGGCGCATAGCCCATCAGGTCAAATACTCCCAGGACGCCCCCAACCAGGCCCACGTTTATCACATAGGCGGCAATGCCCAGCACGCTGAACGTCACCAGGCCCCCGAGGAATACCAGGGTGGTTGCCCGCACATTGTTGGCCAATATGTGCGCCGCTGAAAGTGTCTGCCCGGCCTGCACCAGCCCTGCTGAATCCCTGGCATCCTTCACAATTGCGGCCAGGTCCGATTGGCGTGCGGCGGAGAGGAGCCGGGGCAGATTATCGGTTGTCCAGCGAAAACTCCCCCAGAAGCCAATTACAGCGATTCCTAGAATGATCAGTAGAGGAACCGTCAGTTTGCGCAGGGCTGGGACGACTTGGGTCCTATACCAGCTATACACGCCACTGCCCGGGGCGCCTCGGAAGCGCGTCCAGAACGTGTTCCAGATCCACCCCGTGTTCAACTGATCCAGCTCGCGCCCGATGAGGTATTCCCTCTGGAAATGGGCAAGTCCCAGTCGCACCAGCATCCCCGACACGATCATGACCGCGACCACTGCCAACCACAACACGCCATCTGTCCCCCAGAAGAGCAGTACGCTTTCGCCTTGCATCATGATCGCTACCGGGATAATGATGAAAGAGGCCAGTAGATTCGCAGCCCGGATGGAGGTCGATTGAACCGAGATCACCAGGGCAGCGCTCACCATCAGGATTGCGTGCACGGTCGTGAGCATGAATAGCAGGATCAGAGTATCGAAACGCGGCATCTCCAGCGCTTCCCTCGACACCATGGCCAGGTAAAGTCCGATGGACAGATAGCTGGCCGTAAGCGGCGTTATGACGCCGGCAAGCAGCTTGCCGAAGTACAGTTGGGAGTTCTTCAATGGCGCGTTCAGCAGCGGCTCGATTGTGCCGCGTTCCTTCTCGCCAACGAAGGATTCAAGCGCAACCACGAGGGAGATGGTAATGGGGAAGAATCCGATGATCAGAATGGAGAACGGTATCAGCCGATAGGCGATAAGCGTGGTGCCGAAACGCGCGAAGAACGAGACGGCCTGGGAAGCTACCTCTTTCATTAGAAGAGGAAAAGCCCCGGTAAGGATGGCCAGGGGAAGGACAATGCGCCAGTCCCGCAACTGATCGCGGAACTCACGCCCGGCCAGCAGAATGATCGTGCGCAGGTCCTCAGACACGAATGCCGGCCCCTTGGCGGGCTTGTGCCTGCGCCATTACTTGCAAGTACACTGCTTCCAGCGACCTGGGAATCTCCTGGAACGACACGAGGGGGGCCCGCATTGAGGCCAGGTCATGCATCAGCTTGGGATTGGCCGTACCCGGGTCTTCGACGCTGAAGCGCAGCGCCGAGTCAGTCCTTTGTGTCAGCCTTACACCACCCGGCAATTCGAGACCACGGGTATTCCACGCAACCGAAAAACGTGCCTCGTACTCCGGCACGCCAAGCACTGTGCGCCTCAGCTCATCCAAAGTCCCCTGTACCAGAAGCTGCCCGCGGTAGATGATGGCAACCGTATCGGCAAGCGACTCGGCCTCTGCCAGGTTATGCGTGCAGATCACGATGGTTCGGTCGTCTGACCGCAACCTGGCGATTTCGTCTCTTACAAGCCTTGCAGACTCGGGATCCATGGCAGACGTGGGTTCATCCAAGAGCAGCACGGGCGGCTCGTGAATCAGTGCCCTGGCCAGAGCCAACTTCTGACGCATTCCCTTGGAATACTCGCCGATGCGACGGCTGCTTGCGGCCGCAAGGCCGAAGTAATCCAGAAGGTACGCGATACGGGCGATTCTTTGGCTTTCGCCCAGATGGTGGAGTCGTCCAAAGAAGTCCAGATACTCAATGGCCGTCATCCTGACGTACAGGCCGTGTTGCTCGGTAAGGACTCCGACCAACGCCCGTACCTCAGCATGCTGATGGACCACATCATAGCCGGCAACGCGTGCGCTACCTGTTGTCGGAACCAATAGCGCGCTGAGCATCCGAACCGTCGTCGTCTTGCCCGCGCCGTTTTGACCCAGCAATGCGAGGATCTGGCCATTATCGACGCGCAGGCTCACGCCATCGACGGCCCAGAAGTCTCCGAATCGCTTACCGAGTCCAGTAGTTTCGATCATGTCTTGTTGATCCCACGACTGTGCCGGCCGGCGATCCATGCCGGATTCGGGCACCTTGTGCTGCCTGCCCGCGCCACACGTTGAATCTTTCGCCGGTTGCGCAGGAGCGGCCAGTACCAGCCCGTATAAAGCTGCACGGCCATGACTTGAAAGTAATGGTCCTCACGCGCGACGCGTGGGCTTTCGGCGTGTTGTTGGCCGAGTCCGCTTCTGTGCGGTGGTCTTGTGCGTGACTTCCGGCCTACCCACCTCCGCGGCTGGGCTTGCTGCCATTTCGGCGGAGTTGATGGACGAATGGGCGAAACTGCCGGTGATGGCTGGCGCGGCCTGACTTCCTGGTCGGTGTCGCCAAACCAATGCCCCGATCGCCAGTATCCCGACCACGGCCATGACTGTTTGATTTATGTTGAGCCCAAACACCTGCGATGCGTCCAGGCGCAGAAAGTCAAGGCTGAAGCGTATCAAGGGATATACGATCAGGTAGACGTTGAAGACATCGCCATGCTTACGACTTCCACTGAATCGACGCGTGATCCAGATTAGCAGCAGCATATTGGCCAGGTTCAGGAGGGATTCATAGGCAAAGAGGGGGTGATAATACGACACGTCCTCGAAGCCTGGCAATCTGTGCGCCGGTGCAATGAAGATGTGCCACGGCAGGCTCGTGGGCGCGCCGTATAGCTCCTGATTGAAGAAATTTCCCCATCGGCCAATCGCTTGTCCCAACGCTAGGCTTGGTGCGGCAATGTCGGTCCACTCGGCAAAGCTGAATTCGCGATGCTTCCGCGCATATAAGTAGAGCGCTACCAGCCCGCCTATGATGGTGCCCGGTATGCCAAGACCACCCTTCCAGATGCTCAATATGTCAAGTATCTGGGGGATACCGTTCACGAAATAGGGATTCACCAGCTTGCCCGAGGCGTCGAGAATCATTGCGCTCGGCGATGGAGTGAGCACATGCCAAAGCCGGGCACCGATGACCCCGCCGATAATGAGATACACAAGCAGATCCCACACCTGCTCAGGGTCTTTGCCGCGGCGCTTTACTTCCCAGGTCGCCAGGTACCCACCGGCAAGCGCCCCAAGCATAAGCACAATGCCGTACAGTCGAACACATAGGACCCCGAAAATCAGGAATCCCGCATCACAAGTCATTTGCTTTCCTCCACGATAATGGCTTTGACGTTGACGTTGGCATGGGCTTGCGACCTGACAACCAGTATTCTCTGCAGCGCCGTCACATTCGCAAGGACCGCCACTATCCACACCCCAACAGCCGGTATGTTGAGCAACAATGACGGCCCCAGCACAAGATAACGCTCAGCCCGTGTGAGCAAGCCCTCCTTGGCGCTGAAGCTCTGCGCCTCTGCACGGGCCTTGACGTAAGAGACCAACACTGAGCCTGCCGCGGCGGCGAATGTCACCACTTCCAGGATGTGCTCGTCATGCGCTGCAAAATAGTACAGCAGACCGCCCAGGACGATGAGCTCCGAGTAGCGGTCGCTTACAGAATCTACGAAGGCGCCCCAGTCACTGGCTTCCCCGCGTAGGCGGGCCATGGAGCCGTCAAGTGCGTCGATGGGCCATGCGATCAGCATTACCAGGCCTCCAAGACTCACTTGTCCGCGCGCTACAAGGTATCCAGCAAGCAAGTTACCGGCGACCCCGAGGAGCGTGACGGTATTGGGCGTGATCCCAGTCCTGTTCAAAGCACCGGCAATTGGGTCGAGCACACCCTTGAAGACGACCCGCAATGTGTCGCTGAAGGTTCTTTTCACATCGGTTCCCTTGAGAACTGCCCAATCATACCTGATATCACTCTAGGCGCTTTCCTCTTGCTCTTCGTCATCCGGAAGTATCTCGCGCTCTCTGCCACCGCCCTGTGACGGCCCGACCACGCCGGCCTCCTCAAGCTGATCCAGTAGCCGCGCTGCCCGTGGATAGCCAATCCTGAGTCGACGCTGGAGCATTGAGGCTGACGCCCGGCCGCTGTTCCTGACAATGGAGATTGCCTGCTCCAGCAGACCCTCATCCTCGTCCTCTTCCGGCTCATGCAGGAGTTGCTCCCACGGAGCCGATTGGCCGGCTGGCGTGGGAGCTTCCTTCTGCCAGAACTCGATGATGCGCTCAATCTCCGTATCGGTCACCATAACTCCCTGGGCGCGGATCGGGTTCCCGATTTCGGGATTCAAGAACAGCATGTCCCCTCGACCCAGGAGGGTCTCGGCTCCCCCCGCGTCCAGGATGACCCGGGAGTCCACGCCTGACGCCACGGCAAACGCGACGCGAGCCGGAAAGTTAGCCTTGATGACACCCGTCACGACATCCGTTGATGGACGCTGGGTCGCAACTACCAGGTGAATTCCAGTCGCGCGCGCCATTTGTGCGAGACGTACCAGATTATGCTCGGTTTGCTCCGGTGCCGACATCATCAGGTCGGCCAATTCATCGATCAGCACCACGATCCGCGGTAGTGGAGCGCCCCTCTCCTTCCGCGCCTGCTTGCGATTGTAGGCCTCGAGATCGCGCGTATGAGCTGCCTCCAGCAAACGATAACGGTGCTCCATCTCAACCACAACCCAGCGAAGGACGCCCATAATTCGGTTGAGGTCCGTTTCGACCTTCCCCCAGAGATGCGCAAGCCCATTGAAACGCAGCAGCTCGACCATCTTGGAGTCGATCATGATCATGCGCAGGTCTTCAGGGCGATTATTCATCGCCAGGCATGAGGCCAAGGCCGTGATACACACGGACTTGCCCGAACCAGTGGCGCCAGCGATCAGCAAGTGCGGCATCCGGGAAAGATCTGCGATGAGAGGACTCCCGGATACATCGCGGCCCAGGGCAATCGTCAAGGCGCTCTTGCTGCCGCGGAAGGCGTCACTCTCCAGGATGGCCCGCAGCCGCACAACCGAGGCCTGCGGGTTTGGGACCTCGATTCCAACGTACGGTTTGCCCGGCACCGGCGCCTCAATGCGAAGTCTTTCCGCTGAAAGCGCCAGGGCCAGATCCTTCTGAAGATTGGCTATCTGGGCAACGCGGACCTTCATTTGCTGGGCATCGTCATCGTCGTTTGCGCCGGGCCGCTTGATGAAGCCCGGCTGCACCGCGAACTGCGTTACGGCAGGGCCTACGCGGTAGCCGATCACCGTTGCCGGGATTCCAAACTCAGAGAGCGTCTTCATGATCATGCCCGCAGTCTGGTTTATCGTCTTTTCCTCCACGCGGGTCGATTGCTCAGAACTTAGGATTTGAAGTGCCGGGAGGCCTTCTTCTCGTGAAACGTTCCTGGAGGATTTGGCCGTTTTGCGTTCCGCGTTGAGAAACGCCGGCCGAAATTCCTTGGGGACCTTTGCGATTGCCTTCTTTGCAGGGGGCGTGGGAACGGGCTCGGCGATTTCGACGTCATCGTTGGAATCCCCCGTCATGGACGATTCGGGCGCCATTTCCCCAGCCTGGATCATCATCCACCGTTCCAGGCGCGCCAGAATGCCGGTCCCCGCCGCCAGGGTCACCAAGAATAGAATGCCCAGCAGGATGCCACCACCAATCCCACCCAAGTATTCATTAAGCAAATACGCGATGCCCCATCCCAGCCGCCCGCCATCCATACCCGCATCTGCGCGGACCAATGAGTTCCCTCCGGCGAGCGCAAGCATCCCCAACGCGAGGAGGGCAGACAGTTCCAGTGCCAGCAACTGCCCCCAATGAACCGTCCATGAGTGTCGACGAATGAGGTTTCCCCCCGCCCAGGCCGCGGCCGCGATGACAAGATAACGGCCCCATCCCAGCCAGACAGACAAGAAGTCTGAAAGCGGGGAAAGCAGCCGCCCAGCCGCCAGACCCCAGGACGCCAACAGCGCCAGCAACGCGCTTACGATAAGAAGGATTCCGAGAGTGTCCCGAGCGAACCTTCCGAATCGGAGATTAAAGCTGGACAGCTGCTGCAGCAAATTACCGGAGTGAGCTGGATCCTGGTGGCCCGAGCCCGAGGGCGTCCTGCTACTCACCGCAATCCCGGACCGTGATCATCGCTGTGCGAAACCTCGGCTTCTTGGCGCGCCCGGCCTGCTTCACGCGTTCGCCTTCATGCTCAACCCCATCCTTTGATGGGCAGCATCCACGTGAAGGACACGAACGGAGACAGCCTGCCCCTCCCGGACGAAGTCTTTCGCGGCCTGCCCTTCCGCCAACGGCATCTCAGAGATATGGATTAGTCCTTCCACGCCGGACTCCAGGCGAGCGAAGGCCCCGTACGAGAGTACGCTGGTGATAATAGCCCGCACGGCCTTTCCCGGTCCCAATTGGCTCCCAATGTCGTTCCACGGATTCGGTTGCAGGCGTTTCAGGCTCAGCGCAACTCGACACCTTTCAGGAGAGAGGTCCAACACTTCGACGTTGACGGTCTGCCCCAGATTCACAATTTGCCCGGGATGCACAACCCGTCCCCACGAAAGTTCCGAGATGTGAATCAGGCCTTCGACGCCCCCAAGATCGACAAAGACGCCAAAGTCCGTGATGTTGGTCACCGTGCCCTGGACCTGTTCGCCGGGATGCAGCGTGTGGAAGATCTGTGCCCGCCTTCCGGGCTCAGATTGCGCCGCGCGCTCCGAGAGCACAATTCTTCCATCCTCGGGCACGCATTCGATTACCTTGAGCTTCAACGTACGACCAACGTATGTCTCAAGGAGCCGTGATCGCTCTGACGCATCCGCAGGACCAGGTATGTTCATCAGGTGGGAGAAGGGTACGAAACCGCTTAGGTTGGCGCCCTCTACCAGGAGGCCGCCCTTGTTGCATGATGTGACCCGAAGCTCAACGATCTGGTCGTTTTGGAACAACTCCTTGACCTTATCCCAATCGGCGACGGCATTCGCCATGCCATCTCCTCTGGCGGCACCTCGTGCGCCGGACCGGATTGGCCCCCGACCTGATTTGTGATCAGGATGGTTCCCTTCCTCCGCGAGTACCGCTTCCCACCATCCCTCATCCGGAGATGGCATTGAATTTACCAGTTTCCCTTTTCGCTCCATGTTGCAGCCCGCCTTCCCTACCTCAATTGCGCTTCCATGTTAAGGATTGCCTTTGCGACAGCTTCGACCGCCACGCGCTGCTTCCGATACAGGTCTGCTTCGGACATCGCAAGCCGGCCCGCGACCTCCCGAACCTTGCGCCCCTCAATGAACTTCATCTCCAGAATGTTATACAAGATCCATTCTGTGGTGAACCGGCGTTCCCCATCGGGCTTGACCTGATCAACGGCCCTGCGTAAGAGAGCGCGCAAAGCATTCGCGGCATTTCCGTCGTGGGCGCCCACGGCCTCTTGGACAACCTTAAGCCGCATCAGCGGGTTCCGCGTGAGTTTGGGACCACCCCAGTAATGGGTCAAGGCATCCTTAACCCAGTTTGCCAGGTCGGATTCCGGAGGCACAACCTCGCCCAGCATGGCAACTCTTGAATCGTAGCGACCAGCCGCCCTGATTCGCTGGATCATATCCACTTGCGGCTGCAGGTCCTGCATCGAATTGAACAGCCGTTGTTGCAGTCGTCGGTCTTCCAGGGCCAAAGCCGCGCGATCCGCCATCAGCCACAGGCCGTCACGCTGGTCGGTATCCAGGGTTTGACCGTCTCTCTTGGAAACCGCCAGAACCCCCAGAAGCGGTGGCACTTCATCGCGATCCATATCCGGGTGGGCCCGCTGATGCAGTGGCAGAACCCAGAATTTCCCCCACGCAAACTCGTGCCGCGCGGAATCATCCTCGTTCGAGATCAACTCGAGAGCCTCGCCAAGTTCCTCTGATTCGAGGCTGGCCCGATTTCCGGCGGTGACGATCATCGAAAGATCACCATTGTCCAGCGCAGCCACGAAGGCGCTTGATGAGTGCATATGGTCGCGCACCGCTGCCAGGACCGCTTCCAGGAATTGCTGTAGGTCGCCCTGAGTAACCAGCCTCTCCTCTATATTCTGCACGAGTTGGAGCTCTCCGCGATCCTGGCCCACGAAAAGGTAGCGCTCCCACAGAGGCGCGAGGAGCGTGATGGCATGTTCGAACAGCAGGATGGTCGCCACGACCGTCAAGGGCACGAACTCAGAATACTCCACGCCCAGGAGCACGCCGGTTCGACGTACCGTCGTCATGAGACCCAAGGCAACAGACGCCGTCACGGGTCCGCGCAGGATCCACTTGAAGAGGCGGCTGCGGATGACGCGATCGGGCCATGAGACCCCAAAGAAGGCCACCGCGTAAGCCATGACAACCACCAGGGCGCCGACAACCAGGTTGATTACGGTAGCCGCGCCCCAGAATGCCAGTGGGTAGTTGGCTGCCACAGCAGACCCAAACAACAGGTACGGGTAGCATCCCAGCGCGGGGGCACTCGCCCCTGCCATGAGATAGAGCATCCGGCGACGCCCAGACCGTGTGAGCATCCGCCGGAATGCACGCGCAAAATTCACACCCGCCCAGATCATCACCAAGACGTAGTACAGGGTGAAGACCTCGGTCCAGATCGTGCGTTGGAGATGAGGCGCAGGCTTTCCATCGGGCACGAGTGGCCCGACCAGGTACCCCATTGCCAGTGCAATGAGGAAGAGCGTGGAAAGGCCATACATGGCACGCACGGCGAGGCGGCGTCGACCTCGGGAGGGCCTTCCGGCGGTGACGAGCAGTGCGTCTGACAGCTGGAGATAGGCTGCCGGGAGATAGACAATGCCCAGCCACTGAAGCTGAAGCAGCGTCTGCAGCCCAGCGTCTGAAACGGACTTGTTTTGGAGCGCCTCAGTGGTGAAGACCACCACGACGCTGATCAGGATCAGGGCAAAGGAACGGGCGACCCGGTCACGAAGGTTGAACGAAAGGGAATACAACAGCAGCGAGAAAGCCGTGATGGCGATCCCGGCTGTCAGGATCTGATTGAAGGCCTGGATCCCCCCCAGCAAGTTCTCAATCCAACCGCTAAGCATGCTCCCTTCCCAGTCGTACTACATCACCAGCCCCGCCGCTGGTCATCGTAGAGTTCGCACGAAGATCAGCGTGATATCTTGGTTTGAATAGTATTGGTCATTATAACCGCAGAAATCGTAGCCCTGCTTCTGCGCCAGCTTGATGGCTGGATGATTCTTGGATTGCATCTCAAAGAACACCCTGTTGAGTGCTCTTTGCGCACTCCACTTGTGCGCCTCCTCGAGCAAAGCCGTCGCCACGCCTTTGCGTCGCCATTTGGGGGACACAACCAGGTCAGTTATCCAAGCCGTGCCGGCGCGAGGCAGGTCAAGCGCGAGATAACCCACCACATCCTTCTCAGCGGACGCGACACAGATCATGGCTTTGCGTTTCCACTCATCCGCGAGGGACGTTGGATCGTTGGGGTAATTAATCGTGACTGGCCTTGGAAGCCGCACTTCCCGAAATGTCGCACTAATCTGCGGCCCGCGAACATCCCGACGCAACTCCAACTGCCAGACATGATCCGAGGTTGAACTGTTATCCAGCCGAGCCAGCTGCGGAATGTCTGAACTTGTCGGAGGGCGAACGCGGACCGTTTCCATCTTTCGCTACGATTGCGGCGAGACTCGAATCCTGATCAGGCATGGCGGCAGACCGCGCCCCTGATTGTCGCTCACTACCAGGCGAAGCTGATAGTCGCCGGGGGAAAGCGTGGCCGTGTCCCACTGCCCCAGCGTCCCGTCTATCACTTTGTCCCGCCCAGCAGCGATCGTCGCCCACGCGTCCGAGCCGGCAAGCGCGACCTCGTACTTATAGAATCCGAAGTCGGGAATATTGACGGTGCCACGGATCTCCACCGTCCCGTGGACTTCTTGGCCACCAATTGGCGAGCTGATATTGATCTGGTTTTCCACGCATCCCTCACCCGCCTGCGGTTCGGCGCTGGGTCGAGGCGTCAATGCAATGGCTGTTGCCAGTTCGGGGGAAATCGTGCCGGTGGGAGTAGATACGAAGTCCGGCGTTGGCGTCGGAATGAACATCGACGCGGGCAAGCTGGGATAGATGAAGGTAGCGGTCACGAGCTCGATCAGAAATAGGATGAGTATCAACGCCAGCGAGGCCGCTGATTGACCCATGCGCCGCAGGGCGAACTCCTTTTCGAGCCCATACACCGCAAGACGCCATTCATTCCATGAGTGCCACAGCCAGCGCATTCCGAACATTGCACCGATGGCTAGGAGGATATAGACAAGCACCTCGTGTGTGCCCAGAAATTGATAGATGGCTGGCATTGCTGTTGGCTAAAGGCGCCGGAGGACTCCGGCGATCAGGCGTTCGACCTTGGGCGCGATGATCTTGCCGGCCTCGATGACTTCTTCGTGCGTGGTAGCGGTGGATCCATCCAGATTGGCCTTGTTGCTGATGCCGGAGATGCCCAATACCCGCATATTGCCGTGCCGGGCAACGATGACCTCGTGAACAGTTGACATGCCCACTGCATCTGCACCAGCAAGCCGCAGGAAGCGCAGATCTGCTGGACCCTCGAAGGACGGCCCGCTCAGCCCCGCATAGACGCCCTCACGTAGGTCGATTCCATCTTTTGCTGCAACCTCCCGCGCCAGGCCCGCCAGATTCCGATCGTACGCCTGGCTCATGTCTGGAAACCGCGGGCCAATTTCGTCGTAGTTCGGTCCCATCAGCGGATTGTTGCCCATCATCCCAAGGAAATTGATGTGATCGGTGATCAACATGACGTCGCCAGGTTGAAAATCAGGGTTGACTCCACCGGCAGCGTTGGTTACCACAAGGGTTTCCACGCCCAGTCTTTGCATCACGCGGACCGGGAGCGTGACCTCTGCCATTGTGTAACCTTCATAGAAGTGTACGCGGCCCTGCATCACCAGCACGGGTCTCTCCGCCAGTTTACCCAGCAGAAGGCGTCCCGCGTGCCCCACGACCGTCGAGGTCGGGAAATTCGGAAGGTCTGCAAAGGGAATAACGTCGGGATCGCGTACGGCGTCGGCCACGTTACTCAGACCGGAACCAAGGATCAGCGCAACGCGCGGCCGCTGCTTCGAGCGGGACCGTATGGCGTCTGCTGTCACGTCGAATTGTGTAATCGAAAAATGGGTAGTCATCACCGGCGCGTTGCGCCTCGCTAGCTTCCAGATTACGCCGCGCATCTCCTCCCCTATAGAAGAGCGACGCGAAGTAGATTATATCAGAAGAGCCCTGGAGCCCCTGTCGGCATGCTTTGGGATCCAGCGCCATTTCCAAGCGCATGAATTCACGCGATGTCCTGGGCCGAATTCTCTTTCCCTTCGGATGCCGAGCGCCAAGTCCACCCCCCTCGTCGTCATGAACTCCCTTTTTAGGACCAAACTTGTCCCCGAATATTCTGTAAGCCGACTGCTTGAAGTCGGACATCCTTTTGTGCTATGCTCTACCCGTTTCCTGTTTGGCTTGGATCACCGCTGCACAACTACGACACGTCGCATGCCCGAACCCTTCGCTCGTTTCGGACTCACCCCCCGGGAACACAGGATCTCCGCCCTGCCGTCGACGGTCGGCAGCATCTTGGTGCTTGCCATTACGATGTTCAACGGGGCTGTCCTTTGGCCCCAGGGCTCTCTGAAAGTCTCTCTGCTTCTGGTCTTTGGCTTCGGCGGCATCGCGTATCTCGTTCTTCTGAATCTGGTCGTCATCCCGCATCCCGCCTTTCGTCCTTCCTTTGGGTGGCTCCACTCCGTACTGACCTCCGTAGGATTGGTCGTGATTTCCTTTGCGGTCCAGGATGCGCTGAATGCTTTTGTGGGTGTTCTGCTTGTCCTGGCCGTGATCACCTGCGTCATAATCGCGGATCGCGGGCCGTCATACCTCATCATCGCGCTTGCCACCCTTGGGATCGTTGCCCTTCACTTTGAGACATTCCTGCTAGCCCCATTCTGGACCCTGCAACTCAGTATCACGATCATGGCGGTGCTGATCCTGGAGACAGTTGTGCAGCTAAAGAGCATGTCCAGGGGTCACATTCGTCGCCTTGAGAGCATAGCCACCTTCAGTCGCCACATCAGCTCCACGCTCGATACCCGGCAGGTGATGGCATTACTGAGCGCCGCTTTTCAGAATGCTGTTGAAGCAGACACCTACTTCGTCGGCGTTCGTGACGGCGACCATCTCAAGCTTGAGCTGTGCTATGACGATGGTGAATTCTTCGAGAATCAGCGCGTAAAGCTCGAGGGTTCGCTCACGTCATGGGTCCTTGAAAACCAGCGCAGTCTCTTCCTCCCCGATCTGCGCCAGGAAGTGGAACTGCCAGGCGTCCGCCTGGTGCTGGTAGGACAGCATAAGACCAGCCTTTCATGGTTGGGCGTGCCCATGCGCGGCCTGCACGTGGACGGCATAATCTCCGTCGGCTCCTATCGGCCAAATGCCTTTGATCGAGGCGACCTCGAGCTTCTCCTCACGCTTGCTCAGCACGCAGCCCAGGCACTTGATAACACGTATGAGCACCAGCTGGTCGAACTCCGCTCCCAGCTCGATAGCCTGACTGGCCTCTATAACCACGGCAATTTCCTGGCCCTGCTCCGGACACAATTGGAGAGCGCGGCGCTCGAATCACGGCCGCTTGCCCTGATCATGCTCGACGTGGACAACTTTAAGCAGTACAACGACAGATATGGGCACCTGATAGGAGACTCGGTCCTGATTGCGTTGAGCGCCGCCATGAAGAAGCACGTGAAAGCCACCGACGCGGTCGCGCGCTGGGGCGGCGAGGAATTCGTGATATCGCTACCCAATGCAGACGTGGCGCAGGCGTCTCAGATTGCGCAGCGCATTCGTGCAACCGTCTCTTCCCTGTCCGTCGAAGACGCAGATAGACTACCCATCCCAGCTCCGACGGTCAGTCAGGGTTATGCGCTCTTCCCCCAGGAGGCGGAGAGTCTGGTCGACCTGATCCATCTCGCTGATCGCAGACTGTACATGGCCAAGGCCCGAGGCCGCAACGAAATCGAACCCAATCCGGGGTCGGCTCCACAAACCCTCGGAGAGGAAGAAACCGGGACCTCCGGGCAAGATTCCTGAGGCTATTTCAAGACGTCCCCGAATGCCTCAATAGTTCTGTCGATCGCCTCGTCATCCACCCAATAGTGCGTCACAAGTCTGAAGCGCCTCGGGCCCGTTGCGTGGACTAGTATTCCTCTTACCTTCAATTGTCGCTCGATTTCCGCATCCGCATCGTGCGCCTCTTCTGCCAGCCTCAGGAAAACCATATTGGTGGCCGGCACTTCCGCATCCAGCTGAATTGCTGCGATGTTCTTGAGGCCGCTGGCGAGTCGTCGGGCGCGTGCGTGGTCTTCTGAGAGCCGGCCGGTCATCTTCTCAAGAGCCACAATGCCCGCTGCGGCAAGAACCCCAGCCTGCCGCATGCCTCCACCAAGCATTTTTCTGGCACGATGTGCCCGCTTGAGGAATTCGCGACTTCCACACAGCACAGACCCCACGGGCGCACACAGCCCCTTGCTCAGGCAGAACGTGATCGAGTCCACGGGATCAGCCAGGCGCCGTAATGGAACTCCTAGGGCGGCGGCGGCATTGAATATTCGCGCCCCGTCCAGGTGCACCTTTAGCCCGCGGGCGTGCGCGAGCTGCCCGAGCCGTTGAGTGTACTCCGGTGCCTGCACGGTTCCGCCACATCTGTTATGCGTGTTCTCGAGGCACACCAGCCGGGTAATGGGATCATGGGCATCGTCAGGTCGTATTGAGGCCTCGACATCCTCCAGCCGTAGCGAGCCGTCTGCCTCGTTTTGGAGCTGAAGGGAATGGATGCCGCCCAGGGCCGAGAGTCCCCCTGCTTCGTACAAGAAAGAATGGTTCTTGTTGCCGAGAATCACTTCATCGCCTCTTTGACAATGGGCAAGGAGGGCCGCCAGGTTCCCCATCGTGCCAGTGGGGACGAAAAGACCTCCCTCCTTGCCCGTGATTTCGGCTGCCAAGTCCTGGAGTCGGTTCACAGTGGGATCTTCGCCATATACGTCATCGCCTAGCGGGGCTTTGACCATCGCTTCCAGCATCTCGGCTGTCGGCTTGGTGACCGTATCAGAACGCAAGTCGATGAATTCCATGTGATGCCTCGATTCAGCGTGGCGCCGTCGGACGGGTCCCCTGCCGCAGAGCTGCGAGAACCCCCTGCAATTCGTCGGGCAGCGGCGCCTCGAATGTTCGGGCCGTTGCCTCGGAGGGCAACACCATCTCTAGTTTCCACGCGTGTAGAAAGTGTCTGTCGATGCCGATCGTCGATCGCTTTCGCCCATAAACGGTATCACCGGCAACAGGGCATCCCAGCATGGCGCAGTGCAGTCTTATTTGGTGCGTCCGACCGGTGATGGGATGCAACTCAAGAAGTGTGTGCTCAGGGAAAGGCTCAATCGTCGAGTACTCGGTCACGGCTTCACGTCCCCTGCCCGGCTGCACAACCGCCATCTGTTTCCGATGGTTCGGATCTCTGCCGATGGGAGCCTCAATTCGACCTGTGCGCGTGGGTGGCTCGCCGTCGACGAGGGCAATGTATGTCTTGTGGATTCTCCGCTCCTGGAATTGAACCTGCATCCGGTGGAGGGCCGCATCGTTTTTCGCCAGAACGATGAGTCCTGATGTATCTTTGTCCAGCCTATGCACCACCCCGGGCCGCTCCTCACCCCCAACGCCCTCCATCTCGGGATCAATGGCAAGGGCCGCGTTCACCAGGGTGCCAGACGCATGGCCCGCGCCCGGATGCACAACCATGCCCGCCGGCTTATCGACGATTATCACGTCCGCATCTTCGTAGACGCGTTCGATAGCAATGTTCTCTGCAACAATCCCTGAAGGCACTGGAGGCGGCAGATGCAGGGTGATCTCTGCTCCCGCCGTAATGACCTGCCCGGGCTTCCGGGTGACCGCACCGTTTACCTTCGCATGGCCGTCCCGTATCAGGCCCTGAAGGCGCGACCGCGAGTACTGCGGCAGCGAGCCGGCCAGAAATTGATCCAGCCGCTGCGCTGCACGCCCAGCGATAACCAGCTTGAATTCCTGCATGTGGGGCGTCCCGGTGGGCGCTCAGGCTCTCTGCAGGGCCTCCGGCCTTGCTTTCCGATCGTGGAGCCACACCCCAAGCAGTAGCACGGCCACGCCTATGGAAATCGCGGAGTCCGCCACATTGAACACAGGGAAACTGCCGATGGAGATGAAGTCTGTTACGCGTCCGATTGAAATCCGGTCGATCAGATTCCCGGCTGCCCCACCCAATTGCAGGCACATCGCCAGCCGCAGGGTCCGGTCCCGGGCATCCACCCGGGGGAAGTAGTACACGATCGCAAGGATGACGGCGATTGCCAGCACGGTGAACACCGCATTGCCGCCTTGAAACGATCCAAACGCCGCGCCGCTGTTGTTCCAGTGCACGATTCTGGCGTAGGGGCTCAGCCATTGTAGCCAGTTCGGGAGCCATGTTGCCTGAAAAGGCAGGTTCGCTCGAACCAGGCCCTTGGTCCATTGGTCGAGACCAATGATCGCACCCGCCACACCAAGCAGCATTCCATAACTGCGCCAAAGTCGCTTCAAATCGCTACCTTTCTTGACTAACTTGCCCGTGGGATGATCTCGCCCATTGTACCCGAGCGTTGAGCCGGTTCGACCCCGCCGCTGTTCTCGCGCTCGTTTTGGCGCTCACGCGCCCACAAAAACGCGTGGCACGCGCGCGCTGATGTTGGTCAGGACCTCATACTCGTTGGTGCCGGCCCAACTCGCCATTTCTTCCGTCGTGATCCGCCTGCCGTCCCCGGCATCCCCGAGCAATACGACCTCATCGCCAACACCCACATCGTCGTCCATGGCGTTTGCCATGAACTGGTCCATGCAGATACGCCCCACCTGCTCATAGGAACGGCCGTTCACGAGAACACGTGCCTGGTTACTCATACGACGAAAATAACCATCGCCGTAACCGCAAGGGATCGTGATCACCCGGACCGGTCGGTCAGTACTCCACAATGACCCGTAGCTCACTGGGCGCCCGGGTAATGTGATCTTGGAGTACACGACGCTGGACATCCACCGAACTGCAGGCGCCACCTCCACGGTCCTGGCAACCTCGGAGCCTGGATAGATGCCATAGAACATGACTCCGGCACGAACCATGTCCAGGTGGCTCTCGGGCAATTGCAGGATGGCTCCTGAATTGGCCATATGCCGAAGGCCCGGCGGCGTGATGCCCTGTTGTTCATAAAAGGCGAGAACCTCATTGAAGCGTGAGACCTGGAGCCGCGCGTGAGCAAGGTCCTTCGTCTCGGAATTGGCGAAATGGGTGTATATGCCCTCTATGTCCAGGTGATCACACGCAAGTGATCGAGCTAGGAAATCCCGGGCCTCATAGTCATGCACTCCGGTGCGTTCCATTCCGGTATCGATCTTCAGATGCACCTTCAGCCGGGCGCCTGAGGCCCGTGCTGTTGCTTCCGCCGCCTCGAGCAGCTCCATCGATGACACCGAAACCGTCAGGTCATGCTTGATGAACTCCGGCAGTTCGTATGGAAGGATGCCACCCAGTACCATGATCGGAGTCCGAATGCCCAGGGCGCGCAGGTGGGCGCCTTCTTCCACAATGGCGACGCCGAGGTAGTCAGCCAGGGGAGCTATGAAAGGCGCTACGCCGTCAACTCCGTGCCCGTAGGCATTGGCTTTCAATAGCACCAGGACCTTCGCCGGCTGCACGCGGCGCTTGATGTTGATCAGATTCTGTCTGAGTTGTCCCAGATTCACTTCAAGGTAGGTGGGACGCATTGCCTGTCGCATCATGCATTTATTGTAAAGCATAGGTCCCGGGCCCGCATAAAGAACGAGCAGCCGGGTTCGGCTGGAACCCGGCTGCTCAAATGCATTTTGTTGGTAGTTCGCTAGTTGCTGTGACCCTTGCCGTGGCCGCCACCCTTGCCATGCAGGCCGCCCTTGCCATGGCCGGTGGTCATCAACGTGGTCGTCGTGCTGCTTGCAATCGTGGGTTCAGCCGTGACCGTCTCAGTAACGACCGGCGTTACTCGCCCGGACATGATCGCGCCCAGGTTATGCGTCGACTTGTCGACAGCCTTGCCGAGCAGGTACTGGCGCAGCCGACCCCAGTTATCGACACCTTCAGGAACATCCAGGCCGCTCCAGTCACCCTTCTTCGCATCCAGGATTGCCTGAGGATCGAGACCACCCAACTCGGCCATGAACAGCGCTTGAGCGATGACGCCGAAGCCAAAGCCGTCCATATGCCATTGCATGAGCTGGTCGTACGTCACGCCCAGGGAGCCGTTGAAGTATCCGCACAGTGCCTCGGCAACCGGCTGCCCGGTATCGCCACTTGACTCCTGCGTGGCCACGGCATCACCAGTGGTCGCAGCTGCCGTATCCTGCGCGGGCGCGCACGGATCCACCTGAACAGAGGTCAGATCGATTGCGCCACCCGGCGCGGCAAGAATCGTGACCTCGCCGGTGATTGGATCGACACTGATCAGCCCCAGCGTTTCCGCGTCGGCGAGGCTTAGCTGCGCCACCTGGGCAGTTCCATCCGTGTCGGTGTAGTTAACGATGATGATCGTATTCCCGCCCGAGTCAGTCCCCTGGCTGATGCTGTCGATCGTGCCGACCAGCGGGTCGAGTTGGGGCGCTGCGGCCGCAACTGAAACCTGCGCGACCAGAAGCGCGATCGCTACAGCAAGTCCCAACAGTCCCTTTTTCTTTGACATCGTGTGTCCTCCGTCTGTATGAATGAGATATTCTCCTAACCTCTATAGATATCGACGGAGCGTGCCCCCTGTTACGGGCTTGTACTGGGGGGCCTTTGCAGTTCTGCAAACTCAGATTTTGCCCACAACAAACTCCAGGACGTCAATCTTGGTGAGGATTCCCGTCGGTCGACCCCCCTCAGCAACAATTAGGGCATATCCTTCGGTCAGCATGGGCATGGCGTCATCCAGTGGCGTATCCGGAGGGAATACGGCTTTTGCATTCTGGACGAGGCCGTCAATGGTTTCGTCCTGTCTATGGTTATGCGCATCGACCACGCGATTGAGAAGATCCACCTCTTCAATCGTGCCAACCAGCATACCGTCCGGGCCAACGACGGGCATCTGTGAAATTGCGTGCTGTCGCATGACCGTCATGACGCTTCGTATGGATTCGCCGAGGGCGGCAGTGAACAATGCTTTGACAGGCTTCGCCAGGAGCAGATCTCCAAGCGTCACCTCTCCAAATTCCATTTCGAGGAATCCGTTTTCGCGCATCCACTTGTTGTCATAGAACTTGGATAGGTAACGTGATCCGCTGTCCGGCAGGATCACCACGATCAATCGATCTGCCGGAAGCCTGGCCGCGTATTTGATCGCACCAGCAAGCGCGGAGCCTGATGACCCACCAGCAAATATGCCCTCCTGGCGCACAAGTTGCCGTGCCCAGAGAAACGACTCGCGATCATTAACCCGGACGATCTCATCCACGGCTCTAATGTCCGTGTTGGAGGGCAGAAAGTCCTCCCCAATTCCTTCGACTTTGTAGGTTTTGGGATACGCGCCTTCAGGTATCTTGCCTTTGTTTCTCCAGATTTCGTAGAGGATAGAACCCTCAATATCCACGCCCACGACCTTAACCTTGGGGTTCTTGGACTTGATGTATCGGCTGATTCCGGAGATCGTCCCACCTGTACCCATGCCGATGACCAGGTCCGTTACCAGCCCCTCAGTCTGTTCCCAGATCTCCGGGCCGGTTGTCAGCACGTGCGTCATGGGGTTATCCGGATTGTGATACTGATTTGCCAGGATGGCGTTTGGAGTCTCACGCGCGAATCGCTTTGCTACCTCGTAATAGGACCTTGGATCGTCCGGCGCAACGGCCGTTGGCGTGATGACCACCTTCGCGCCGTATGCCCGTAGCAGCATAATCTTTTCATTGCTCATCTTGTCCGGCATGACGAAGATCGTCTTGTAGCCTTTTAGGGCAGCCGCGATGGCGAGCCCCACGCCCGTGTTGCCGGACGTTGCCTCGACCACCGTGCCGCCAGGCTTCAATTCTCCGCGTTGCTCTGCCTGCTCAATGATATAGAGCCCAACGCGGTCTTTGATGCTCCCGCCGGGATTCAGATTCTCAAGCTTGGCATAGATGGCGGGCGCCACGCTGCGGGCCACTCGACCAAGGCGCACCAACGGCGTGTTGCCAATGGCCCCCAGGATGCTGTCGTAGACCTTACGTTCCCCAGATTCCCGCAATTCACGCATGCTCTCTCCTCCGTGCCCTCGATCCATCCAGCTGGGCTCATTCCAGGCGATGATTCGTCCGAATCTACAAGACGCGACATGGTCGCTGTCCTAATAGATCGGCATGCTTGTATCCACCTCGCGCGCCCATGCGTTGATGCCGCCCTCCAGGTTCTTGACTTTCTTGAAACCCGCGCTAGCTAGCAATTCCAGCGCCCGCAATGAGCGCGTGCCCGATTTGCAGAAGACCACCATTTCGCGGGCCGAGTCCAGTTCGGCAAGGCGCGCGGCCAGGCTACCCAACGGTATGTTCACGGAATGCGGCAGGTTGGATATTTCAAGTTCGTGCGGTTCACGGACGTCGAGCAATATGAGGTCATTCTGGCTAAGTCGATCCTTCAATTCCAGCGCCGTGATGCCCAGCCCCGGACGCCCTGTATCGGTCGCATGGTCATGGCTGGGAACTCCGCAGAACTCCTCGTAGTCGATGAGCTCTTTGATGTCGGCGGCAGGGCCGCAAACCCGACACTTGGGGTTCTTTTTGAGCTTTACTACTTCGAAGGACATGTCCAGCGCATCATACAGAAGCAAGCGCCCGATAAGAGGGTCACCAATGTCCAGCAGCACCTTCAGCGCTTCCGTGGCCTGGATCGTTCCGATCGTGCCTGGCAGTACCCCGAGGACACCTCCCTCTGCACAGGATGGAACGAGTCCGGGCGGCGGTGGCTCAGGGAAAAGGCAACGGTAGCACGGGCCGCGCCTCGCATCGAAGACGCTTACCTGGCCGTCGAATCGATAGATCGATGCATACACATTCGGCTTCCCCAGGAAGACTGCCACGTCGTTTGTCAGGTAGCGCGTCGGAAAGTTGTCGGTCCCATCCAGGATGATGTCGTAGTCCCCCGCAATCTGCATTGCGTTTGCGGACGTGAAGGCTTCGTTATACACCTCCACCTCAACCTCGGGATTGAGATCGAGCAGCCGCGCCCGTGCGCTCTCAACTTTGAGCAATCCTACCGCGCCGGTCCCGTGAATAACCTGGCGCTGGAGGTTCGACGCGTCCACCACGTCGTAATCAACCAGGCCGAGCCGCCCGATTCCCGCCGCAGCCAGGTAAAGCGCCACCGGCGAACCCAGTCCACCGGTGCCGATTATCAGCGCGGATGAGCCCTTCAGTTTCCGCTGGCCGTCGAGACCCACGTCCGGTATAAGGAGGTGACGCGAGTAACGCAGGATCTCGTCCCGGGTCAGTCCCGGCAACACGGACCTTGTCATCCTCTCCCGCCCGCGATCGAAGGAACGAGCAGGACTCGTGTATCGGGTTCCACCGGCGTCGATAGCCCGTCAAGGTCCTTCATGTTGTGCTCTGATATAAATAGATTGACGAACGGTCGAAGTCTCCCGTCACCGTTGTAAAGGTGTGGTTTCAGGGTCGGGTACTTGGCCACCAGTGCTTCCATGGCCTCCCCAATGTTCCGACCATCCACCCGCACCTCAATTTGGCCATCGGTATAGCTTCTAAGTGGTGTTGGAATCCTCAAAATCGGCATGCTGAGCCTCATAACCTTACGTTGTTACTATTTACCCAGGGCAATTGTAGCCCGAATAGACGGGGCAAACAGCTAGTGACCCGCTGGCACCGGGTCGCAACCTTGCCGTTCCACCACAGCCTCGCACGTCGAGGCGGGTGCTATTTCAACTGTCCCGGCCTGCGCGAATGGGACCATGAAGCTTTGAAGGTACGTGATGTCCTCGGCTTCAGCGATCAGGACGAGCGTATGCTGCCCATCCAGGACCGCGTCGCTAAGGAGATCGACGCCGAATCGGCGCGCATTGCGCTTGGTGAGATGCTCAAGCAGCATCTGCCCCATCGCGGGATCTTTTGCCGGGCAAGTCTCGGCTGTGTGCTGGTGCCGAACGAAGAACAGTGTCATTTCTAACTCCTTGTTCGAGTGGATTCGGACGAAGTTGTGTGCAGTTCTTCCTCATCAAACGCTGTGCGGTCCTCGCGCAATCGCCAGGATCGTGAGCCCGCGGCCCTCCCCTGTTCGACGCTCGTAATCACGTAGGAGAAGTTCGGTTGGGACCAGGCCCGGTCATACTCCGAAGGTCGATTTGGGTGATCGGGATGCGAGTGAAAGACGCCGATGACCTGAAGACCGGCCTCTTGTGCCCGCAGCTCGGCTCTCATGTAATCTTCTGGGGTTATTAGGTAGCGCGTCCCGCGCGCGCCGGGCTCACGTGCATTGTCCAGCGCCAGAATATCGCGCACTGCGGGGATGGATCCAGCCTCGCCCAGAAGGAAGCCCGCCCCTTCCGACGGATAGGCCCGTTCTCCGTGAATATGGATTCGGCGCAGGGTCCCTGGATCGACGATCAGCCTCACGCTACCTCCCACAGGCTATCCTCACTCAAATACTTGTAGCCCGCATCTGGAAAAATGGTGACGACGGTCCCTTCCCTCAATTCGGCAGCGAGCTCCATTGCCGCGACCATTGCGGCGCCGGAGGAGATTCCTACGAAGAGACCTTCCTGGCGCGCCAGCAGCCGCACCATGGCGTGGGCCGCTTCAGTCCTGATTTCCAATGTACGGTCTGGGAAGTCGGGCTCAAATATGCCCGGTTTGATAGCGGTCGGCATGTGTTTGAGACCTTCCAGACCATGGAACGCGGCGTCAGGCTGCACTCCTATGATCTCTACGTTTGGAATCTTGTCCCGAAGGTAGCGGCCGCTTCCCATCAGCGTGCCTGATGTTCCCAGGCCGGCGACAAAATGCGTGATCGCTCCCCCTGTCTGAGCCACGATTTCAGGACCCGTCGTCATATAGTGCGCTTGCCAATTCGCTGGGTTATCGTATTGGTTCGCATACCAATATCCGGAACGTTCGGCCTCCGCCAGCTTCCTGGCCGCCAGGATAGCGCCGTCTGACCCCTCGGATCCATCCGTCAGGATGACTTCGGCCCCGAGAGCCCTCAGTATCCGGAGTCGCTCGGGACTCGCACTTGCCGGAACACATAGGGTGACCTGGATACCCAGCGCGGCGCCGAGGGTTGCGTAAGCGATGCCCATATTGCCGGAGGTTGAATCCAGAAGCCTCCGTCCATGTCTGAGTTGGCCCGCCATCAGCGCCGCACGCATGATCTGCAGTGCCGGCCGGTCTTTGACGGACCCACTCGGGTTGTACCACTCAGCCTTCGCCAGGATTTCCACGCGGTTCGAGAGTTGGGCCGTTATCCTGTGGAGCTTTATCAACGGTGTATTTCCAACGCCGTCTGCCAGGCCACTCTGCACGCTGGGTGCGAGGCTGATCGATTGTGAAGTTGTGGTTGACATAGGCGACTTCTACGTTCACAGCCAACGAGCCAAACAAAAAAGGACGCCGTGCAAGCGCTGCGTCATTCGGGATTTCCGAACGCGGAGCCGCACACCGTCCTTCCTGCTCGTTGGCGAGATACTCAGGTCAGGCCGGCAGTGGTCTCCGCGTGGGACAGGAGCAAAATTGGGCTGTCATCGTGGTCAATATACTAGAGAAACTTGACACATATTGTACGAATCTTCCGAAGGATGTCAAGGCCCAGAAGGTATCCGCCTTGATTGCCTATCCGAAAAGCCTCGGCCCGAATTCAGAAGGGTCCGGGGCAAGAAAAAGCCCCTCACAACTCCGGGCCGTTTGGCCGCGAGCTCGTGAGGGGCAGGCTGCACCACGCGGGCGAGCCGGGACTATTCTTCTTTCTTGGCCTCGAGTTCCTTCTTGTGGGCCTCGACGATGGGTCCTGCCACGTGGGCCGGGACCACGTCATAGTGGTCAAGCTCCATGGTGAAGTAGCCGCGCCCACCCGTAATGGAGCGAAGCTGCGAGGTGTAGCGCAACATCTCCGCCAGTGGTACATGCGCAACGATGACCGTGCTACCCCGTTCTGATTCTGTGCCCTGCACACGTCCGCGCCGCGTGTTTAGATCCCCCATCGCGTCTCCCATGTGCGCGTCCGGCACAACGATGCGAACGTTCATGATGGGTTCGAAAAGCACGGGGCCCGCCTCATGAACCGCAAGCTTGAACGCCTCTCGCCCGGCGATTTCAAAGGCGACCGGCTTGGAATCCACAGGATGCTCCTTGCCGTCGTATACGATCACCTTCACGTTGCTCATCGGATAGCCGGCGTACACGCCTTGCTCGAGCCCTGCCTTGATTCCTTTCTCAATGGCCGGCAAGTATGAGCGGGAAAGACTCATTCCAACGAGCTCGTCGGCGAATTCAAAATCGGCTCCCGGAAGGGGCTCGATGCGCAGATGCACCTCACCGAACTGACCGGCACCGCCCGTTTGTTTCTTATGGCGATATTGTGCCGAGGCCTTCCGCGTGATCCCCTCCCGATAGGGCACCCTTGGCTCCCGCGTTACTAGCCCGACCTGAAATTTCGATTGCGCCCTGTGGATCGCCACATCGATGTGTTGATCACCCATTCCCTGGAGTACGGTTTCGCCCGTGCTGCGTTCGTTGTGCCAGGAAAGCGTCATGTCCTCTTCGCACAAACGCGTCAACGTCGAACTGATCTTGACCGCGTCCGCCTGCGTCTTCGGTCCGATGGCAACGCGGAACAGCGCCGCCGGGTACTTCGGGATCGGGATGGTGAGCGGATGGTTCTTCTCGCAGAGGGTGTCGCCCGTCACCGAAACGGTGAGCTTTGCCACCGTTCCAATGTCCCCTGCATGAATTACCTTTACAGGGATTTGCTCCTTACCCCGTTGCACATGCAATCCCGACATGCGTTCTTCGGCGGCCTTTGCTTGATTCCAGACATGCACATCGGCTTGGACGGAGCCCGAGAACACCCTGAAGTACGTCATCTTTCCAACGAACGGATCTGCCGTGGTCTTCCAAATATATGCGGCAAGCGGCCCGGTGTCGGACGCCGTCAATTTCTCCTCGCCGCCGTGACCTTGAGCCGTTCGCTCTTTGGCCTGAGTTGGCGAAGGCAGCAGGTCAACAATCCCGTTCAGCAGGGGCACAACGCCCATAAGGTGCGCGCCCGCTGCGCAGTACACAGGAATGAAGCTACCCGCCTGTACGACCTTCTTGAGTCCGCGGATCAACTCTTCATCCGAGAGGGATCCGTTTTCCAAGTATTTCTCGAGTAGCGTATCCTCGCCCTCGGCTGCGGCTTCCACCAGAACGCCGTGGGCTTCCTTGGCCGCTGCCAGCAGATCTGCAGGGATATCGGTCGGCGCCTTTGCGTCCCCGAGGTATGCCTTCATGGAGATCAGGTCAACAACACCCTTGAACTCATGCTTCTCCCCGATAGGCAGCTGCACTTTCACCAGTCTGTGACCCCCGGTGTGGGCATACTCGGCAACCGAGTCGTATGCCTTGACAAAGCCCGCATTGTCGCGGTCGAGCTTGTTGATCACCACCAGCCGCGGCAGGCCGAAATCATCCGCGTAACGCCAGGCAACCTCGGTCCCGACCTCCATGCCAGCTACCGCGTCCACAAGTACAACAGCTGCCTCACAGACGCTCATCGCCGAGATGACCTCGCCGACGAAGTCGGTATAGCCGGGCGCATCCAGGATATTCAGTTTGTGGTCCCGATATTCCACCGGCAGCAGGCTGGCAGAGAGCGAGATCTTGCGTCGGATCTCTTCATCGTCGAAGTCCGACACAGTGGACCCATCATCGATCTTGCCCATGCGTGTCGTGGCCCCCGTGAGAAATAGCATGGCCTCTGCCAGCATGGTCTTGCCTGCGCTTCCGTGTGAGACCAGCGCGACGTTGCGTAGAAACTCGGTGGTATACTCCTTCATCACTACCCTTCCTCAGCAGAAGAATTGCGGTTGAGCACACATTCCGCCTCTAGCTTTGAAGCCGTTCGGAGATCCCTCCCACGATAGTAGCCCCCTTCATTACATATTCTCTGATTGAGTCTCAAGGTGGCGGCCTAAGCCCGAAGATTGTAAGAGAAGAGGGAGGAATTGTCAAAGTGCTGACTGTCACAAGCGCTGCCTGACAAAACACGCCGCGCGCCGCCCTCTCTCACTCCCTCTCCCGGGCACATCTGGGAGGCCCTCCCCAACGTGTGATTGCACACTTGGAACTACATCGTCACTCCTCGCGACCTCAGGCGCGGCCATATCATGAGCTGCTGCGGGCATAAGAGACTGCTACCTGATCCACCGAATCCTTTTCGACCTACGCTACGTCTTCCGGCCTCCATGGGACACGGGCATCTCGCCGCCCGAACTGATTGACTATCTCGCGAACCACGCGCCGGGGCGTGCCATCGACCTCGGATGCGGCACGGGCACAAACGTGTTAACCCTCTCCCGCCACGGCTGGAAAGCAACCGGCGTGGATTACTCCGCATTAGCGATCCTCAGGGCCCACCGCAGGCTGCGCAGCGCACATGTTTCTGCGCGGCTGCTGCTGGCAGACCTTAGCCGTCAAGCAAAGCTTGGAGGCCCCTACGACTTTGCCCTCGACATTGGCTGCTTTCACAGCATCCGAGATCGGCGCGTCTACCTGGCCAATCTCGCGCCCATCCTGGTCCCCGGGGCACACCTGTTACTATACGGATTCTTGAAGCCGGCAGAGGGTGACTTGGGAATCGGGAGTGGTGACTTGGACAGGTTCTCCGCGGCTGGGATTCGCCTGTCGCATCGCGACGATGGTGTCGATCCGGGCGGTCGGCGATCCACGTGGTTCCTGTTTGAGAAGATGCTCGAACCCGTTTCCGCCGGCGCCCCCCATTCATAGTCGCGGCAACGAATGCGTATCCTCTTCATCTTCCTCGATGGTGTGGGCTTGGGAACCGACGATCCAGCGACAAATCCCCTGGCTCGCGCCACAATGCCGGCACTATCACACCTGCTGGAGGGGCACAAGCTGATCGCTAGCGCCGCGCCTTTTATTGGGCGGCGCGCGTCGCTCTTCGCACTAGACGCTAGTCTGGGCGTGCCGGGCCTACCGCAGTCGGCAACTGGGCAGGCTGCACTACTGACTGGCCTGAATGTTCCGGAACAGGTGGGCGAACACTACGGACCGAAGCCGAACCCGCCGGTTGCCAAGCTCCTCGCCGCTGACAATCTCTTCATACAGCTACGCCGCGCCGGTCGCTCGGCGGCCCTGCTGAATGCGTATCCACCGCGGTACTTCGACGGGGTTGACTCCGGCAGGAGGTTGTACTCATCCATTCCACTCGCGGTGACTGCCGCTGGAAACCGTCTGTTCAACCAGGATGACTTGTTCCTCGGCAAGGCGATCTCGGCAGATTTCACCGGCGAGGGTTGGGCTAACATGCTCGGAATTCGCGAAACCCCGATCCTCGAACCTCGCGCCTCGGGATTTCGACTTGCCCAGCTCGCCCGTGAATATGACTTCTCCCTGTTTGAGTATTGGGCCAGCGACTATGCTGGCCACAAGCAGGACATGCCATGGGCGCTCCGGCAATTGGACGTCTTGGACGACGTCTTGAAAGGTCTGGTCAACGAGGCGGATGAGGAGACACTCGTCCTCGTCACATCGGATCATGGAAACATGGAGGACCTCTCCACCCGCCGCCACACCCTCGCTCCTGTTCCTGCGTTGCTCATCGGTTCGCAGAGCGCCCGGCGGACTTTCGGGCACGGGCTTGGGGACATAGCGGGCGTCACTCCCGCAATCCTTCGAGTGTTGCAGGTCCCAGCCAGCTAGATTCGCCCGTGGCTCTGGCAGGGACCATCGCCGGTGCTCTGCGAGCCCCGCCGGCGGACTTGCGAGAACGTAGTATGCTTGCCTTGCTGGCAGCTTCGCCATCGGACTGCGCCTGGAGGAGATATCCCATGCATACTAAGAGGCTCGTTAGGTATCTTCCTGTGCTCGCGATCGTCGTCGTCCTTGCATGCAACCTGCCGTTCGTCACGAATGATCAGGCTGCCGGCCCTCCAGCACCATCCGTCCCTGAAGCCGCGGGCACGGCGGCGCCGCAGAGCACCGGTGCCGGCACGGAAGCCGTGGCATCGTCCACGCCCTCGATCACACATGTGAGCACGCCTGCGGCCGACGTGGGCACGGGCAAACTCACCTACGACGTTGTCAGTGAAGACACCGCGCCGGAAAGGCGCGCACCCTACGGCGATTCGTACGACATCAATCGCTTGGAGCGCCCGTTCTTGAAAGACATGACCTACGTTCCTGATCTTGACATCTATACGTATTCTGTTTCGAGCGACAGCACCTGGTGGTACGTATCCATCGTTCTCATCGGAGGCGATCCCAACAACCAGCTCGGCATCAATTTCGGTGTGGAATTGGATCTGGACCACGATGGTTTCGGCGATTACTTGGTTCTTGCCCATCCACCGTACTCGGGATCCTGGGAGACTGCCCCGGTGCAGGTGTTCCGGGACAATAATCATGACACCGGTGGACTCTCGGCCGAGAAGTCCGATGCGCCGATAACCACAGATGGCTATGAGACGCTTATCTTCAACGGTGGCGCTGGCGATACCGACCCAGACATGGCATGGGTACGGGCCATCGGGGGAAGTCAGGCCGTCGTCAGCTTCGCCTTCAAGAAATCATGGTCTGGCACCGTCTTCATGCTGGGCGTCTTCGCCGATGCCGGTCTCAAAGACCCGACCAAGTTGGACTATGTCGACCGCTTCACCGCGGCGGATGCAGGCTCCCCTGTCCGGGACAACAGGTACTATCCGCTTGGCGACCTCTATGCGGTCGACAATGTGTGCCGCAGTGCGTTTGGCTTCAGGGCCACGGGATTCGAACCTCAATTGTGCCCGAGCACCGAACCACCTGCGACGCGAAAACCCAGGACGCCGCAACCGCCCACAGTGCCGCCCCCTCCCATCATCAAATGACCTGGAGGGGTGCTACGCACACTTGCCACCCAGCCTGACCGCCACCTCCAAAGGTAATCGACCTTCGCCTGGAGGCGCTTGATGACGCGGGGTTGGCCCGAGCGGGCGCGCAGGCCGATTGCCCTCGATTATCACTCTACGCAGCCGGCTCCACAAATTCCGCGAAGACTCGATTCCCCAGCAGTCGGCCGCGCGGCGTTAGGCGCACTACAATTTCCGACGCAGCGCCTCCAGCCCTTTTGTGGGCGGCTTCGGGCAATCCTTCTGTTCTTGCCCGTTCGATCAGTCCAAGTCTTTCCAAGCCCGCTAGGGGATTACCAAATCGCTCATCCAGCACCACGCCAAACCTATTCAGGAACTCTCTGGCGCTGATGCCCTCGCGCGTGAGGCGCAGCCCCATGATCATGAACTCACTCATGTCATCATTTGTAGTCTGGCGATGGAAGTTCACGCTCGCAGGTGAACATGGGAATGCTGATTGGGTTTCAGTCAACTTCATGGTTGAGGGTGCGACCGCGATATTGCCCGACCGTTGATCCGGAACGGGCCCCCCCAGCCGCTCGATGTAGTCTCGAATTCCGAGCGCGTTCGAGTACCGGTATCCGCCGGCATATCCATGCGCTCCGGCACCCAATCCGAGATATGGTTGCCCCCGCCAATACTGTAGATTGTGGACGCACTCGCGCCCTCTGAGTGCCCAGTTCGAGATTTCATACTGCGCGTAACCCTGGGACGCAAGCACATCGGAAAGCCACTCGTACATATCGGCAGCCAGGTCCGCATCCGGCTCGACCATTAATCCCCGCTTCGACCACTGTCCAAAGGGTGTTCCGTGCTCGAGAGTCAGCGCATATGCGGAAATGTGTTCTGGCCGCACGGCAAGCACTCGTTTCACCGTCTCCTGCCATGCCCACATCGATTGGCCCGGCAACCCGAAGATCAAGTCCATGTTCAAGTTGTCGAATCCGGCCCTTCTGGCCATGGTCACGGCATTAAGAACGTCCAGGAAGCTGTGAGTACGTTCCAACAGCCGGAGTTCCTCCCCGTTCGCGGACTGCACGCCCAAGCTGAGTCGATTGACGCCGGCTTCGCGCATGCCTTGAAGAGCTGGCTCGGACAGTGTCCCTGGATTTGCCTCGAGCGTGATCTCCACACCCTCCTCAACGGCGATCGCCCCCCTGAGGGCACGCAGCACTCCTCGCACCTGCGAGTGAGAAAGAAGCGAGGGTGTTCCCCCTCCAAAGAATATGGTGTGAGCAGTCAGATCGATTGGCGCGCGTTCGCCTAAATACTCAATTTCTCGGCGGAGTGCCACGACGTACGCGGCGAGGTACTTCCCCTGGTCGGCATATGTATTGAAATCACAATAGGCGCAGCGGTGCATGCAGAACGGGATATGAAAGTAGATCGAGTGTCTCATTGACATGAAGATCCGGAAGGCATTGGCCCTCCGGATCGATCTTCCTAGAGGAACAGGCTCATGGGCGTTTCAATGTACTTGGACAGCGCCTGCATGAATTGGGCTGCCTCGGCCCCATCGCTCACCCGGTGGTCCACGGCAACGGTTGCTTTCATGCGCCAGCCGGCGCGTATCTCGCCCTTATCAACGACCGGGATCTGCCGCGCAGACCCCACTGCCAAAATGGCAGCTTCGGGTGGATTGATGATGGCAGTGAAGTTTTCGACATCGAACATGCCCAGGTTGCTGATGGTGAACGTGGAGCCCTCGATGTCGTTTGGATGCACTTTGCCGGCTCGTGCCCTCGCAGCCATCTGCTTGACCTCTGCTGAGATCTGCCGTACCGGCTTCAGATCGGCTCCAGTGCACACGATGGTAAGTAGACCGCCCTCCACGGCTACCGCCACGCCGATATTGATCGAGCCACGACGTAGCACGCGGTCGCCTTGATAGGCGGCGTTCAGGTTCGGAAACTCGTGCAGGCACAGCGCAACCGCTTTGATGACAAAGTCATTAACCGATAGCTTCTCGTCTTGTGAAAGCACCGTGTTGGCTTGCTCGCGCATGTCCATCAGTGAATCCAGGCGGTATTCATGCGTCACGTAGAAGTGCGGGACTGTGCTCTTTGATTCCGTCATCCGCCTTGCGATTGCCTGACGTAGCTTCGAGAGCGGCACCACCTCGTCGTTGCGCGCCATTGGTTGGATCGTCGCGAAGGTGGGTTTCGAGACGCCGATGGACGGGTCACCGCCCCGCGTAATCGCCGCCTCAATGTCTCTCCGGATAATTCGCCCACCCGGCCCCGAGCCTTGGATACGCGCAAGATCGACGGCGGCTTCCCGCGCCATTCGACGTGCCAATGGAGATGCCTTACTGGGGCCCATGTCGGCTGCTGCCTCTGGTTTGGGTGCAGGCAACGGAGCTGCGGTGGGCGGAGTATCCACCTCCGGCTTCGACGGAGTCTCCGAAGCTAGGACCGTGGTGGAAGGCGCTTCGATTTTCTCATCTTTCGTCCCGACGATCGCAATCGGTGCCCCGATGGGGACGATCGCGCCTTGATCCACCAGCAGTTTTCGAATGATCCCACTGGCGGAAGATTCCACCTCGACCGTCGCCTTGTCGGTCTCGATCTCAGCCAGCACGTCGCCCTTGCTAATGCTCTCCCCTTCAGTTCTCACCCACCGCACCAGGGTGCCTTCCTGCATGTCGAAGCCCAGCTTGGGCATATTGATAGTCTCGGCCATTAGAGCACCTCTCTGACCGCCGCAATCACATCATCGACTTGGGGCAGCGCGGCTTGCTCAAGCGTCCGATTGTATGGAAGGGGAACCTCGTCTTGTGCTACACGCCGTATCGGAGCATCCACGAAGTCAAAGGCTCCTTCGTAGATGCGGCTCGCGATTTCTGCACCCACCCCAAATGACTTCCAGCCCTCTTCCACCACAACGGCCCGGTTCGTCTTCTTAAAGGACTCCAGCACCGGTCCCATGTCCAGCGGCCGCAGCGAGCGCAGATCGACGACCTCGAGCTCAACGCCATCCTTCGCAAGTTGCTCTGCGGCCTTCATTGAGATCTCAAGCCCCTTGGAATATGTGACGACTGTTACATCGCGCCCTGGGCGTTGGATCTTCGATTCGCCAATTGGGATTGTGTACTCCCCGTCGGGAACGTCGCCGCGCACCTGGTACATCGTGGCGTGCTCGATGAACAGGATCGGATCGTTGGATCGGATGGCTGACTTCAACAGTCCCTTGGCGTCCGCCGGGGTCCCCGGAGCCACAACCTTCAATCCCGGGAAGTGGGCGAAGATTGCATCCGGGGTTTGCGAGTGGGTCGCACCCAGCTGGCGGCCCCCGCCTCCCACCGTGCGAATGACCAGGGGCAGCGTGAACTGCCCGCCAAACATATAGTGCAGCTTGGCCGCCTCATTCACGATGTGATCCATCGCCGCGAATGCAAAATTGATCGTCATGAGCTCGGCAACCGGTCGTTGTCCGACCAGCGCAGCGCCAATGGCTCCACCAATGATTCCGGCCTCGGCAATCGGGGTGTCGCGCACACGTTCACCGCCGAAGTGATCGAAGAAACCCTTCGTTACGGCGTACGAACCACCCCATACGCCGACCTCCTCCCCCATTATGAATACCGAGGCATCGCGTTCCATCTCTTCCCAAAGTGCCTGCGAGATTGCCTCCCGCATCGTGATGTGTGCCATTCTTTGCTCCACCAGCGCTGGCGCCGGTCCATGTCTTCGCGTCGATGTCTGCTCGGTGCCCTGTCGCGGGCTCAGTCCGCGTAGATACCCACGTAGAGGTCGTCGAGCGTCGGCTCAGGCGATGCTTCCGCGAATTCAACGGCCTTCTCGACCTCGGCAGCCGCCTGCGTTTCCGCCTCATCCAGAGCCTTGACACTGGCGAATTTGCCATCCAGTAGTTGCCTTCTGAAGATGCCGATCGGGTCGCTCTCTTCCCACTTCTTCACTTCGTCCTGCTTTCGGTATCTCTCCGGGTCGCCCATGGAGTGGCCACGGAATCGATAGGTTGTGAACTCCAGCAGGAACGGGCCACCACCGCCGCGCACCATATCGATCGCTTTCTTCGATGCGTCATAGACTTGCATCACATCCATGCCGTCAGCGCGTTCACTGGCCATGTCGTATCCGCGTGCCTTCATGGCAATCGATGAGACAGCTGAAGCCCGGTCGACCGCGGTGCCCATGCCATAGACATTGTTCTCACAGACCCACAACACGGGCAGATTCCATACCTTGCTCATGTTGACGGCCTCATGAAAGAAACCGATGTTCGTGGCCCCCTCACCGAACATGCAGATCGTAACGTTATTTTTCCCGCCGTACTTGTCCCCCAGTGCCATGCCCATGGCGATGGGCAGGTGCGCGCCGACTATCGCATGCCCACCCCAGAAGTTCTTGCTGGTGTCGGCCATGTGCATGGATCCGCCCTTGCCCTTTGACGTTCCTGTGGACTTGCCCAGGAGCTCAGCCATCACCTGGTTCGGCGAAATGCCGCAGCTGATGGCTACGCCATGGTCGCGGTACGCCGTAATGACCCTGTCGCGCGGCTCTCGCGCCGCGATCAATCCGCTGCACACCGCCTCCTGCCCTATGTATAGGTGCATGAAGCCGCCAATCTTTCCCTGCTGGTACAGCTCTGCACCCCGCTCTTCGAGGCGCCGTATCAGCACCATCTCATGATACAACTCGAGTTGCTCTTTCTTGTTCATCATTTCTCCGGTTATCGCACTGAAGAACACCGCCGGGTCGTAGACGTTCTGCCCCGTCCCCCAAGCGGCGCATTATAGCACTACGGGATTCGGCCTTGGCTCTCGGGTTGCAGGCGCGCCCTCTTCTGTGCTAATATACCCGAAACTCATCGGGAGGACGCTCGTGAACACGCTTGTGCTCGTTTTGCGATTGCTGCATATCGGAGCCGGAGTCTTCTGGGTCGGCGCGGCCCTGTTTAGCACCTTCTACTTGACGCCGGCCGTTGTTGCCACGGGCGAAGCCGGACAGAAGGTTATGGCTCGCCTGATCGAACATGCTCGCATCAGCGCCCGAATGACGGCGGCTTCAACAGTCACCGTCCTTGCAGGAGCTGGCCTGTATTGGATCGATGCTCAAGGCTTCACCTCTGCCTGGTGGACCTCCGGTCCCGGCATTGGCTTTGGGTTGGGAGCGCTGGCCGCGATCCTGGGAATGGGCGCTGGCCAGATGGTGGGTAGCTACGCCGCCAAGGTGGGCAGACTGGCTGAACAGGCCAGTGGTGGCGTATCTGCGGAACAAGCCGCCGCCATAGAGGGAGCGAGGAAGGCCATGGCTTCGGCAGGCACGATTAGCACCGTATTGCTGATCGTTGCACTGGTTTGCATGGCCACTGCCAGGTACTGGCTCTTTTAGCGTTGGAAGCGCCCGGTTATTGAATGGAGACCGGGCCCCAAGCACCGTCGATCCCCAAGCCTTAATCCAACCAAGTGGTTCGATCGTCGAATCCGGGCCGCGGCGGGCTCTCAAGTATGGCTCCGGGGTATCCAACATAGATGAAAGCGATCAGTGGCTGGCTCGCCTCCAGGCCCAGGAACTCCTTCACGACGGGGTCCCGCGCTGCATCACCAGTTCGCCAGTAGCTCGCCAGCCCCAAGTCGGTGGCCGCCAGCAGAAGGTTCTGGCACGCGGCCGCGGCAGCGCAGATGTTTTCGATTTCGATAATGCGTTCTTCCGTGGGACGATCCACTGCCACCGCAATGATCGCTGGCGCTCGCAGCGGTTTCGCGCGCTCTCTTATCAGGCTCTCTTCGCCTATCAGCGGGTTCCGTCTGCGGAGACCCTCAGCCATCGCCTCGCCCAGTCTGTCTCGCGCCGCCCCTGCAATCACGAAGAAGCGCCAGGGCCTGATCTTGTGATGATTGGGGGCTTGCACGGCGGCCGAGAGTAGGTTCTCGATAACGTTCCGCGACACTGCGTCCGGTTTGAAATTGCCAACGGAATGACGCGCATTGATGGCTTCTATGGTGTTCATCCGATCTCCACTCTCCCTGGCAATGCTGCGAGTGTCATCCGTAGCCGAGTGAGGCTGGCCCAGGGCGAATTCGCTGGCGCGGACGGCTGCAACATGTTTTGTAGCCCGGCGGCACGTTCAGACGGTTGTCGCTGGGCAAGAAATCGCCCCTCACATGAGGGGCGGTCTTCCTTCTCGCTATCGGCGCTTTCCGCGTGCAGCCCTTTTCGCGACCGTGTGACGCGTCGCAGCGTTGCGGCCTCGTGTTTTGGTCTTGGACCCGCCGGTCTGCCCTGCTTTCGCTGGGCGGTGCTTCAGGGCCGCCTGCGCGGCGGCCAACCGGGCGATCGGCACACGAAACGGCGAGCAGCTCACGTAGTTGTTGCCGATCATGTGGCACCACTCGATCGATTCCGGATCACCACCATGTTCGCCGCAGATGCCAACCTCCAGCGCTGGCCGTGTCTGCCGGCCCTCAGCTATCGCCATCTGCATGAGGCGGCCGACGCCTTCGCGATCCAGTGTCTGGAACGGGTTGACCGGCAAAATGCCCTGCTCAACATAGGTCACCAGGAAGTTCCGTTCGGCATCATCACGCGAGTAGCCGAAGGTCATTTGCGTCAGATCGTTCGTGCCGAACGAGAAGAACTCCGCCAGTTTGGCGACCTCTGATGCCGTGACTGCTGCTCGCGGGATTTCCACCATTGTGCCGAACTTGTAGGGGAACTTGACATCCTTCTCCTTCATCACAGCCTTGGCAATTCGGGTGAGTCGCGGCTGGATCCATTCAAGTTCCTTCACCGTTCCTGTCAGCGGGATCATGACCTCGGGCTTTGCCACGATGCCGCGCTTGGTGCAATCGGCCGCAGCCTCAAAAATGGCCCGGACCTGCATTTCGACGATCTCCGGCATGGCGATGCTCAGGCGCACGCCACGCAATCCCATCATGGGATTGGATTCGTGCAGGCCGCGTATGGTCGCCAGCAGATTCTCCTTCTCCGCCAATCCTGCGGTCTCGCCCTTCACGCGCATCGTCACGACCTCTTCGAAGAGGTCCTCTTCCGAGGGCATGAATTCGTGCAAGGGCGGATCGATCAGGCGGATGATGACCGGCAGGCCATCCATGGCTTCGAACAACCCATCGAAATCCTTGCGCTGATGGGGCAGCAGTTCGTTGAGCGCCGATGTGCGCGCCTCGGAGGAAGCGGCCAGGATCATCCTCTGCACAACCGGCAGCCGCTCCGGTTCGAAGAACATGTGCTCCGTGCGACAGAGTCCGATTCCCATGGCCCCGTATGTGCGCGCTCTGCGGGCATCCTTTGGATAGTCTGCATTCGCCCACACCTGCAATCCCCGTGTCGGCCAGCCTTTTTCTGCGCGCCGCAGCCCGGGTTGGCTGCAGATCTGGTCTGCCCATTTCAGGAGTGTCATGAGCTCCGTCTGCTCTTCAAGCGACGGCTCTGTCATCGCGATCTTGCCGATGAAGACCATGCCGGTGGCGCCATCCACCGAGATCCAATCGCCTTCGCGGACGGTCGTCTCGCGTGCCGTCATCACGCGCTTCTCGAGGTCGATCTTGATTGCGGCGGCACCGACGACGCACGGGATGCCGAACTGACGGGCGACCACCGCGGCATGTGATGTGGCACCGCCCTCGCTGGTCAGTACGCCCCTGGACGCGATCATGCCGTGGACGTCATCCGGCTTTGTGAACGGCCGCACCATGATGACGTCCTGCTTATGCTCTTTTGCCATTCGCTCAGCTGTGTCGGCATCGAAGTAGACCTGCCCGACCGCGGCGCCTGGGCTCGCATTTACGCCGCTGGCAAATACGGACCCCGAGGCTTCGGCATCGACCTTGGCTTTGTCGTCAAATCGCGGGTGCAGCAGCGCGTCGACCTGATCCGGCGTCACCCGACCCACGGCCTCTTCACGCGTGATCAGGCCGTCATTGGCCATATCCACCGCGATCTTGACCGCCGCCTTGGCTGTCCGTTTGCCGTTGCGGGTTTGCAGCATCCACAGTTTGCCGCGCTCGATCGTGAACTCCACATCCTGCATCTCACGGTAGTGATTCTCGAGGCGGTCGGTGATCTGCATGAACTGCTTGTAGGCCTGCGGCATCTTGTGCCTCAGGTTTTCAATCGGGTCTGTGTTGCGGATCCCCGCAACCACATCCTCACCCTGGGCGTTGAGAAGATACTCGCCCATCATCTTCGGGTCGCCGGTGGACGGGTTGCGTGTAAAGGCCACCCCAGTTCCGGAGTCCTCCCCCATGTTTCCATACACCATGGCGACGATATTGACTGCCGTTCCCAGGTCATCCGGGATTTTCTCTTTCCGACGGTAGTCGACCGCGCGCTTGCCGTTCCATGACTTGAATACGGCTTCGGTGGCCAGCTCCAGTTGCCGGAAAGGGTCTTGCGGGAAGTCAATTCCCTTCTTGTCCTTCACCACGGCCCTGAATTGGACAACCATTTCCTTCCAATCATCCGCGGTCATGTCGACGTCAAGTTTGTAGCCCTTCTTTTGTTTGTAGTTCTTAAGGGGTTCCTCGAATGCCTCATCGGCGATTCCAAGCACCACTGTTCCGAACATTTCCACCAGACGGCGATAAGAGTCATATACGAAACGCGGATTTCGGGTCAGCTTGAGCATCGCCTCCGCGGTCTTGTCCGTGAGGCCGATGTTCAGCACTGTGTCCATCATACCGGGCATGGAGAATTTCGCCCCCGATCGGCACGAAACCAGGAGTGGATTCTCAGTCCCGCCGAATTTCTTCCCTGCGGCCTTCTCGATCTCCTTCAGAGCTGCCAGTTCCTGGTCCCACATTCCTGCCGGGAATTTTCCAGTCCGCTGGTACTCGTTGCACGCTTGTGTTGTGACGGTAAAGAATGGGGGAACCGGCACGCCCGCGCGGGTCATGTCGAGCAGCCCCGCACCCTTTCCGCCGACTAGACTTTTGACGTCATCCCACGTCCCGCCCGTGGCTTTTTCCACCGCCCGAAGTTCATTGAACACATAGACCCATTTCTTCATTCCGTCCTCCTGGACTGCGATGAGCGCAAATTGTGAAGGATTGTACCAAAGCGGGATTCTCGACTCTCAGGACAAACATCACCCTGCGCGCCGCAATATGTACACAGCTGCAACACTCACCCGCGAAACAGCCCGCAGTGGAGACGTTAACTTGTCTCGGAAGACCCCCTCAGCCGTCGAGTAGCGTGACCGTCTTGTCTTTCCTGGCGGGCAGGAACCGCAAAGCTTCGGCCACCGCGGCCGGATTCTCCATCATCGGCATGTGCCCCGCGCCTGGAAGTTCCAGGTAGTGTGCAGATTTGAGCGCTTCTCTCATCTCTCGCCCCCGTTCGACGGGAATCAATTCATCTGCATCGCCATGCACGATCACGGCGGGTCCTCCAAACGACCGGAGCACGTCAGTCGCGTCCGGCCGGCCGGCCATCGCGTCCAGGGCAACAGCCAGACCCAGCGGTCGCTGCCGTGAGATCACGTCACGAACGAACTCCTGCACACTGGGCTCGTGACTCAGCTTCGGGGCCATCCCCTCCGCCACTCCGGCTATGCCCTGCTCCATTATCTCGCGGGCGTTCGCCTGCCGCGCTGCCTTTTTTTCGTCCGAGTCGGCGAGCACCTGGGAAGAGACTAATCCGAGGCCCGCCGTCTTGTCTGCAAATTCGCGCGCGAACGCCAGCGCGACATAGCCTCCCATGGAGTGACCCACGATATGCGCCCTTCGCACACGCAGCCGCTCGAGCAAACCGGCAACATCGCTTGCGTACTCGATGATGGAGCGGTCTGCCTCCATCACGTCCGAGGCGCCGAAGCCCCGCAGGTCTGGGATTATCAGATCGTATTCCCGCTCCAGCATCTCCGCCACTCTTCCCCAGATGGTCCTATCCAGGGGATACCCGTGCAACAGCACTAGCGGGCTGCCGCTGCCGCGCCGCGTGTAGCCAATGTTGATCCCGTCAATATTGAGGATGCTCTCTTCCATCTCTCGCCTCCAATCTCCTTCGGTCCCGCAGCCCGTTTCCGGGACGCCGGATCATGTTACGTTGGCCTCTGAATCAGCCAATCCCGTCCAAACTTCAGGGCTTCCTCTCTGGTAGTGACTTCTCCCATGGCCTGGGCTTCGCGCAGGTTCGCCATCAGTTCACCAAGCCTTGGACCGGGCTCAAGGCCCAGCTCGCGCATCAGATCGTTTCCATCCAGCAGGCGCGGCGGAGACACGCTTTCCGAGGGCCTCTCCCACAGATTTTCCATCAGCTCCCGGGCCACATCCACCCAGGTCTTCCACGTCTGTTCAGTCAGCGTGTGCGCACGCGTGCCCCGCAGGTCAGCCAAACTCAGCAAGATCAGTTCGACGGCACAGTCCCCGGAGTCACGGAAGAAATGATAGATCGCCCG